>JAFOIY010000127.1 GCA_017420505.1 Solobacterium sp. | reverse complement strand
CCATGGAACCGAACGATATCCTGGCGGTCTGCTATCTCAAGGAGATCGCCGGCACCGGCATCACACCCGTCCTGATTCCCCGTACAGGCGCGCACAGCATCGAAGAAATGACGGCGGTACCGAGCGGCATCGCCATACGCAATGCCCTCAGGAACGGCACGGATCCCGGTGATACCACAGTGCTGGGGAAAGCGCTCAGGGAACGGGAACATGTATGGCCGGAAGACCTGTATCCGTATCTGAGAAACACTCTGCTGCTGAGTACAGCAGAGGATCTTTCACGATACCTGATGGTAACGGAAGGAATCGAGAACCACCTGAAGAAGTGTGCCGCGGAATGCGATGACTGGTACAGCTTCCTGAAACAGGCAGTGAACTGGCGCTATACCGCTTCCCGCATCCGCCGCACCTGCATGCATATCATGACGCAGACCACCAAACAGGAAGCAGCCGGTCTCAGAGAGAGCGGTGTCCTGCGTCCTCTTGCCTGCAACGATACCGGCAGGAAGTGGCTCAGGGAGCTCCGTAAAAGAGAGGTTCCTGTGGCTTCCCGCTTCGCAGCGATGCCGGAAGCGCTGAGAAACCTGGAATACCGCAGTACCCTGCTGTACACCTCCGTTCTCTCCCCTGCAGAACGCAGACGCATCCTGCAGGCAGAGATCGAAGGTGTCCACATCATCCCGGGAGACCACCATGAATGAACTCCTGCTGAAAGGACTGCAGATCCACTGGGAAGACATCCCGCAGGAAAGCTGGCTACGGAGCATCACGGCTCTTGCAGGGACGGATACCCTGCTCTTTCATGCGCCTGTCACCCTGTTCGCCGGTGAGAACGGAAGCGGCAAGTCCACTCTGCTGGAAGCCATTGCGGTCGCCTACGGCTTCAATCCCGAAGGCGGTACCCGCAACTACAGCTTCTCCACCTACGACTCCCACTCGGACCTGCATGAGCACATTTCCCTGATGCGTTCTTCCCGCAGAGCGCAATGGGGCTATTACCTCCGGGCCGAAAGCTTCTACAATGTCGCAACCAAGGAAGATGAATACAGCCGGGGACCCGGCGGCACTCCCCAGCATTACCATCAGCAGTCCCACGGCGAAAGCTTTCTCTCCGTCCTGCAGAACAACATGCACGCGGACAGTATGTATTTCTTCGATGAACCGGAAGCTGCCCTTTCCCCGCAGATGCAGCTTACACTGCTGCTGGAGATCCACAGAGCGACCGGGAAAGGCGCCCAGTTCATCATCGCTACGCATTCCCCCATCCTGCTGGGCATACCGGACGCACAGATCCTGAACTTCGATGACGGAATGCGTGAATGCAGCTTCGAAGATACCGGCAGCCTGCAAATCATGAAGATGTTCATCAACCGCCGGGAACAGTTCCTTGCCAGATTGTTCGAGAATGAAGAAACAAAATAGCCTGTATGCACCTTCGATCATGAAGGTGTTTTTTTTGCGGCGACGAATGTACCGGGGAAACAGACCGAGCAGGAAATTGACCTCCCGGACAATCACAGGTATAATTTGTTATACAAATCATACTTAGGGAGGAATTGATATGGCAACACCTGAAGGGAAATACGCCTGGACAGCTACAGTCGGAGAAAAAGGACAGATTGTGATTCCTAAACAAGCCAGAGATCTTTTCAATATCAAGCCCGGAGATACCCTGCTGATTCTGGGTGATGAAGACCGGGGAATCGCCATTCCAAGAGGCAGAGCCTTTTCGAACCTGTTCTCCAATGTCTTTACAGACGAGAACGGCGGTGAGGAACAATGAGAATCGCCTGGTTCTGCGTTCCCGCGCACGGGCACACGAATCCGACACTCGGGCTGGTCAGGACGCTTACGGAAGCCGGACATCAGATCTGGTATTTCTCGTTCGAGGCCTTCCGGGAAAAGATCGAATCTGCCGGCGCCACTTTCATAGGCTGTGACGGGTACGACTTTGAAATGGAAGACAAAGACAACGCAGACCGTGTCGGCAAGGACAAGGTCTTTGCGACCGAACTGCTTGTCTCCTCAACGCTGGCCCTTGATGAAATGACCTCACGGGCCATAGAAGAAATCAAACCGGATATTGTCGTGTCCGACTCTGTAGCGTTCTGGGGCAAGCTCGCAGCCATGAAGCACAATCTGCCGTACGTTTCATCCACTACAACCTTTGCCTTCAACCGCTATTCTGCAAAGTATATGCAGGAAAGCGTATGGGATATAGGCAGGATGCTGCTGGCGATGCCGCGCATCAACAAGCAGCTGAAGCGCCTGCGTGAAAAAGGCTATCCGGTGAAGAGCCTGCTCGACATCGTGCAGAATGACAACGATACGAATACAATCGTGTACACATCCAGATACTTCCAGCCCTGTGCCGAAACGTTTTCAGACAGATATCGCTTCATCGGCCCATCCATGCGGCCGATTACCGAGCCTGTGGAAAAGACCGCGGACAGGACCGTTTACATCTCCATGGGAACGGTGAACCAGAACAAACAGTTCTACCGGAACTGCATCAACGCTCTTGCGGCAACAGACTGGCAGGTGATCATTTCCATGGGAGCGAACACCGACCATTTCACTGATCTTCCGGAAAACATACAGGTATATGAATCAGTGGATCAGATGGCAGTACTGTCCATTGCGGATGTATTCATCACGCACTGCGGCATGAATTCCACTTCCGAAGCACTGTACTACGGTGTACCGCTTGTCCTTTTCCCGCAGACACCGGAACAGGACGCAGTCGCTAAGCGGACGGAAGAACTCGGTGCTGGCATCAGGCTGGCATCCGTATCCGAAGAGGATATACTCGGTGCATTGACCGAAGCCCTGGAAGATCCGCATTATAAAGAAGGTGCCATGAAGGTATCCGAAAGCTTCCGATCCTGCAAAGGCGCGAGAGAAGCGAAGGAATTCCTGGAACAGATCGCATCCGGTAGACGGCTGCCGGCAGCGCCTGCACAGGGTAATCCCTGAATCCATCAGAACAGGCCCGGATAAAGAGGAAGTCAGAATGATAAAGATACTATTCGTATGCCATGGCAATATCTGCCGTTCCGTCATGGCGGAGTACATCTTCAAGGACATGGTAAAGAAAAAAGGACGGGAAGATCTCTTTGAAGTCTCTTCTGCCGCCGCCACCCATGAAGAAACCGGCAATGATATCTATCCGCCTGCGAAGCGCACGCTGCAGAAGCACGGCATCCCCTTCGGCGCCCACCATGCGCACCGCATCACGGTTGCCGAGGAAGAACGCTATGATCTCATCATCGGCATGGATGAAGAAAACCGGTACAGCCTTCAGCGCCTGTTCCCGCGCAGCAGGAAAATCTCCCTTCTGCTGGACTATACCGCTCATCCCCGGGATGTTGCGGATCCTTGGTACACAAGGGACTTCGAAAAGACCTACCGTGATCTGGAACAGGGCTGCCGTGCCCTGCTGGAGCACATAACGAAAGAGACCTGAACGGTCTCTTCTTTGTTTCAGTCTGTTACGTTCGTGTAGACCTTGTTTACATCGTCTACATCGTTGAGCATGTTCATCAGCTTCTCGAACGCTTCCTTCTCCTCGTCCGTATCCAGCGTGACATACTCATTCGGCAGCATCGTGACTTCGCAGACCTCGAACTCCACACCGTCGATCGCCGATTCAATCGCTTCCTGTGCCTTGCCGAAGTCCTGGAATGTTGTCTTGACGGTCATCTCACCGTCTTCCACCGTGATGTCCTGCACATCGACATCCGCTTCCATCAGCGCGTCCAGCATCGCTTCCTCGTCTTCGAACGGGAACACGAACAGCCCAACGTGTTCATAATTGAACGATACCGCACCGGAATTCGCCATCTTCGCGCCTTTGCACTTGTTGAAGGCCGTCTTGACATCCGTCAGCGCCCGGTT
>JAFOIY010000126.1 GCA_017420505.1 Solobacterium sp. | reverse complement strand
TGTTGTCTGACACAGATATCACTGGTCCGGACGCAGATACATTAGTGATCGAAGAGAGAGATGTCGGCAGCTACAGCATGGGTCTGACAGCTGATATGTTTGACTGCAACAACGGCAACTATACGGTGTCCTTCAGCGTTACGGATGGTGGGCTGGAAATCGAACGGAATCCGCTGACGGTAACCATCACTGGAAACAATGAGACGGTTGCCGATGACGGTGAATGGCACATCGTTTCCGGCTATACAAGCACAGCAGTGGATGCGGACGGAAATACAGTCAGCGCAGATGATTACAGTGTTGAACTGGCACCCGGTGCAATGGCAGAAGCCTTCGGTGATACACCCGGAACGTACAATATGGGACTGAGCGGGACCAGCTTCGTGGTCACATCCGACAAGTACAGTGACATTACGGTGAATGTTGTGGACGGCTGGCTGAAGATCGTGGACGGCAATACGGCGTTCATCACCATTACGGTCAACAGTGCAGCTCAGGAATACACCTATGACGGCAATATGCACAGTGTGCATGGCTTCACCTGGTCGGCTGTGGATGCGGACGGTCAGGCCATTGACAGCAGCCAGATCAGTGTAACGATGGAAACACCGAGCAAAGCCGGTGTGGAAGCCATTGCTGCCGGAACTCATACATCGAATGTCGAAGAGAGTGACTTTACCGTGACCTCCAGTGTATATACAGACTATGAATTCGTACAGATCATTCAGGGTACACTGGTCATCAACCCTGCACCGGTAACGGTTGCGGTGACAGGCAATACCTCTACGGTTACCTTTGATGGAGAAGAACACAGTGTCAGCGGCTATTCGATCAACATCCCGGCCGGTTCCGGCCTGAGTATCAATGACCTGACCGTACCGGATCAGGATCTGTACAGTGCAGTCGGTACGGAACCGGGCAGCTATGATATGGGTCTGACAGATAGCAGCTTTGCCTGCAATAACTCCAACTATGACGTAACGTTCAATGTCGAAGACGGCTGGCTGCTGATCAACCCGAGATCCCTGCATGTAACGATCAGCGGAACTACCGCAACCATTCCCTATGACGGTGATTACCACATGGTATCCGGCTATACAAGCACAGCAGTGGACGCGGACGGAAATACAGTAAACGAAAACGAATACTCCGTTGTGCCGGGAGCCGGGGTCATGGCGGAAGCGTTCGGTACGGAGGCCGGCGAGTACTACATGGGCCTTGCGGCTGACAGCTTCACAGTAACCTCTTCCCAGTACAGTCCGGTTGAAGTAACGGTGAATGATGGCTGGCTGAAGATTACGCCTGCCTCCACCACACATACCGGACCGGATGTATCGATGCTGTCGGAGATGAGTGCGATTCCGAATGATACGGGCGGCACGGATTTCTGGCCGGGATTCCGGATTACTGCATGGAATGATCTGGAAGGCGGCACTCTGAAGGCAACCTTGTACGTTTCCAGCGACGGCGGCAGTACGTATCACGAGTCGACGCACGCGAATCACAGTGTGACAATAAGCGATGATTATTCCGTGCCTCGCTATGAAGAGCTTCAGGATACAGAGCCGAATACCGTGGCGGTATACAAGGCGAAGATCATGATGGAATACACCTATTCCGACGGAACGGTAGAGACAGAGGAACTCGGTCCTGTGAATATGCATACAGACAGCTTTGTATCCTTGAATACCGGATACGGTGAGAACGGTGCAGCATGGGATGAGGATGCACTGCTGATATTATTCGATGTCATCATCGATGATACCAAGGTGGATCCCGAGGATGTAGAGATAGAGTACGGATATGTTACCGTAAACGGTACGGGTTCCAGCAGCCTGTACCTGCAGAAGATCTCCGCAAGCGAGTCTGCGGACGGAAGAGTGCACTGGCGCATGGGCTATGACGTAGGCAACGTATCGTTCCCGGCTACCGTCAACTGGTACTGCTACCTGACAGCGCCTGACGATTCCGGCAGCACCTGGACATCGCAGGTCTCCTACAGCGGAACTGTAAACAACTGATGAACAATGAACCTAAGGGGGTTATGGATATGAAAACGATTATCGGCATTATTATTTCAATCATTCTGATCGTATTCCTGATCAATCCGCAGTGGCTTCCGCTTTCAGCAGAGACCGTAGAACGGATCAGGGAACTGCGTACAGAGCACTTCCTGATCGAAAGAAGCGGCAGGATTACAATGGCGCACATTGTAACGCTCATACTCGCCATAGCTGTTGTATGGCTGATCTATACGATCATCAAAGCCATTCTGCATGCGTTTGCCGGCGATGATGAGCATGCCGGAACGGTTGCGACGCTGCTGACGGGTCTGGTCCGCTATCTGGCGGTGATTATAGCCTTCATCTGGGGTCTGAGCATTCTGGGCATCAATACAACGGCTGTCCTGGCCGGCGCCGGCATTATCGGACTGATTGTCGGCTTCGGCGCGCAGAGTCTGATCGAGGACATCATTACCGGACTGTTCATCATCTTTGAAGGTCAGTACAAGATCGGCGACATCATCATTCTGGATGATTTCCGCGGTATTGTACGCGCCATCGGTGTACGTACAACGACCATTGAAGATACAGGGCACAACCTGAAGGTCGTGAACAACTCCGATATCCGCAACTTCCAGAACCGGTCCCGCAAAACATCGCTGGCCATGTCCGAGCCGTCTGTTTCCTATGCGACAGACCTGCGCTATCTGGAAAAAGTACTGGCGGAGAATCTTCCGAAGATGTACGAAGACCATAAAGCACTGTACAAATCCGTACCTGTCTACTACGGTGTACAGGAACTGGGTGACAGCGGGGTAACAATCCGTGTCTGTGTGGATGTGGATGAAATCAATGTCTTCAAAGCCCAGCGGCAGCTGAACCGTGATCTGAAGATCCTGTTCGATGAAAACGGGATCGAGATTCCGTTCCCGCAGGTTGTTGTTCATCAGGGAGACTGAGAAAAAAAGTTGTCCGCAGTCGTACAGCAGGAGTATAATGTACGAGTATACGGCTATGAATCTGTCATAGTAGCTGTACACAATGCTTGAGAGGGAAATGCGGTCATGGACTGGAAGCCGCATAAGAACGGTGTGCAGACGAATTTCAGCAGGGGAGCTGTACGTGAAGGAGCGTTAATCCTGCAATGAGGCAGCCTTGTGCTGTGAAGAAAGGTGGTACCACGAGCAATTCGTCCTTTTGGACGGGTTGCTCGTGTTTTTTGGAAAAGGGGTATAGGAAATGAAAGAAAAGCTGAATGAAATCCGGGAAAAGGGTCTTGAGCGCATAGCACAGACCATCAGCATCGAAGAACTGGCAGAAGTGCGCAGAGAGCTGACGGGAAAGAAGAGTGCACTGAATGAAGTCCTCCGGTCCCTCGGAAAGATCGATCCGGAAATGCGCAAGGAGATCGGTATCCTTTCCACGGAGGTCAAGGAACTGTTCGCTGCGAAGCTCAATGAGCGGGAAGAGGAACTGATCCTGGCGAAGAGTGTCCTGGACGGACCGATTGATCTGACACTGCCGGGTACTGCAGTGGAGGTGGATCGCTGCATCCGATCACCCAGATGTGCTATGACCTGAACGATGCGTTCCTCTCACTGGGATTCGAAGTATACAGTGAAGATGACATCAGCAGTGAAAAGTTTGCGTTTGACAATCTGAACTTCGCTCCGGATCATCCCGCAAGAGCATCCATGGATACCTTCTGGCTGGACGGAACGGAAGAGAAGCGGGGCAATGAGCGTCTGTGCCTCAGGCCGCATCTTACAGGCGGATCGGTACGCTATCTGCTGAAGCACGGCGCACCGGCACGTTTTGTCTATCCCGGCCGTGTCTACCGCAATGAGACAACCGATGCAAGGCATGAGCGTGCGTTCTTCCAGTATGAAGCGCTCATTGTAGACCACGATATCTCCTTTGCGTCCGGCAAGGTCATGATCCAGACCATTCTGGAGAAAGTGTTCGGCCGCAAGATCAATGTCCGTATGCGTGAGGGTTTCTTCCCGTTCACGGAGCCGGGCTATGAAATCGATATGGAATGCCTGGTATGCGGCGGCAAGGGATGCCGAGTATGCAATCACAATGGCTGGATCGAGGTCATGCCGGGCGGCGTCATTCACCCGAATGTACTGCGCGCGGCAAACCTGGATCCGGAAGAATGGACCGGTTTCTACATCAACATCGGTCTTGACCGTCTTGTCATGATGCGCTACGGCGTGGATGATGTCCGTCTGTTCCACAGCGCGGACCTGCGTTTCCTGCAGCAGTTCAGATAATCGGCAGGGGATGAAAGGATAGGATGAAACTATGAAAGTATCATTGAACTGGGTAAAACAGTATGTGGATCTGCCGGAAGACCTCACACCGGCACAGATTGCCTATGATATGACGCTCCGTACCGTCGAAGTGGAGAGCACGGAGAATACAGGCGACAAGTTCCATGACATCATCGCGGCCAGGGTTCTGGAAGTGAAGGATCATCCCAATGCGGACGCTCTGAAGGTCTGCATCGTGGATATCGGTGAAGAAAAGCCGGTCCAGATTGTCTGCGGCGGCTCCAATCTCTATGCAGGAGAGAATGTCGTCGTATGCAAGCCGGGTGCGGAAGTATACTGGCACGGTCTTTCCGAACTGGTGAAGATCAAGGAAACAAAGATGCGCGGGGAATATTCCTACGGTATGATCTGCGGTGCAACGGAAGTCTATCTGGAGGATCTGTTCCCGGCAGAAGACGATCATATCATTGTGGATCTCGGTGATATCCCGTGTGTTCCCGGCCAGAACATCGCTGATGTACTGGGACTGAACGACACGATCATCGAGATCGACAATAAATCCCTGACCAACCGTCCTGACCTCTGGGGCCACTACGGCATTGCCAGAGAACTGGCAGGCATCTACGGCTGCGAGCTGAAGCCGCTGCCCGGATATACGATTCCTGAGGGAACGCCGGTATACGATGTAGAGATCCAGGAGCCGTCGAAGTGCCGCAGATTTACCGCAACAGAGATCGAGAATCTGTATGTCAAGGATTCTCCGCTCTGGATGAAAGTACTGCTCATCCATGGCGGCATGCGGCCGATCAATGCGATCGTTGATATTACGAACTACGTCATGATGGCTGTAGGCCAGCCGTCACACGCCTATGACCATACCCATGTGGACGGCAGGAAGATCGTTGTCCGCAATGCGCACAAGGATGAGAAACTTCTGCTGCTGGACCAGAATGCCATTGACCTGACGGAAGATGATCTTGTCATCTGCGACGCTGAAAGCGCGATGAACCTGGCCGGCATCAAGGGCGGTGTGAAGGACTCTGTTCTGCCCGATACGACCGGGATCATTCTGGAAGTGGCCAACTTCACAGCCCAGACGGTCCGTAAAACCGGAGCCCGGTTCAACGAAAAGACGGACGCTTCCATCCGCTATGAAAAGAACCTGGATACCCAGCGCGTGGATCAGGGCATTGCCATGTGCCTGCAGCTTTTCAAGGAATTCTACCCGGAATGCCGGATCGCTGCTTTCGCAGACAACTATCCTGTGAAAACCGAACAGGAGCACATCGATGTCACCCAGGAATTTCTGGATGTACGTCTCGGCAAGGCGCTGAGCAGGGAGACCATTGAGAAGACGCTGACCGGTGTCGGCTATGAAGTTGACTATGAAGACGGTACGTACCATGTCACCGTACCGGTGTGGCGTTCCACAGGCGATGTATCCATCAAAGATGATGTACTGGGCGATCTTGCCCGTCTGCTGAGCTTCGAAAGCTTCGAAGAACAGCCGCTGACCATCAAGTTCGAGAATTCTGTAATCCAGAGGGAAGTACAGCTGGAGAGAAGGCTGCGCGAATACCTGGCCTACCGCTGTGGATTCAACGAGATCTTCACATATCCCTGGGTGGATGAAAAATACATCGCTGCCGCAAAGGTCGATACAGCGAAGAGTGTACGTCTGGCAACACCGCCGTCCGAAGAACTGGGCATCCTGCGTTCTTCCCTGATTCCGGGCATGCTGGAGTCAGTGGTGAAGAACCTGCGGTACTTCAGTTCATTCCGTATGTTTGAAGCAGCACAAGTGTTCGAAAAGGGTGTATACCATGAGTCTACCGAAGAGGAAACACTCCCTGTGCACAGAAAGTGCCTGACCGGCTGCATCGTGGACAAGGACGCGAAGAAGATCTTCTACGAGATGAAGGGTGTGTTGGAACAGATGGCTTCCTACTGCCATATGGAGAACATGACCATGGAGCAGAGGGAGCAGCCTGTCTGGGCGGACAGGAACGCCTGGCTGAATCTCGTAGTGGAGGACAGGACTGTCGGTTCATTCGGACTGGTATCTGTCAGTACGATGAATGATGCGAAGATCAGACGGACCAATATGGCTGTCTTCGAGATCGATGTAAACGGGCTGAAGCCGTTTGCGTCCAGGACCAATGAGTTCAAGCACCTGCCGCTGTATCCGCTGGTAGAGAAGGATCTCTCGGTCATTGTGGATGAAATGACTGCGTGGAAGGACATCCACGATGCCGTAGCCAGCAAGGTCAAGAGCCTGCAGTTCATTGATGAGTACCGCGGCAATCAGGTGCCGGAAGGAAAGAAGAGCGTTACGCTGAGAGTCTGGATCGGCAATGATGACAGTACAATGACATCGGAGCAGATCGACAAGAAGATGGAAGTCATTCTGAAGACACTGCACAAGCGTGTCGGTGCGGAACTGAGAGCTGAGTAATCGTAGAGCCCGGGTTATCCCGGGCTTTTCTGTGGTATATTGAATACATGTATACAGTGATGGATTATCTGGACTGGAGAGGGGATCTTGATTTCTCTTCATCGCCATTCAACGAAGTGGATGCATTGATACTGAGCGAGCTGGCCTATGTAGAGATGGATACTGTTTTCCATAATGGCATGAGTGTTGAAGAGCTCTGCCATGCTTATGAAGAAGCCGGGATCGATCAGGGTGATTTTATGTTCGATCCGTATCCGCTCCTTCAGAAGGCATCACAGACAGTGCGCTTCGGCAGGCTGAAACTGCACAACTACGTCAACCGGATCCGCTCAAGAGAGGAGATACAGTTTTCCGCAGTAACATTCACTGATAAGGCAAAGCGCAGGTTCATTGCCTTCCGGGGCACGGACAGTACACTGACAGGGTGGAGGGAGGACCTTTATCTTGCGCTGGACAGTGCTGTCGCGTCACAGAAAGCAGCCGTTCAGTATGCAGAGAAGAATGCCGGCAAAGCAAAGGAAATCGTTCTTTGCGGTCATTCAAAAGGAGGCAATCTGGCAGTGTATGCCGCGGCATACTGTTCTGATGAGCTGTATGAGCGGATTTCAGCCGTGTATTCGCTTGATGGACCGGGATTCCCGGACAATGTGCCTGTGGATGCAGAAAAGCGCGGTATAGGGCTGAAAACGGCTCATTTCATACCGGAAGCGTCTCTTGTCGGTATACTGATGAACGGAATCGGTGAAAGGATCATCATCCGCAGCAGCAGCG
>JAFOIY010000125.1 GCA_017420505.1 Solobacterium sp. | reverse complement strand
GGACTTCCGATGCCATGGTCTCCAGGGATTTCAGGTTATGGCTCTTGGAGGAACCGGTAGCTCCGCCGATGCCGTCCCGTCCCGTACGTCCGCCGAGCAGCACAACAACGTCACCCGGTTCCGGACGCATCCGTACAACGTTCTCCGCTGCAGCAGCACCGATGACCGCGCCGCACTCCAGGCGCTTGGCAATATAGCCCTCATGGTAGATCTCTGCGACATGGCCGGTTGCCAGGCCGATCTGGTTGCCGTAGGAGGAATATCCTGCTGCGGCGGTCTGGGCGATTTTCCGCTGCGGCAGCTTGCCTTCCAGTGTATCGCTGAGCTTCGCCCTGGGGTCTCCACCGCCGCTGAAACGCATCGCCTGATGTACATAGACTCTGCCGGACAGCGGGTCACGGATACAGCCGCCGATGCAGGTAGCCGCACCGCCGAACGGCTCGATCTCCGTCGGGTGGTTATGCGTTTCGTTCTTGAACATCAGAAGCCAGTCTTCTTCCTTGCCGTCCACGACTGCCGGTACATGGATCGAGCAGGCATTGACCTCCTCGGATTCATCCAGCTCCGGCAGGAAACCGCGCTTCTTCAGTATTTTGGCACCGATCGTTGCGAGATCCATGAGCGTCTGCGGACGGGTATCCGCCTTCTCTCCGTACACTTCTTTGCGGAGGGACTGATAGCGGTCATACGCTGCCCGTACAGACTCATCCTCGATCACGGTACTGTCGATCTGTGTGCCGAAGGTTGTATGACGGCAGTGATCGGACCAGTAGGTATCGACAACCCTGACTTCCGTCACCGTCGGATCACGCTGTTCATCATTGAGGAAGTATGCCTGCAGGAAGCGCAGGTCGTCCAGGTCCATTGCCAGGCCCATGGTACCGATCAGTTCCTTCAGCCCTGCATCATCCAGCGCTGTAAAGCCTTCCAGTGTCTCAACATGGTCCGGCTGGGCATATTCCATCTTCAGGGTTTCCGGCAGTTCCAGGGAAGCTTCCCTTGTTTCCACCGGGTTGATGACATGGTGCTTCGCTGCTTCAATCTCTTCTTCACTCAGATTGCCGTACAGAACATAGATCCGGGCAAACGCCACCAGCGGGCGCTCCTTCTGGCTCAGCAGCTGGATGCACTGCGCTGCGGAGTCCGCTCTCTGATCAAACTGGCCGGGCAGGGACTCCACACCGAATACAGCACACGCACCTTCCGTGTCCGCTGTACTGGTAACGATGTCCAGCTGCGGCTCGGAGAAGATGGTACGCTTGGCTGTTTCGAACAGTTCCGGTTCGATGTCTTCCACATCATACCGGTTCAGGATCCGGACATTCTCCAGTCCCTTCAGTCCCAGGAAGGAGCGGAAATCCGCCAGTGCACCGGCCGCTTCCGGCGCAAATCCCGGTCTTTTCTCTACATATACCCGATATACCATTTATTCCTCCCCGCACTTCAGCGCTCTTTGTCCGATATCATGGCGGCAGTAGGCATTCGCAAAGCTGACGCCTTCCACATAGTGGTAAGCCTGTGCCACCGCTTCCGTCAGCGTGTCCGCAACAGCCGTCACACCCAGGACACGTCCGCCGGTATTCACCAGGACACCGTCCTTCAGCTGGGCACCGGCAACGGTAACATGCGGTGCGGCTTCTTCACTGATTGTGATCGGATTGCCCTTTTCATAGCTCAGCGGATAGCCGTCCGAAGCGACGACAACACAGCAGCACGCTTTGTCCGAGAACTTTACTTCCGTTTGATCAAGCGTCCCGTCCGTGGTGGCTTTCATGATGGTCAGCAGATCCGATTCCAGCAGCGGCAGAACCGCCTGTGTCTCCGGATCACCGAACCGGGAATTGTATTCAATGACCTTCGGACCGTTCTTCGTCAGCATCAGCGAGAAGTACAGGCATCCCTTGAACGGACGTCCTTCCGCGGCCATGGCTTCCAGCGTCGGCATGAAGATCGTCCGCATGCTCTCCTCGGCGATTTCCTCCGTATAGAACGGATTCGGAGCGATTGCGCCCATACCGCCGGTATTCAGACCTTCATCATTGTCATGCGCCCGTTTGTGGTCCATGGAGGATACCATCGGAATCAAGGTCTTTCCATCCGTAAAGCTCAGTACGGATACCTCCGGACCTTCCAGATACTCTTCGATTACAATCGTACTGCCCGCATCACCGAACTTGCTCTCCTCCATCATCTCATGGACTGCCTGCTTCGCTTCTTCGCGGGACTGGGCGATGATGACACCCTTGCCCAGTGCCAGACCGTCCGCTTTGATCACGATCGGTATATCATGCGCATCAATGTAGTCACAGGCTTTCTTCGGATCCGTGAAGATCTCATACTCCGCTGTCGGGATATGGTATTTCCGCATCAGATCCTTGGAGAACGCTTTGGAGGCCTCAATGATGGCCGCGTTCTTTCTGGGACCGAAGCACGGGAAACCGGCCGCTTCCAGGGCATCCACTGCTCCCAGTGCCAGCGGGTTGTCCGGTGCGACCACTACATAGTCCACACTGTGTTCCCGGGCAAAAGCCACCTGTGCCTCAATATCCTCTGCCCCGATCTTTACGCATTCCGCATCCTGGGCGATGCCGCCGTTGCCCGGCAGGCACCAGATCTTCTCTACTTCCGGATTCTCCTTCAGCTTCCGGATGATTTCGTGTTCGCGGCCGCCGCCGCCGATCACCATCAGTTTCATAGCTGTATCCTTTCTCAGTGATGGAACAGACGCATGCCGGTGAAGCACATGACAATGTTGTACTTGTCCGCTGTTTCGATCACGTTGTCGTCACGGATGGATCCGCCCGGTTCGGCAATGTAGCTGACACCGGACTTGCGCGCCCGCTCTACGTTGTCACCGAACGGGAAAAAAGCGTCGGAACCTACTGTCAGGCCGCTCTGCTTCGCGATCCATTCCTTCTTCTCTTCTCTTGTCAGAACTTCGGGCTTTTCGGTGAATACCTTCTGCCACTCGCCGTCCCGCAGTACATCGTCGTATTCATCGGAAATATAGACATCGATCGCGTTATCCCTTTCCGCCCGCTTGACTTCCTTGCGGAACGGGAGCGCCAGGACCTTGGGGTTCTGCCGCATCCACCAGTTATCCGCTTTCTGGCCGGCCAGACGCGTGCAGTGGATCCGGCTCTGCTGTCCGGCACCGACACCGATGGCCTGTCCGTTCTTTACGTAGCATACACTGTTGGACTGGGTGTACTTCAGCGTAATCAGGGAAACGATCATGTCGATCTTCGCTGCTTTCGGCAAATCCTTATTCGCGGTAACGATATTGGTGAGCAGGTCCTCGTTGATCTTGAAATTGTTGTGTCCCTGTTCGAAGGTAATACCGAAGATATCCCGGCATTCCTGCGGATCCGGTTCATAGTCCGGATCGATCTGGATGACATTGTAGTTGCCGTTCTTCTTCTGCCTCAGAATGGCCAGTGCATCCTCTGTATAGCCCGGGGCAATGATGCCGTCGGATACTTCTGCCCGCAGGTATTCCGCCACGGTAGCGTCGCATACATCGCTCAGCGCGGCGAAATCACCGTAGGAGGACAGACGGTCCGTACCTCTTGCCCGGATGTAGGCACAGGCAATCGGGGAGGGCTTCAGGGAATCACGGACAAAGTAGATCTTCCGCTCTGTTTCCGTCAGTTCATAGCCTACCGCTGCGCCGGCGGGCGATACATGCTTGAAGCTCGCTGCACTGGGCAGTCCTGTCGCTTCCTTCATTTCCTTGACCAGCTGCCAGGAATTCAGCGCATCCATGAAATTGATGTATCCGGGTCTGCCGCTGAGGATCTTCAGAGGCAGTTCAGACCCGTCCTTCATATAGATCGATGCCGGCTTCTGATTGGGGTTGCAGCCGTATTTCAGTTCCAGTTCCTTCATATACCCTCCTTATTTGTTCTTGTTCAGAATCGTCTCTTTGAATGTACCGTCCGTCAGATCCGTCCAGCATACATACAGAGAGATTTTATTGTCTTCATTGAGGCAGTTCCAGATCATTTCTGTGAACGCATCCATATCATCCGGTACAGCGACACGCTCCGGCTCTCCGGTAAAGCTGGGGATCGGATTGCCGTCAGTCACATAGGTATGGATGAAATGCCCCAGTCCCGGTGTACCGGGATACTCGAATGTCTGGCGCGCACAGGCACTGCCTTCCTCATCGATGGACTTCAGGATGGAGAGCTGGTAGCTGCCGTCCTTTTCGATCATGCCTGAGATGCGCGGCGTCCAGTTGGGACCGTCGGGTTCAAACTCCCTTGTACGCAGGGCATCGCTGAAGCCCTTTCCCTCTTCGATATAGTCCCGGATGGTATCCGTCTGGTTGCCGTTGGTCACAATGAGCCTGCCGCCGGTTCTTCTTACCGGATGATAGATGATCAGGCTCGGGTCGGAGACCTTGGACGCATCGAACGCTTCCGTACGGATGCCGTCCGGCTCTTCGGCAAAGATCCGGTTGCGGCTGTTGACGCTTCTTCCCATGATGAAGTAGGCGGCTGCAGAATGCCTGCCATCCGGTGTCATTCCCAGAACGATGCCGCGTCCCGGATAAGGATTGGTACTGAGCTTTTCACCCAGATCATTGATTTCATAGATGTTCATGCGTTCTTCTCCTCTGCAATTCTCTTTGCGACCATTTCCGCTGCCTGAGGCAGCAGGATCCATTCTGCCTGTTCCATGATGCGCCGCTGCAGGATCTCCGGTGTATCGCCTTCCTTGACTTCCACCGCCTTCTGCAGCAGGATTTCACCGCCGTCCGGTACTTCGTTGACGTAGTGCACGGTCGCTCCGCTGACCTTGACACCCTTGGCCAGTGCCGCTTCATGGACCTTGAGGCCGTACATGCCTTTGCCGCAGAAAGACGGGATCAGGGCCGGATGGATATTGATGATGCGGCGCGGCCACTGCTTTGTGAAGTCTTCGGTCAGGATGTTCAGGAACCCGGCAAGAATGATCATCTCTGCACCGTATTCCTTCAGATACTCACTGATCTGGGCTTCGAACGCCGCCTGTGAGCCGCATTCCTTCCGGGTCACGGTCACACCGTCCACACCCGCGTTCTTCGCTCTTTCCAGGGCATAGGCACCTTTGGTGTTGGATATTACCAGGACGATCTCACCGCTCTGCAGGATGCCGGCTTTCTCCGCATCCAG
>JAFOIY010000124.1 GCA_017420505.1 Solobacterium sp. | reverse complement strand
GCAATGTCAACGTGGGGATCCTGCATAGCGACATATTCCCAGTCCGTCAGCTGCAGATGCTCTCCTTCCTCGGTCGGATGGAAGAGAAAATTGTCCGCGTTGGCATCGATATGGGTCAGGCAGTAGGGACCGGCATTGGCTTCAATGAACGGACGAAGGGAAAGGATATCCGCCTTGGTCTTTTTATAGTCCGGATGAACGGAAACGTATTCTCCCCACAAAGACTCGTAGTAGGAGATCATGCCGAACAGATCAAAGGTATGGTCCGTACGCAGCTTCAGATCATGAAGCCTGTGCAGCAGGGACATGCATTTCTGCAGATCCTCTGTACTGTCCGGATCACAGGTCCGTACGCCTTCCAGGAACAGACTGAGCTTGTATCCTGTATCCGGATCCATGTACAGGGGATCATCACAGAATCCATGGCCGGCGATGGTACGGTAGGTCTGGGCTTCTGCATAGCGGTCCACCAGCATCTCCGTTCCATCACCGGGAATGCGCATGATGTACTTTGTATCCCGGCAGGTAAAGGCGAACGACCGGTTTGTCATTCCCTTTTTCAGTACTTCAATGTTCCGTATTTCATAGGGACTGACCTGCAGTGCTTCAGCAATGGCTTCGATTGCCGAAGAGCGCAGATGCACGGAGTAGAAGTCCAGTGCGCGCAAATGCTCGTAGGTATTGACATTGATGACGTCGGATGCCCGTACATAGTGGGCTTTGACGGTCATGATGTCCTTGATAAAGAGCGCTTCCTCCCAGCGGTCATGATCATGGGCGGGATCCGCGTCCATCTCCTTGAGCCGCACTGCCAGTCCTTCGGCTTCCTCTTTGAGCAGGCAGGCAATGCCCAGCATCGCGTTGCCCCCTTTATCGCGGGGGATCCGGTGCAGTTCACGGCTGTGGTCTGCCCGGACGATGCTGTTGTCGTCAATCAGGTTATTGATCATATACCAGGAATAGAGCCCGGTATGGATGAACGGGTTGGAACTGCACCAAAGATCGCAGGGCAGGATGAACGTGTTGGCGATCCTGTGTGAGGCCAGGGCGAGGGAATGGAGGTTGTTCCTGACGGCGAAATCGTCGTTTTCGATCAGTTCCGCTCCGTATTTTTCCTTCAGGAAGGTGAACAACTCCTTCCGGAAGCCGGTCACCACGGTGATGTCCGTAATACCTGCTTCATGGAGCTGACGGATCAGCCGTTCGATCAGCGTCTCTCCATCCACTTCCAGCAGCGCTTTGGGGATGGAATGGTTGATCGGCACCATGCGCATGCCGTAGCCTGCCGCAAGGATGATGGCGTTGCCCGGCTTCCGCTCTTCCGCAAAGCGCAGCGCCTGCTCTGTCAGCCGGTCATTCTCATCGATGTATCCCCGGGTCCGAAGACTGTCCAGGATCCGGTCGAGTATCCGTGCGGGGTGTCCGCTGCGTGCTGAAAGATCCTCACGGGACGCTGCCGGGTCGTTGAAAAGCTGACGCAGTATGTCGTATTCCTGAATGTACATGACAGGACCTCCTGATCTTTGCGGGCTGTGCGGGGCACAGAGGAAGGTCAACAGTCGGATACTGTATTGCCTGCATTATACCAAATCGGAAAAAAGGCATGCAAATGAGGGGAATCTGTCCGCATCTGCGTAAAAAGGGTTGGAGGACAGTACAATGAATCATTTTGAATCAGTGGAACAATTGCTGAACAGCCAGGAGGACAGCTGGCAGAAGTATCTGAAGTACCGCAGAGCGGTATACAGCAGGCTGATGGGTACAGGAATGGACGGGAATATGATCTCGGAAGCGAACTGGATCCTGCGCAGGAACTACGAATGCGGAGAAGACATGGGCATCCATGCGGAAGCGGGGGATGTGGTGTACCTGGACTACGGACAGGCCTATTTGAATGAGATGGGATATCAGCACTTCGGAATCATCATCTCCGTGTACCGGGGCAAAGCATTGATCATACCCATGACCAGCAATGCCTGGCATTTCCGGAATGCCTACGATCCGGATGAGAATCCGGAAGGGAAGCGTCATCTGATGCGCCTGGGAAAGCTGGAGGGGATGCGCAAGGAAAGCGTGCTCTACCTCAATGACCTGAAATATATCAATACTGCGAGGATTATCCGTGTGATTGCTCATCTGGATACGGACAGTGATCTGTACCGTCGGATCTGCCGGCGTATGCTGGAAGTCATGTTCGCAGGGGATGTGATACAATCATCTCGTGAATCATGATCAGTTGAACAGGGGTGTCTGGCTGGCAGCGGTATCCGGAGGGCCGGATTCCATGGCGCTTCTGGACATGTGTCTGAAAGCGGGCGTCCGGACTGCGGCTGCCCATGTCAATTACCATTACCGTGACCAGGCGGACGAAGAGGAAGCGTACGTCAGAGCGTTCTGTGAAGCGCGGGGGATCGTATGCCACGTACTGAATGAACCGTTCACCTGGGAAGGGAACTTTGAAGCGGCTGCCAGGAAGCACCGCTATGATTTCTTTGCGTCCCTGGTCAGGCAGTACGGCTATGCAGGTGTACTGACAGGACATCAGGAAGATGATCTGATCGAGACCTACCTCATGCAGGAGGAGAAAGGGATCATCCCGGAGTACTACGGACTGCGTGAGGCACTGATGTACAGCGGTGTACAGATCCGCAGACCGCTGCTGGACCATACAAAGAAGGAACTGCAGGAATACTGTACCGCAAACGGCATCCGCTACTGGCTGGACAGCACCAACGACAGCGACGCCTATACCCGCAACCGGATCCGGCACGAAACGGTAGAACCGATGGATGAATTCATGCGGAAGATGGTGCGCCGGGAAATCGAGGAGAAGAACGCGGTTCTGCATGAACAGCGCTGCCGGGTCTATGCACTGATCGATGAAGAGGCAGTGCAGCTGTCAGCCTACCGGGCACTGCCGGAAGACGACCGGCTGACGCTGCTGCGGAAACTGCTGGAGAAGGACATGAAGAGCGTGAGCCGGCCGCATCTGTGCCAGATCGACCGGATCATTATGAAGCAGAAGGATATTCTCATCGACCTGAAGCACGGGCAATTGATCAATGACAGCGGGAAGCTGAAAACGAGGGAGAAGCCGGTGCCGTATACCTTTGTGTGCCGGGATCTGCAGGAACTCCGGCAATTGTCCTGGAAAGCCTTCAGGGTCCAGGATCCTGCCCCGGGTGTCTTCGCGGTCACCCTGCAGGAAGAGGACTGGCCGGTGACGCTGCGTACATGGCAGGCCGGTGATGCGGCAGAGATGCGCTACGGCACCAAGAGCGTACACAGATTCTTCATCGACCGGCATATCCCGCGCTGGCGCAGGCAGGACTGGCCGGTGCTGGAGAACGCTTCGGGGAAGATCATTCTCATACCCGGTCTGGGCTGTGATGTACATCACTGGTCTGAGACCCCCACGATCAATATAGAAGTACAGTTGTAAAGTATGGTACAATATCTCTATTATCGACAAAGGACAGACCTATGCTGGAAAAAGACATTAAAAAAGTACTGATCTCACAGGAAGAGATCGTGAAGCGCTCGGCAGAACTCGGCCGGCAGATTACACAGGATTATGAGGGCAAGCAGGTGCTTGCGGTCGCTCTGCTCAGAGGAGCGGTTCCGTTCCTTGCGGAGCTGATCAAGCACATAGACCTGGACATCCAGTATGACTTCATGGATGTGACCAGCTACAGCGGTACGGATTCCACCGGTGAAATCAAGATTCTCAAGGATCTGGACACACCGATCCGGGGACTGGATGTTCTTCTTGTAGAAGATATTGTGGACACCGGAAGGACGCTGCAGGCGGTAAGGAAGCTTCTGCTGGACAGAGGCGCTGCCAGCTTCCGCATGGTTGCCCTGCTCGACAAACCGGAACGCCGGGCGGTGGATATCCAGGCAGACTATGTCGGATTCACGGTTCCCGATGAGTTCGTTGTCGGATTCGGTCTGGACTTCAACCAGCACTTCCGCTCACTGCCGTATATCGGGGTGCTCAAGGACGAGTGTTATAAATAAAGGAGTGACAGAATGTCAAAAAAGAGAGGTATACTGAATTTTCTGCCTTATCTAATTGTCCTGATCGCTGCCATCAGTCTGTACAACTTCGGCGGCGGTACGGTCAATGAGAACCTCAGCTATACAGAGATGAGGGAGAGGATCCATTCGGAGAAGGTCGAAGAATCGGTTCTGTCAATCGGTGGAAATGTCATTACGGTGCACGGGCAGTACAAGGAAGGGGAAGAAACCAAAACCTTTACCGCTACGGTACCGGCTACAGATGAGATGATCGGGGAACTGCTGGAGGATCTTTCCGGATCCAATATCAGCATTATGGACGCGGATGAGTCCAATCTGTTCCTGGATACACTGGTTTCGATGATTCCGTTTGTGTTCGTTATGCTGTTCGGTGTCTGGATGATGAACCGGATGGCAGGCAGTGCGGGATCGAATGCCAGAGCATTTGAATTCGGCACCAGCCGTGCACATCTCGAGTCGGATTCCAAGGTACGCTTTACAGACGTAGCAGGATGCGATGAAGAGAAGCAGGAGATGCAGGAGATCATTGATTACCTGAAGTATCCTAAAAAGTTCCAGCGGATGGGTGCCCGGATTCCGAAGGGTATCCTGATGGTCGGCAATCCCGGTACCGGAAAAACACTGCTTGCCAAAGCGGTGGCCGGTGAAGCCGGTGTGCCGTTCTACAGCATTTCCGGTTCGGACTTTGTAGAGATGTTTGTCGGTGTCGGTGCCAGCCGTGTGCGTGATATGTTCAAGAAAGCGCAGCAGACCGCGCCGTGCATTGTATTCATCGATGAAATCGATGCGGTAGGACGCCAGAGAGGCGCAGGCTTCGGCGGCGGCCATGACGAGCGTGAGCAGACACTGAACCAGCTGCTTGTTGAAATGGATGGTATGGAAGAGAATACCGGCGTCGTTGTCATTGCGGCAACGAACCGTCCGGATGTACT
>JAFOIY010000123.1 GCA_017420505.1 Solobacterium sp. | reverse complement strand
AGAACAGGATCAGATCTGCTTTTCCAAGCAGCTGCTCCGCCTCCTGGAAATCCTTTTCAATCGACCGGATCTGCTGTCCGACATGCAGGATCTCCGGCTTCTCCATCAGACCGCAGGCTTCCAGATAGTGTACTGTCTGCAGGGTAATGCTGTCCTTCCCTGCCGGTGAGCCGTTCAGAACGAGTATGTTCATGCTGAGTACCTCCGTATTCAGTGTAGCAGAAAGAAAACGGCATCTCTGCCGTTTTTGTTTATTACTTCGTGCGCCAGGTTGTTCTTGAGAACAGGACCAGCATAGGCATGATCTCCAGTCTGCCTGCCAGCATATTGAAGATCATTACCATCTTCGATAGATTGCTGTAGGCGTAGTAGTTCATGGTCGGACCGACGGCTCCGAAGCCGGGGCCGATATTGTTGAATGTGGCGAATACCGCAGAGATGTTCGTCTCCATCGAGAAGCCGTCCAGAGAGATGATCAGGAAGCTGATGATCAGAATGCCGACGTAGGCAATCAGATAGCCGTGAAGATTGGCCAGAACCTTTTCATCGACACCCTGTCCGTTCATCTTCACTCTGCGGACTTCCGTAGGATGAAGGTTCTCATGGATGTTGCGGCGCAGGGCCTTCAGCATCAGTACAAAGCGGGCAATCTTCAGACCGCCGCCGGTGCTTCCGGCACATGCCCCGCCCAGCATCAGGATCAGCATGATCGACTTGGACAGCGCAGGCCAGAGATCAAAGTCCGCCGTAGCGAAGCCGGTTGTGGACATCACCGTACCGACCTGGAACGCTGCGTGGTGGATCGCTTCTCCGAGCGAGCCGTACAGACCGCGGATATTGAGGCTGATGACCGCAATCGACGCAAAGATGATCAGCAGATAGGCCCGCAGCTCTTCATCGTGGAATACATCCTTGAAGCGCTTCAGCAGGATCAGATAGTAGCAGCTGAAGTTCACACCGAACAGGAACATGAATACGGTGGTAATTGTCTGGGCTGCCGGAGAATAGCCCGCCAGGGAGTCATTCCGTACACCGAAGCCGCCGGTTCCGGCTGTACCGACCGCATGGCAGAACGCATCGAATACCGGCATGCCTGCCAGACACAGGAGAATGAAGTCTATGACGGTCAGTCCGGTATAGATGAGATACAGGATCAGTGCGGTCTTCTTCATCCTCGGCACCATCTTGCCTACCGAAGGACCCGGGCTCTCCGCCCGCAGAATATGCAGCGTGAATCCACCGTTCTTGCCGCTTAGCGGCACAATCGCCATCAGGAAGACCAGAACACCCATACCGCCGACCCAGTGGCTGAAGCTCCGCCAGTACAGCAGACCGCGGGAGAGGCCCTCTACGTTGCTCAGAATGGATGATCCGGTCGTTGTAAAGCCGGATACCATCTCGAACATACAGTCCACATACGACGGAATCTGCCGCGAGATCCAGAACGGAAGGCAGCCGAGAGCAGACATCACAAGCCAGCTCAGGCCTGTCGTAACAAAGCCTTCCCTGGCGTAGAATCCCTTCCTGGCTTTCCTGCCGGTCCAGGTGAACAGCGCACCGACCACCAGGATGATGGCAATGGAAATCATGTAGGCTCGTACAACATCCGGCTCACCGTCAAACCAGCTGATCACCGCTCCCGGCAGCATCAGAAAGGCTTCCATGAACAGAATATAGCCGATAATGCGCAGAATCATTCTGTAGTTCATGGGTTCAGTCCTCGAAGATATCGTTCAGTTCTCTGATCTTCAGATCACTGCCTGCGACAATCACCAGAGTATCACCGGGCTGGAAACGGGAAGAACCGCTCGGAATCTCTGTCTCCAGACCACGGGTAATGCCGGCAATCAGCACACCGTGCTTGACATGGATATCCTTGAGTTCCTCACCGCAGTGCCTTGTTTCATCATCCACATCGAATTCAATCGCTTCCGCCGTACCGTTGCCGAACATATGCACGGTCAGCGCAGCCCCCTTGGTATTCTGGATGCTGCGTACATAGCGTACGATCGTGCTGCTGATCATCTCCTTGGAGGAAATGACGCTGCCGATGGGGAGGCTGTCCAGCATACGGTTGTTCTCGGCATGGGACATCTTGGTGATGATGGTCGGAACCCCGCAGGCCTGACCGAACAGTGAGATGACAATATTCAGCTCATCCAGTCCTGTCAGCGTGATAAGCGCATCAAAACTGCCCAGATTCTCGCTCTCCAGGAACTGCTGTGAACTCGCATCACCCAGGATGATGCGTGCCTTCGGCAGCAGTGTAGCCAGTTCGTTGCAGCGGGAAGGCTTCTTCTCGATGATGGTGGCCCGGATACCGGTATCTTCCAGTTCCCTTGCCAGATAGTAGCCGATCGTACTGCCGCCGGCAATCAGAACGTCCTTTACCCTGCGGGTCAGGATTCCCAGATTCCGCAGCAGTACGGACAGGTTGTTCGTAGAGGCAGTAACGTGGATGCGGTCGTTTTCCTGCAGGACAAAATCACCGTCCGGAATGATGCATCTGCCGCTGCGCTCTACCAGCGCAACCAGGACCGTAGTATGCACGATATGGTCGAGATCATTCAGCTTTACGTTCTTCAGCTGGCTGTTCTCATCAATCCTCAGGGTAACGATTTCTGCGTTTCCCCTGGCAAAGGTATCAATGTTCAGGAATCCGGGATACTGGAGGAGACGCTTGATCTCCACAGCAGCGTTCTCTTCCGGGTTGATGGACATATCCAGGCCGAACAAAGAACGCATGCGGACAGCCTGGGAACGGTAGTCAGGATTGCGGATCCGGGCAATGGTCTTGATATCTTCATTGATCGAACGCGCTGTCATACAGGCAAGAAGGTTCACTTCATCCATGTCTGTAACAGCGATCAGCAGATCGGTATCCCGCGCACCGGCTTCTTCCAGTACATCCAGACTCGCTGCATTGCCCCGGACACCGATCACGTCGTAGTTCTCCATGATCGATTCGAGTACATCTGTATCATTGTCTATGATCGTCAGTTCGTGTCCTTCTGCAGAGAGTTTCTCAACGATTTCCGATCCTACCTTGCCGCTTCCGGCCACCAGTATTTTCATAAGCATACCTCGTATTTCAAAAGCATATTATTTATTTTACCACTATCTGCCCTGTTCGACTATCCTGCGGTCCTTTTGGCACAGACCAACGATGGATTCCGGTTCTTACCAAGGACGGATACTCATGTCTTTCCTAAAGGTACAGGTGGACCAGTTCTGTACTGACTGCGTCTGTACTGAACGCTCTGCGGACGGCATACCGGTACAGTTTCTGCTGTCCGGCGTACTTCTGCCTGAGGCTTTCGGTGAACTGCTCTGCCGGCATGCCGTTCCGGGCATCCGACTTGTAGTCGTAGATCTTCACCGTTCCGTCCTTCTGCAGGACCACCAGGTCGGCAGTACCATTGATCCAGCACTGCTTCACATCCGGTCCCGGATCCATGCCGAAGCGCCTGAAATCAGCCCTGAACGCATCCAGGAAAGACGGCAGTTCCTCTTCCTCTACATAGAAGGAGAAGGTGTATTCCGGCAGAACCTGTACTGCCTGTTCCATGATCGGTTCAATGAGCGTCTTCAGGTACTTCACCAGTACCGGTTTCAGGAAAGCGGTGATGCGCTGCGGATCATCGCTCTCCAGCATCTCATCCCTTTCACTCATCACAGCCTCATTCAGAATGCGCTCTACTGCCTTTTCCTCGTCTGTACGGTCCAGT
>JAFOIY010000122.1 GCA_017420505.1 Solobacterium sp. | reverse complement strand
GGATCCAGCGGCTGAACGGCTGATGGTCCGGCCGGGCGCAGTATTCCTCGACATTGTCCTTCGGTTCCCGGATCAGATAGACGATCCGGGAAGGCTCTGTCAGGCAGTCTGCCTGTTCCAGTGTCAGATGGCAGTCGCAGATGACCGGGTGATCTGCAGCAGCCCGGACCAGGTCCAGCAGGATGAAATCCAGCTGTTCACGGGTATTGTGGATCAGCCAGTTCCGGTATTCCTCCACACTTCTGCCGAAGAATTCATCCGCGTCCCGGAACTGCTGGTTCATGGCCGGCTGGTGCTCTGGATCGGAGATCTGCTGGTGGAACGGAAAGCGGTCATCCATGTCGTAGACCGGGATGTGATGCCGTTCCGCCAGAATTCTCGATACCGTTGTCTTGCCGCCCAGATGGGTTCCTGTAATGAAATATACGTTCTTCAGATATGCTTTTAAAACATTGTCATGAATGTTCATTATGATTTTTCCTCCTTTTCAGTCTCTGTTTCCGGACCGATCAACGGAGTCTCAGGAACATCATCATGAGGTTGGTCTCCTTCTGCCCTCATTGTATCAGATCCGTTCCAAAGGATAACAGAGAACCATGGAATGGAAGCAGACCGGAAATCCTGCTAGATCAGAATGCCGGAGAGATGATCCACTTCATGCTGGATGATCTGCGCTGTATAGCCGGAGTATTTCTGCCGGTGCTTCTGCCACCGGCTGTCCAGGTATTCCACTTCGATGTTCCGGTATCTTGTGGCTTTCCGGGTTCCCGGCAGGGACAGGCAGCCTTCCTCGGCTTCATACGGTGTATCCTTCTTCACAATGACCGGGTTGAACATGACAAGATTCATCATACCAACGGTAACGATGATGACCCGCTTCCGTATACCGATCATATTGGCAGCCATACCGGCACAGTGTTCCCGGTGTGCCGACAGGGTGTCCTGCAGATCCGTACCTACGGAAAGATCCTGCTCAGCAGCAGGTTCGGACTTCTGATGGAGGAAGAATACATCCTTGACGATCGGTCTTATCATTTCCGGGTCCTTTCTGCATTCATTGTATCAATACAAGGACGGATAGAAAAATCCCGGTTTCCCGGGATGCTTTATTATGCGTGTACGTCTTCCAGTACAGTACCCTTCTTCCATTTCCCCGTCTTGTAGAGCAGGGTAGTGATCAGTGCACCGGTCAGCCATGACGCAAGCATGGAAGAGTGGATGCACCAGAAGGTACCGTGCGGCAGAGCCGGTGTCCGGGTTGCGAACGAGATTGCGTAGGCAAGCGGGACACGGATGAACACCGTCGTGATGATGGAGATCCACATCGGAGCGACCGTGTTTCCCGATCCTCTCATCGTACCGGAGAGGCACTGTGTCACAGACATTGCCAGGTAGCCGAGCGCCAGCAGACGCATGATGTTCGCACTCAGAGTAATCAGGCTTTCCGTAGTTGTGAAGATGCCCATGATGGTTCTTCCGAAGAGCAGGATGGCTGCCAGCATGACCGAGGATACACCCAAAGAGATCAGCGTGCCTTTTCTTGCGCCTTCATAGACACGGCTGTAGTTCCCCGCACCGACGTTCTGGCCGGCAAAGGTCGTCATGGTATTGCCGAAGGAGAACACCGGCATCATGACGAAGCCGTCAATGCGCATGACGATGACGTTCGCAGCGATGAACTGTTCGCCGAAGGTATTGGACAGGGACTGGACCAGGATGGAGGACATGGCGAAGATGGCCTGGGTAATGCCGGAAGGCAGGCCCAGACGGATCAGGCGGGTCATGTACTGCCTGTTCGGTCTCATGTAGGAAAGCTTCAGATCAAACAGATGGCTCATCTGGCTGAGCTTGCGCAGGCAGAGCAGGGCAGAGAAGCCCTGGGCCATGATGGTTGCCAGCGCCGCACCGGGTACACCCATGCCGACAATGCCGACGAAGACATAGTCCAGTACGATGTTGGTGAAGGTTGCGGCAAGCAGGTAGTACAGGGCGGAAGTACTGTCGCCCAGACCTCTCAGAACACCGCTCAGAATGTTGTACAGAGCGTTTCCGAGGACACCGTAGAAGATGATGCGCAGGTAGGAGTTGCACCAGCCGATGATCGACTCCGGTGTATTCAGCAGCCTCAGCAAAGGAAGGGATACCAGTGGCATAACGATCATCAGGAACAAAGACGCGATGATGACCAGGGTGATGCAGCCGCCTACGGACCAGGAAAGGCCTTCCCGGTCACGGGCACCGAAGTGCTGGGAAACCATGATTCCGGCACCGACGGAAATACCGATGATCAGGACGAAGAAGATGTTCATGATCGGACCTGCACTGCCAACAGCAGCCAGGGCATTGTCACCGATGAAGCGTCCGACAATGACGCTGTCTGCGGTATTGTAGAGCTGCTGCGCTATGTTTCCCAGCAGCATCGGTATGGTAAACGAAATGATCTGGCTTCCGACAGGTCCTTCCGTCATGTCGATCTGTTTGAATATACCCGCCATACTGTCCCCCTTCTTCAGTTTTAACAATACAATGATATACCACGTGTCAAGAGGAAAAAAAAGACCGGCAGTCATACCGGTCAGTCTTCTGTTGGCTTGATGATGTTCAGCTGCTTTTCGATGCCCTGCAGCTCTTCTTCACACCGGGAAGCGAGCAGGGTACCTTCCTTGTACAGATCAATGGCATCGTAAAGCTTGATGTTCGCGTTTGCCAGCGCCCGGTTGATCTCGTTCAGCCGGGCAATGGCTCTGTCGATGTCGAACCGTCCGTTCTCGTAATACTGCTGGAAGATGTCATCGGATACGGGTTTGTTTTCCATCAGGTTGTTCTCCTTTATTTATATGTATGTACAGACTGCACTTCCGTGAGGATTTCACCATCATGCAGTGTCAGACTGACTTCATCACCGGCCTGTAC
This sequence comes from Solobacterium sp., assembly GCA_017420505.1. GTDB lineage: Bacteria > Bacillota_I > Bacilli_A > Erysipelotrichales > Erysipelotrichaceae > Bulleidia. The sequence goes on along the minus strand of JAFOIY010000122.1, from coordinate 1,264 downwards.
GTCGGAGACGTTCAGGACCGGCCGTTCTTCGTGGGTGATGTAGCCGAAGCCGTTGATGAGCTTGGCAGTGGGTGAGAGTCCGTTCAGTTCCGTTACTGCCACCCGGAAACGATGAATGCTCCGGTCCAGGAGACTGTGTACAGCATTCGTGAGCTGCTGGTTCAGCAACCGCAGATCACTGCTTCTCTTCTGCAGCAGCTGTACAGGATTATACTTCTCCAGCGTCTTCCCCGTTTCCGCAATCAGTCTGTCCCGGCTGTGGATCAGGTCAGTGAAGCTTTTCTGGATCTGTGAACGTTCTTTCTGCAGAGCTTCCGTACAGCGGTGCAGACGGTGGGCAGGGGTCTGCTGTTCCAGCTGCACCCGTGCACTTACGGCTGCTTCGCGTTTCTGCGCCAGCACCCGTTCCGCACCGGTACGGAACTGGTTCTTCACAGTGGAGAGGAATTCCAGATCGTTCTTCAGCTCCGGCACATATTTCTCAATGGCACCGGTAGGGGTATTCGCAAAGCCATCGGACACTGCGTCGATCAGGGTAAAGTTTCCGGTGTGTCCCACGGCGGAGACAATCGGAGTTGCTGCATTGTGTACAGCCGTTACGATCGCTTCATCATTGAAGACATACAGTTCTTCATCCGAGCCGCCGCCTCTGCCAACAATGATCAGATCATAGCCGCGCTTGTCCATGTACTCAATGCCCTTGACGATGGACGCTGCAGCATAGATGCCCTGTACATTGACCGGATACAGTTCCAGCTGTACATAGGGATTGCGCTTTCTGGTGGTGCTGTCAAAGTCCTGGATCGCCTGGCCGGACGCAGAAGTCACGATGCCGATCCGGCGGGGATGGCTGGGAACAGGTTTCTTCAGTTCTTCCTTGAACCAGCCCAGGGCTTCCAGTTTCTTCCGCAGCTGTTCCAGCTTCAAGGCAGCTTCTCCTGCACCGATATCGTAGAGCTTCCGTACGGTGATCTGGGTACGTCCGGCACCGGCAAAAAAGTCCAGCTTTCCCTCCAGGGCGACCTGCTGGCCGCTTTTCAGAGGAAAGCTCAGTGCAGAAGGCGCTTCGGATGCCCAGAGCACACAGTTGATCAGTACCTTGTCCTCCTTCAGTGAGAACCAGTAGTTGCCGTTCCTGTCCGGTGCGCTGTAATTGGCGACTTCTCCTTTGACCAGTACATTCTGAAAGGCTGGGAGAGTACCGTAGATGCCTTTGATGAACTGATTGAGTTCCGACACGGTACGGTATTTGGAGAAATCCGGT
>JAFOIY010000012.1 GCA_017420505.1 Solobacterium sp. | reverse complement strand
TGCTGGAACTACTACGGCATATCCTACTGGACACCGGAGGACTGCCGGAAACTGCGTGAGGACTTCGCAGAAGTCTGGAACACCCCCGGCGGAAAGGACTGGTTCTGGGAATTCATACCGCTGGTGCTGAAGAAGGACCGGTACATAGTAGAGATCCGGCAGTGCAGGAAGCAGGATATTATGGAGATTGACAATTACTATGAACTGGTCCGGCTGGATCCGTCCTATGAAACAGGAGAGGACTATGCTGAGTAAACAGGAATTCTATGCGCTGAACCATCGGTACAACGCAGCACAGGGACGTGCCGCACTGACCTCCGATGTCTATCTGAACAGGATTCTGGAAGACAGTGAAGTATGGGATGCATTGGTAAAGAAAGGCATGATAACAGAGAACGGCACCCTCTGTGAGAAAGGAAAAGCCGCGCTGGAGCCCTACAGAGTGGACAATGCGGTTATTCTTGCGGCAGGCTCAGCGACCCGGTTCGTGCCGCTTTCCCTGGAACAGCACAAAGGACTGTACGAAGTAAAGGGAGAGAAACTGATCGAGCGCCAGATCAAGCAGCTGATGGAGGCAGGAATCAAAGATATCACGGTTGTCCTGGGCTACAAGAAGGAACAGCTTTCCTATCTGGCGGACAAGTTCGGAGTCAGGCTGATCTTCAATCCTCTGTACAACATGCGCAACAATATCGAGAGTCTCTGCACAGCTGCAGAGGAACTGAAAAATACATATATCTGTGTCTGTGACAGCTACTTTACAGAGAACCCGTTCAATGCATATGAATACCAGGCGTTCAATGCCGGCTACAGTACATCGGAAAAAGCAGACGAAATGTATGTGCACATTGACAAGGACAACCGGATTGTCCGGATGGTGCCGGAACAGGACGGTGGGCTTGTGCTGCTCGGCCATGCGTACTGGACAGCAGAGTTTTCCAGGCGGTTCCTTGCGCTGGCGGAGCAGGACAGAACCGCCGGAAAGTACCATCGTGCTTTCTGGGAATGGATGGTAAAGGATACTCTGGAGGAGCTTCCCCCTTTCTACTTCAAGGAATACCGTCCGGATGCGATTCACGAATTTGACAGATTTGAACAGCTCAGAGCGTTCGACAACAACTACATAGGCCATACTCACAGCGATATTATCCGGAACATCAAACTGGTGTTCCGCTGTGATGAAGAGGACATCGCAGACTTCCGCAAAGTGAACGAGGGTCTGACGAACACCTCATTCATCTTCCGGATCAACGGGACAGACTATATCTACCGGCATCCAGGAGAAGGCACAGAGTACATCATCAACCGGAGGAACGAAAAGCGGTCCCTCATACTTGCCAAGGAATACGGAATTGATCCTACTTATATCTATATGGATGTCAATGAGGGGTGGAAGATATCCGAATTCATCGCGGATTTCCGCGAACCGGACTACAGCAGCCCGGATGACACAGGGAAGGTAATGGAATCCCTGCGCAGGCTGCACTCCCTGCCGGTGACAGTGGATTACGGTATGCGTCCCTGGGAGGATGCGCTGAAGATGGAGGAACTGCTCAAGGAAAAGGACCCGGACTGCTTCAGGAAGTATGAAGAACTGAAGGAGAGTGTCGGCAGGCTGTACCGCCGTACGCTGGATGACGGAATACAGAAATGCTTCTGCCACGGAGATACTTACCGTCCGAACTGGATGATCCGGAGTGACGGCAGTACAGTACTGATTGACTGGGAATATTCAGGTTATGCAGATCCTGGCATTGATGTCGGCTACTACATTGTGGACGCAATGTACGGCTATGATGAAGCCAAGGCCGCAATACACAGTTATCTGCAGGAATCGTGGTCAGTGGAGAGGGAATTCCACTTTATGGCCTATACAGCCATTATTGCCTACTATTGGTTTGTATGGGCGATGTACCGGGCATCCTGTGGCGCGGATATGAGCGGTGTACTGGAGAACTGGCTGTACATGGCTGAGAAATATGCAGATGAGGAAGCTTGGAACGGTCACTGACCGTTCTTTCCTATCATTTGTTTGATATAATGACAGCGATGTTCCGGAGAAAGTATTCAGAGAAAACAATCATGCGCAGGATACAGGCTGTCTTTTTTACTGCAGCGTGGATCCTGCTGTTTACCGTTCCGGCCAGGGCATATATTGACCCGTCGGTCATGACATACGCAATCCAGGCAGTGGCAGGCATTGCAATCTCAGCCGGTATGTTCGCGGGCATCTACTGGCGGAAAATCCGCCGGGCACTGGGGATCGGAAAACAGGAAAGCACAGCAAGCATTCTCAAGGATCAGCTGACTTTTCATGATCCGTTGACCGGAGAAGACAGGTATGCACTGGAGTTCATGGCGGAAGATGAACGGATCCGGCTGATCCAGGAAGCTGAGCAGAAACAGAAAACGGAGTACCGGAACAGTTCCCTGCGGACCGCTGTGCTGCTTGGGGCAGCAATCAGCTACCTATGGATGTTCTATGCACCTTTGCAGATCCTTTTCTCCAATTTCAGCGAGTTCCGCTTTGATTTCTATACTGTTCTGCCGACGCTGTGCCTGATGTTTGCGGTAGGCTTCATCACTGCGCTGATTGTATATTTCATTCTGTATAAATGCAGCAGAAAGCTGTTTCCTGCGGTTATCGCCTTCAGTGTGATTGTACTGCTCGGTACATATGTACAGGGCAATTTCCTGGTCAAAGGACTGCAGACACTGGATGGCTCGGAAATCATATGGAGCGGACACACCGCGGATCATATCCGTTCACTGGTGCTGTGGGCAGCACTTTTCGCAATCATCATTTTCCTGTACCGGAGATATACAGAGAAGCAGTTCATGAGTATTGCCCGCGGGATTGCGGCAGCAGCACTGACAGCGCTCGTTATTACCAACATTGCATCAGGGCTGGCCAATGGTGGATTCCAGCGCAAGCAGTCAGCGATTGTTACAACGGACTGGGAGTATACCATGTCCACGGATCAGAACTTCGTCATTTTTGTCATAGATGCCGCGGCCGGCACCCCGTTCCGCAGCCTACTGGAAACGGATGACCCAGAATACAAGGACCTTCTGGAGGATTTTACTTTCTTCCCCAATACCGTCGGTGCGTATACGTATACAGAACAGGCGATACCGCAGATGCTGACGGGCAGATGGTATGAATTCCAGAAACCGTTTGAAGAATTTACAGCGGAAGCGATGAAGGATTCTCCGCTGTTCCGTACACTGCGGGAAAGAGATTACCGCATCGGTGTTTATGAGGAAGAGCTGCTGTACAACGATGACGGAATCTTTGATTTTGAAAATGTGTCTGTCGGCAGATACCGTCTGGCCAATTTTGCGGAGTACGCAAGATCCAGCTTCTGCTTGATGTGGTACATGTATGCACCGTATGCAATGAAGCGTATACTGGCCAATCCCGGACTGTATTCCACGATCCGCAACCAGGCACAGGCAGAAAGGGATCCTTATCTTGGCGATAACGGTGTTTTTTACCGGAATCTGCAGGCATCGGATATCGAGACCGTGAATGATCGGTGCTTCCGCTTCATCCATATCGACGGTGCACACGTTCCGTTTGTGTGGGACAGGGATGTAAACCGGATTCCCATGAAGGACGGCAGCTATGTACAGAACTACCAGGCTTCCATGACCATTGTGAATCTGTATCTGCAGAAGCTGAAGGATGCCGGAGTCTTTGACAATACAGCGATCATCATTATGGCGGATCATGGCTATGATCTGGAAGGACATGGAAACAAGGGCAGGGAAAACCCGCTGTTCCTGGTCAAAGGTCTGGGAGAAAACCATGAATTCCGTATATCGGAACAGCCGGTTTCCTATGAAGACCTGATGGAAATCTATATGCGCCTGCTGGATGGGAAGCCGGCCGGAGAGCTGATTGACTACATAGAAGGAGAACAGCGTGACCGCAGGATCATAGTGTTTGATCTGGCGCATAAAGAGAATTTCTTTGAATACCGGCAGACCGGCTACGCAGATGATGAAGATACCATGATTCCAACCGGCCGGGAATTCAACGAAGCACATCCGGGAGAGGACTGAGGGAGACAGAATGGGGCGATTGTTCGGAACAGTCATGAAGTGGTGCTACAGTATCACCGGTAATTACGGGCTTGCGATCATACTGTTTACACTTTTCAGCAAGATCGTTCTTTTGCCTGTGTCTGTATGGGTCCAGAAGAACTCCATCAAAATGGTCAGGATCCAGCCGGAGATCAACCGGATCAAAGCGAAGCATTACGGCGACAGTGATACCATTGCGGATGAACAGCAGAAACTGTTCAAGCAGGAAAAGTACAGCCCGCTGGCATCCTTGATCCCGCTGACCCTGCAGATTGTGCTTCTGCTGGGCGTGGTGGAGGTCATCTCCCATCCGATGGAATACATTCTGAAGCTGCCGGAGGAAACCATTGCGGAAGTAAAGGAAACAGGGCTGGCTGCCATAGAAGGTCTGGATCCGGAATCCGGTTCATTGGAGCTGGCGATCATTGATGACATGCAGAGCGGAACAAATGATGTGTATTACCGCACTGCTTTAGGTGAAGACACCTGTACCATCATCGACCGTCTGGATATGCGCTTTGCGGGCATGAATCTGGGCAGGATCGCTTCCGTCAACGGCGGAAGCGCCTGGATTGTACCGCTGCTGGCCGGTCTGTCTGCCTGGCTGCTGGCATTCGCACAGAACGCAATCAATGTGCTGCAGGTAGAACAATCAAAGCGGAACCGGTACGGTATGATGGCGTTTTCCGTCGGTCTTTCCCTCTATCTCGGTGTATATGTTGCGGCAGGCGTTGTGCTGTACTGGATCGCAAGCAATCTGCTGGCGATTGTTCAGCAGCTCCTGCTCAATATGGCCATCAACCCGAAGGATTATGTTGATCACGAAGACCTGGAAGCGAGCCGCAGGGAACTGGCTGCACTGGAAGGCTCCGGTGAGGGAAAGAAGGATCCCCTGGCCAAACGCTCCCGGGAAGACAGCAGAAGATTTCTCTCGGAAGGAACCAAACATCTGGTTTTCTATTCCGAAAGCAACGGGTTCTACAAGTATTACCGGGGTACGATAGAGTACATTCTGAAGTATACAGATATTCCGGTACATTACATCACAAGCGATCCAAAGGACAGTATCTTCACCATGGCTGAGGAATACCCGCAGATCCGGCCGTACTACGTTGACAGCACATCGCTCATTACGTTGATGATGAAGATGGATGCGGATGTGGTGGTCATGACCATGCCGGACCTGGACAACTACCAGATCAAGCGCAGCTATGTACGCAAGGACATCAAGTATATCTATATTCCCCATGGAATGGATTCGCTGAATATGACCATGCGCAAAGCTTCCATGGACCATTACGACGCTGTTCTTTCCGCAGGCAGGCATCAGACGGAAGAGATCCGCAGGACGGAAGAGGTCTACAAGCTTCCGGCCAAAGATATCGTAGAGTGCGGCTATCCGCTGCTGGATGACATGCGCAGGGACTATGCCGGTACACATCTGCCGGCCGGTCATCGTACAACCATCCTCATTGCACCATCCTGGCAGAAGGACAACATAGTGGATTCCTGCCTGGATGAGCTGCTCGAACAGTTGAGAGGGAAAGGATGGAAGATCATCGTACGGCCGCACCCTCAGCATGTACGGCACATGCCGGAGCGTATGAAGCAGCTGAAAGAACGCTTCAGCTCTGATGCGGATGTAGAAATACAGACGGATTTCACTGCAAACAATACTGTGTTTGAAGCAGACCTGATGATTACGGACTGGTCCGGAATCGCCTACGAATACGCCTATACAACCTGCCGTCCCGTATTGTTCATCGATACACCGATGAAGATCATGAATCCGGAGTACGAGAAGATCGGCATTCTGCCGATCAATATCTGGATGCGTGAAGAGATCGGTGCCGTCGTCCGTCCGGATGATATGGAAAGCGTTCCGCAGAAGGCAGCGTATCTGCTGGAGCATTCCGAGGAGTACCGTGCGCGGATCAGCCGGTTTGTAGAGGAGTATGTGTATCACCTCGGTGACAGTGCAGAAACCGGTGCCAGATACATCATTGAGCAGGTATTCCGGCAGATCCGGGCACGCTACAGCGAAGAGAAAGGAGAAACAGCAGGATGAAAATTACCGTTTATCTCGGTTCATCCTTCGGAGATGATCCATCCTATCAGGAACAGGTCAGAAAGCTCGGCCAGTGGATCGGGAGCCAGGGACATACGCTGGTGTTCGGTGGAAACGGCAGAGGCCTGATGGGCATCCTTGCGGAAGCAGTCAAGCAGAGCGGCGGAAAGGTTATCGGGGTGGAACCTTCCTTCCTGATGGCATGGGGAACACCCTCCCCAGTTCTGGACGAACTGATCACTGTAGAGGACATGAACGAACGAAAGAAGAAGATGATGGAGCTGGCAGACCACTTCATCGCCTGTCCCGGTGGAATCGGCACACTGGATGAAATCACGGATATCATCGTACAGAAGGAGCTCGGACAGCTGTTCGGAAAAGCAATCCTGTTCAATGTAAACGGCTTCTATGAACCGCTCCGCGCACTTCTGGCAGAAATGCAGCAGCATGGCTTCATCCGCAGTACACTGCAGAACAACGTCTTCTACGCGAACAGTGTGGAAGAGATTGCGGCACTGCTGGAAGAATGATAATGTGTAGGTAATAGGAGGCTACTATGAAGTATCAGAAACTAGGAAAGACCGATCTTGAGGTCTCCGTTGTCGCGTTCGGCGGCTGGGGGATCGGCGGCGGCATCGTCTGGCCGGACATGGCACTGGCCGCAAAGGACGTCGCATCATTGCTGGATGAAGCAAAGGATCTCGGCATCAACTACATCGATACAGCACCGGTATACGGTACATCTGTTTCCGAAAAACTGCTCGGTGAGGCACTGAAGGGCCGCAGGGATGATTTCATCCTGCAGACAAAGTGCTCCCTGAACTGGCGCGGTGACGGTGGAAACTACCACTATTCCCGTGACGGTGTCACAGTAAACAACGATACCAGCGCAAGGGCGGTCAAGCAGGACGTAGAGGACTCCCTCCTCAGACTGAAGACAGACTACATTGATTCCCTTGTTGTCCACTATGTATGCAAGACCTGGCCGGTGGAAGAGACCATGGGCGCACTGCAGGAGCTGATCAAGGAAGGAAAGATCCGTGCGGTTGTTCTGTCCAATTCCCAGCCTGCAGATCTGGAAGAGTATTCCAAGTACGGCCATGTCGCAGCGGTACAGGAATTCTTCAGCCTGCTGTCCCCGTTCCACGGCTATGACTACTTCGATGCCTGCACCAAGTACGGTACAACATTCCAGGTCTACGGTTCTCTGGAGGAAGGCTTCCTGACAAGGCCGGATTTCGTGGACAAGGAATTCCCGGCCGGTGATGTACGCGGAAAGCTTCCCTGGATCCATGAACCGATCAAGGGTGCCATCCACAACCTGTTCGATGAAGTACTGACACCGCTGACAGAGAAGTACAACTGCTCCTATGCCAACCTGATCCAGGCGTGGACTCTGAAGCAGTATCCGAATCTGAGCCTTCTGACAGGCTTCCGCAGAGCAGAAACCATGCGGGACACTGTGAAGTGCTTCGACATCGACCTGAGCGATGAAGACGCAAAGCTGATGCTGGAAAAGGCAGCGCCTGCGCAGGTACCTGTACTCGACAAATAAGAAAGAACAGCCGGGAAACCGGCTGTTTTTATATGGTATGATACTGCGGGGTGAATGGTTATGGCAGAGATGAACAAGAACAAGCTGAAGTATGTCATCGTCGCAGTATCGCTTTTACAGATGGGAAACAACGCCATCGCGTCCATACTGGGCAATATCGCTGAAGCGTTTCCACAGGCATCCAGTACATCGGTACAGTTCCTGATGTCGTTCCCGCCGCTGCTGGTTCTGATGTTTTCCTTGATCATGCCGGTGATCGCATCAAGGATCAGCAAGCGCAGAATCATTCTTACCGGCTGTTCGTTGTTTGCAATGAGCGGAATCCTGTCCTGGCTGATGCATTCTTCACTGGGGATTCTGTACGTCTGGGCAGCGATGATGGGAACAGGTGTCGGTCTAGCGGCTACAGCGATTACCAGTCTGATCTCCGAGCACTTTGAAGGAAACCAGCGGGAGACCCTGATGGGCTGGCAGTCCAGCGCAACCAATGTCGGAGCGATGCTGATGGCGTTTACCGGCGGTCTGCTGGCAGCCATCCACTGGTCCTGCAACTACCTGGTCTACCTGATCATCATTCCCGGCCTGCTCCTCACCTTTCTGTATGTTCCGGAAGAGGCACCGGACCGGAACAGCAGTACAGAGAACCCGTTCACACTGCTGAAGAAGAAAAGAATTGTACTGTGCTGCCTGCTTGCCTGCACCGCTTCACTGCTGTTCAGTCAGATTCCGACCAATATCTCCATGTATGTACTGGAGAAGGGCTTCGGATCTGCAGCACAGGCAGGCTTCTGCGCGACACTGCTGCTGTTGTCCGGTACAATATGCGGGCTGATCTTCGGCCGGCTTGTCCGGATCTTCCATCGGTATGTGATTGCAGCGGGCTTTACGGTAATGATGATCGGAGCACTGATTGTCGCCTTTGCCGGGTCTCTGTATACGGTGTTTGCCGGATGTGCCATTGCTGGATTTGCGATCAGTGCGATCATGCCGCAGTGCCTGAACGATGCAGCAAACAACTGTGACGGCCGTATTTCTTCCGCCAGCGGACTGATCATGGCATCCGGCAACTTCGGCGCTTTCAT
>JAFOIY010000121.1 GCA_017420505.1 Solobacterium sp. | reverse complement strand
GAACCAGGAATTCTGTCTCAAACGGGATATCATTCAGCCTGCGGTACTGCTGGAACAGCTTGGCCATGCACATGGAATCCTTCCCGCCGGAAATGCATACCGCGATCCGGTCTCCCGGCTGAATGAGCTCGTATTCATGGACAGCCTTGACAAACGGAGCCCACAGGGTACGCCGGTACTTCCGGTTGATGCTGCGCTCGATTTCCTCTGTTCTGCTGAACTGGCGTGCCATATCCACCGCCTCAGAACGAGAACAATGCCCCGGCAGCCGCTGCCAGGCAGATAATGACCAGCGGATGCAGCTTGTCCTTCTTCAGGTACAGCGCCAGCAGTCCCGCATACAGCACGACTGCTTTCCAGTTGATCATTTCCACGAACTGTGCAGGAAAAGTGCCTGTGCTGTTCAGCATCGCTGTCTGGTAGATGCTCAGCACAGCCGCAAGAATAAAGCCGACAACAGCCGGACGGAAACCGTCGAAGACAGCCTTGACGGTCTTCGATTCCCGGAATGCATCCAGAATGCGGGAAATGATCAGGATCACGATGATGCTCGGGGTGATCAGGGACAGGGTGGCACATACAGCGCCGGGAATGCCGAACATTTCGTAGCCGACATAGGTCGCCATATTGATTCCCACCGGACCGGGCGTACTTTCAGCCACAGCGATCATTGTTGTCAGTCTGTCCAGGGTAAACCAGCCGTACTTGATGCTCATCTCCTTCAGGAAAGGAATGGTTGCCAGGCCGCCGCCGACCGCGAACAGGCCGGTCTTGAAGAACTCCCAGCACATCAGCAGAAAAGTATTCATGCCCTTCCCTCCTGTATGCGCATACGCACATAGCCGGCAATACCGGCCGCAATGACCAGGAATACGGTAGAAATCCCGGTGAACTGCGCCAATACCCACGCAATGACGAAGACAGCGAAATCCAGCTTGTTCTTCACGCCTTTTCTGAACAAGGAACGTACCGATACGAACATCAGGACGCAGACCGCAACCTGGATTCCTTTGAGTGCGTGCCGGACGATATCCAGATCGCTGAAATTGGTGATCAGCCCGGCAATCAGGGTAATGATGACCAGGGACGGTGAAATGACACCGAGTGTCGCTACAATACCGCCGATGTCCCCTTTGACCTTGCGGCCGATGAATGTCGCAGTATTGACCGCAATAATGCCCGGTGTGCACTGACCGATGGCATAGTAGTCCATCACTTCATCTTCCGTTGCCCAATGGTATTTATTTATGACTTCCTTCTGGATCATCGGCAGCATCGCGTAGCCGCCGCCGAACGTGAACAGCCCCATACGGAACCATGCACTGTACAGATCCCACAATACTTTCATAAACCGGTACCTCCGATTCTCCATTACCAGAACGCAATGTTCGAGTCTGTTCTCGATTCCGTTCCGGCTGCGTATACACCGTTTTCCAGACGGAGAATGATCTGCCCTCTTCCGAAGGAATTCCGGTTCTCTGCCTGTTCTGCATCATGGCCTTTGGCCTTCAGCACTTCCAGGATCTCCGGGCTGAACCCGGGCTCAACCAGCACTTTATTGTCCCTGATCCACTGCCATCTGGGTGCGTCCAGGGCCATCTGGGGATTCAGACTGAAATCAATCAGATTCATCACAGTCTGTACATGTCCCTGCGGCTGCATGTACCCACCCATCACACCGAACGGTCCGGCTGCTTTACCGTCTTTGGTCAGGAACCCGGGTATGATCGTATGATAGGTCTTCTTGTGCGGCGCAAGCACATTCACAGCGCCTTCGTCCAATGAGAAGTCACTGCCCCGGTTCTGCAGCGCTGTGCCGTATCCTTCGACCACAATGCCGGATCCGAAGCCCATGTAGTTGCTTTGGATGAAGGAGACCATGTTTCCCTCTTTGTCCGCTGTACAGAGATAGACCGTACCGCTTTTGTCAGGTGTACCGTGCGTACGGATCTCTGCCCTGCTGCCGATCAACCGCGCCCGCCGGGCACCGTAGGCCGGATCCAGCAGATCATGGTAATCCAGATTCATATGCCGGGCATCCGTCACGTAGTGCATGCTGTCCGCAAAGCTCAGCTTCATGGCTTCGATCTGGCGGTGGAACATCTCGGCATCCCTTTCTGCAAAACGGAATTCCTTCAGAATGTTCAATGCCATCAATGCCGTTATTCCCTGCCCGTTCGGCGGGATCTCCCACACATCATAGCCACGGTAGTTCACACAGACAGGCTCCACCCATTCCGGCCGGTAGTCCGCCAGGTCTTCCATGCGGAAGTATCCGCCGTCCCTTGCGGACTGCTTCACCAGCTGTTCTGCGATCTCTCCCTTGTAGAATGCTTCTCCGTCCGACTCCGCAATCAGCTTCAGTGTCCTTGCATGTCCCGGCAACTTCACCGTTTCTCCGAAATGATAGGATTCCCCGTTCTTCGTAAAGGTACGGAACCACTCGTCGTATTCATGCTTGCCGCGGAACAGTTCCGTGTACCGCGTCACTGCCCTTTCCCAGAAGAACGCAAGCTGCGGGGACAAAGGATAGCCCTGTTCCGCATATTCAATCGCCGGTGCCAGATCCTCTGCCAGGGTCAGCTTTCCGAAGCGTTCCACCAAGGCTGCCCAGCCGCCGACAGCTCCGGGAACGGTCACCGGAACCCAGCCGTATACAGGCATTCTGCTTTCCGTTGAACGTCTTCGGACATCTTCCAGGGAAATCCCGTACGGGGACGGTCCGGACGCATTCAGACCGTACAGACGGTCCTTCATCCACACCAGGGCAAACGCATCGCTGCCCAGTCCGTTGGCGGTCGGTTCCACCACGGTCAGCGCAGCGGCACAGGCCACTGCCGCATCCACCGCATTGCCTCCTCTGCGCAGTACAGAAAGACCGGCGGAAGCCGCCAGTCCGGATCCGGTTGCCACAACACCGTTCTTTGCGGTGATGCAGTAGCGGTTGGAGGAATATGGCTGATACAGAGGATCAAACTTCATGGAACACCTCTAGTATGTCAGGATTTCATTGCCGGTTTCCGTAATCAGGATCGTATGTTCCCACTGAGCGGAATCCTTGCCGTCCTTTGTATAGATCGTCCAGTCATTGTAGGCATCGATCACTACACTTGCCCCACCGGCATTGATCATCGGTTCGATGGTGATGACCATACCGGGCACCAGGACCATGCCTGCACCCTTCTTGCCCACATGCGCAACAAACGGATCTTCATGGAATCCGATGCCGACCCCGTGTCCGCCCAGATCACGTACAACACTGTATCCCAGCTTCTTTGCGTACTGCGATACAGCATAGCCGATATCACCGACGGTATTCCACGGCTGCGCTGCCTCAATGCCCGCTTCCAGGCACTTCATCGTTTCTTCCACCAGGCGCTTCCGCTGCGGGCTGACACTGCCGATCATGAACATCCGGCTCGCGTCTGCGTAGTAGCCGTCCAGGATCGTGGTGCAGTCCACATTGACAATATCCCCGCTGTGCAGCTTCCTGTGGCGGGCAGGAATCCCATGGCAGACCTCTTCATTGATCGATGTACATACACTCTTCGGATATCCTTCGAAATGATAAGGCGCGCAGATGCCCCCGTGTTCATGCGTCACGGCGACTACGATATCATCGATTTCCTGCGTACTCATGCCTTCGTGGATCTTTTCCGCAACGGCGTCCAGCACCGCTGTATTGACCGCTCCGGCTTTCCGTATCCCTTCAATGTGCGACGGGCGCTTGATCAGACGGGCATCCGGTACGATCTTCCCCTGCCTGCGCAGTTCTTCCATGTGCTCCAGGATATGCGCCGGCACCGGTTCTTCCCGGAAGATTCTTTCAATATTGCTGTGATCACTCATCCTGCTTGTTCTCCGTTGTACTGCCGAAACCGCCGGCCCTGATGCCTTCTGCCGCATCATCCACGGTAATGCCGTAGGGAACGAAAATGCCCTGCAGCATACCATCGCCCTTATTGATCATAACCTTGCGGCTTCCGTGTGTATCGTTGGTCATCCGGACAAGAATATGCCCTTCGTTCTCTGCGCCGTAGTAGTCTCCGTCTATGACGCCGACGGTATTGTTCAGCTGCAGGCGGTAGCGGAAGCCCAGTCCGCTCCGCGGCACCAGCAGCAGCACCCATCCCGGTTCCATCTTCACCCGGATGCCGGTCGCGATGATGACCTCTTCCTCCGGGGCGATCTCAATGTCCACCGGCGCAAAGAAATCATATCCTGCAGAACCGGCTGTTGCCCGCAGCGGGAGCTTCAGGCCTTCGTAGACCTCTTCCGCGCTTTCTTCCCCGACCGACTTCTGCCAGTCTTCCTTGAACTGTTCCAGTGATACTTTTTCAAACTCAGCGATTCTGTTCATCTATGCCTCCCAAGTTCATACATCAGCTTTACAACAAAGTCTGCCAGTGCTTTTTCATACGGATAGAGTGCGTACACAGAGCGCGGACTGATGACCGTATGCTCAGGATACAGCGACATATGCACCAGCGATCCTACAATCTTTCCGGTATCGGATCTGCCGAAATAGTTCCGCAGGTCCACGTTTGCCAGTGAAGCGTCCATCTCATAGTCTTCGTACGCACACGGTGCGTAGGACGCCAGTACGGTATCCACTGCTGTGCGGTAATCCCATACCTTCCTGGCATCGCAGCCGCACAGGTTCATCAGCTCATCCATCAGTCCGAAGAACAGGTTCTCCCTTGACAGCACCTTCCGGTTCTGACGGTCCCGGATCCGGTCATATACAGGCTGATCGCTCCGCAGCAGATCGCTGACGGCCCCGGACCTTGCGGCGTTGTTCTCCAGCAGGATCAGCTTCCTCTCATAGTCTTCGAACCAGTCCGGCAGCGATGCCTTTTCAAACGTATAGGCAAATCCGGAATACCTGCCGTAGACCTTCATCACATCGTAGTATCCGCAGATATCCAGCGTATCCAGCTTGTCCCGGTCGAAGTTCAGGAAAGTGCCCGTTTCAATGGTAGGACAGATATAGGTCACCGGAGTTCTGTCCATCAGCTGAGGGTGCTGCGGACGATGATGCAGATCCACCGCAATCACTTCCTCCGCCCCCATCCGCAGTGCTTCATCGACCGGCAGATTATCATAGTACCCACCGTCAATGAATTCCCCTTTGGCGAACCGGTACACAGGGAATACAGGATAGGCTGAGGCAGAAGCCACAAGCCAGTCCCGGCCGTCCTCCCGCATCATATCCTTGGTTACGTATACCGGCCGCAGAGTCGGAAACTGCACCGTAACGCACCCGAAATCCACCGGAGAGGCCAGAAACGCTTCCGGATCGAACATCCGTCCGATCAGTTCCAGCATCGGTGATACATCCGTTCCCCCGTGTACATACTGCTTGAACAGTACACGCATACCGACGTTGTTGAACAAGGACTCCCAGGTAAAGTCATTGGGGATATCCCCGTTGATGACATCTTCCTTCTTCAGACTGTCCCACAGACCGGACAGTGCTTCATAGTCCTTCTGGACGATTACAGCACCGTTGAGCGCACCGATCGATGTACCGGTGACCAGATCCCAGTTGTCTTCTCCCAGTTCGCACAGCGCCCGTACTGCGCCGTTCTCATAGGCACCGCGCGTACCGCCGCCTGACAGTACCAGTGCTTTTTTCTTCTTCAGCATGTGATACATTTTATCATGCTTTGGTAACTTATGGGATTCTTTCCTTTTTGCAGGTATAATAGGAACGGAGGACTGAATACTATGAAACTGAATATCGCCGTGATCTTCGGCAGTGAAACCGTAGAGCACGAAGTCAGCGTCATTTCCGCCCACCAGGCGATGGAAGCGCTGGATCCTGAAAAATACAATGTTCTGCCGGTCTATATCTCCAAGGACCGGAAATTCTATCATTCCGATGCCCTGCGCAGCATGGATGCCTACAAGGATCTCTCGAAGATTCCTGCCATTGCACCGCAGGTAACCTTTGCCGTCATTGACAACCGAACGTACATCATGCCGGTCAAGAGCGGCCTGTTCGCCAAAAAGCCGCTGGCTGTGATCGACGCAGCCATTCCCGTCATGCACGGCACCTACGGTGAAGATGGTATGATCGCGGGCCTGATGGAAGCGTTCCGCCTTCCCTATTCTTCCTGCGATATCATCGCTGCCGGTGTCGGCCAGGACAAAGTGCTGCAGAAGCACATCCTCAGCGACAACGGTCTGCCCCTGACCCGCTGGTTCTGGGTCTATGCCGATGAAATCGACACCAACCGTGAAGAAGTCCTCAGGAAAGTCCATAAACTCATCTATCCCGTCATCCTCAAGCCGGCAAGAACCGGTTCCTCCATCGGCATTTCCATTGCGCACAACGATGAAGAATACCTGGAGTGCTTCGAGGACGCCCGGCAGTATGATGAGAAGATCATAACCGAAAAGGTCGTCAAGCCAATGCGGGAGATCAACTGCTCCGTCCTGGGAGACGGCAACCATGCCCGCACCAGTGCGCTGGAGGAAGTCAGCCACGGTGACAGCGGCCTGCTGGACTACAAGGACAAATACCTCGGAACCGGCAGTACCAAAGGCGCAAAGAACGGTCCCTCCAAAGGCATGGCTTCCGCAAGCCGCATTGTTCCGGCACCGCTGGACAAAGCCCAGGAGGAGTACATCAAGGATCTTGCCCTCAGAACCTTCCGTGTCCTCGGCTGCGCCGGTGTATGCCGCATCGACTTCCTGATGGATGCCGAAACAAAGACCGTCTATGTCAACGAGATCAATACCATACCGGGTTCCCTGTCCTTCTATCTCTGGAATGCGGCCGGTGAAAGCTTCCCGGCGCTCATGGACGAACTGGTGAACATCGCTCTGGAGCGGGAAAGAAGACGTTCCCATATGAACTTCTCCTTTGATTCCAACCTCCTCGCTTCCTACAGTGCACAAGGTACCAAAGGCTCCAAAGGAGCGAAGAAAATATAAGAAAGGACTCGATTATGCCTACACCTCACAACAGTGCCAAAGAAGGCAGTTTCGCCAGAACCGTACTGATGCCGGGCGATCCTCTGCGTGCCAAGTTCATCGCGGAGACGTTCCTGGAGAATGCGGAGCTCATGACGTCCGTCCGGAATGTTCTGGGCTATACCGGCTACTACAAAGGAAAAAGAGTATCCGTCATGGCTTCGGGCATGGGTATGCCCAGCATCGGAATCTACTCCTATGAACTGTTCAAGTTCTACGGTGTCGAAAACATCATCCGTGTCGGTTCCACCGGCGCCTGTGATCCGGCCCTGAAACTGTTTGACGTTGTACTCGCCGATGATGCTTATTCCACCAGCACCTACGCAAAGAACTTTGCCGGAATCGAAGGCAATATCATGACTCCTTCCGCAGAGCTCAATGCCCGGATCGAAGCTGCAGCCCAGAAGCTCGGCAAGAAGATTACCAAGGGAAGAGTCGGCAGTTCCGACAACTTCTACTATGAGACCGAGACGGAGAACGTCAATGAAACACAGGGTGTAATCTGTCTGGAAATGGAAAGCTTCGCCCTGTTCACCAATGCCAAAGTGCTGGGCAAAAAGGCAGCCTGCCTGCTTACTGTATCCGACAGTCTCATCACTCATGAAGAGACAACACCGGAGCAGCGTGAAAAAGCATTCACCGATATGATGGAGATTGCGCTCGAAGCGGCTGAGTAAAGCGGTATTAAGAAAAGGCGCTCCCTTGAGGGAACGCTTTTTTTACATTGCCTTGATGATCTCTTTGACATAGCCGCTGAAGTCCTCCGCGATGACCCGTCCGACTTCATTGACTTCCTCGGTTGTCAGGGGCTTATCCAGGATCCCGGCAGCCATGTTGGTCATGACGGACAGCGCCAGCACAGGCAGTCCGCAGTGTGCGGCTGTCAGTGCTTCCGTGACCGTGGACATTCCAACAGCGTCCGCACCGAGAATGCGGGCTGCCCGGATCTCTGCCGGCGTTTCGAACTGCGGTCCTGTAAAGAACATATAGACTCCTTCATGGATCCGGAGAGATGTATGCACTGCACAGGCTTTCGCTGTTTCCCGCAGCTCCGGTGTGTACATCCTGGTTGTATCAAAGAACCTCGGCCCGAATTCCTCGATGTTCCTTCCCCTCAGCGGGCTGCTGCCGGACAGCTTGATATGATCCTTGACAATCATAATGTCACCGGGACGGTAATCCGTGTTCACCGCACCGGCCGCGTTGGTCAGGATCAGCCTTTTTACACCCAGCAGTCTGAACAGACGGACAGGGATGACCAGCTGTTCGAAGTCATAGCCTTCGTAGGTATGGAAGCGTCCGGACATACAGAGCACTTTCTTCCCTTCCACTGTACCGTAGATCAGCTTCCCGGCATGCCCGGGTGCGGTCGATACCAGGAATCCCGGGATATCCTTGTAGTCGATGACCACCGGATCTTCGATTTCATCAGCGAACGTTCCGAGCGCGGATCCCAGGATCAGTCCGGTTTCCGGTGTATCCGGTATTCTCTCCCGTACGAATTCAGCACTCTTCAGATAATCACTGTATTCCATATTGCCCTCCTCTTACTGCGGAACCACTGCCGCAGGATTCAGTTCGTTGTTGATGGCAACAGCCGCAATCTTCCAGCCATTGTCTGTACGCAGGAACGTGAGCTGGTAGCCGCAGTGCCATGTCCGGTGCACTTCACCGTTGTCCGCAAAGTAATCAAATACAATGTGCGCGCTCACCGTATCCTCATTCCGGTACACCGCTTCCAGCACCTGTTCATTGGAGAATTCCGATACACTGTGTGCAGTGAACCAGTAGTTCTGCAGCGTTGCGTAGCGGGCATACCACGACGTATTCATCAGGGATACCGCCTGTACCTGTCCAAGGGACGCATCCTGCGCCGGATAGGCAGCCAGGAGCTCTGCGGCTCTGACCATTTCCTCCAGCAGCTCCGGATCGGTCACCTTCTTTCCTGCCAGGTATCTGCCGGACAGTACATCCTTGATCATTGCATACTCGTCCGCCTCCGGATCCCCAAGCAGACCGTCCACCCGGTAGACGTCCACGTATGCCTTCTGTACATTCGAAGGAAACGCAAAGCACTCCGATGCCGGCACGTTCTCTTCCACAGGCTTCTCCTGCGTTCTGCCGTTGATGACCAGTTCCGAACCCGCAGGCACTTCGATCCAGGCAGTACGCTGTCCCTGCAGAGGCAGCGCTGCATGCGGCATGCCCTCCGCATCCTGGTACACATACGCATCCGCCAGGCACACATCGCCCGCGTAGATCCGCCAGGCATCGCCGTTCTTCCGGAAGCTCAGTTCCTCCCTGCCGCATTCTTCCAGCATATGGTCCAGGAAGATGCTGTAGGAAGCGGCAGAATCCGGTGTGTACTGATATGCCAGGGTATCCGTGAATACCTCAGCGTATTCTCCCGCTTCCAGTTGATCCAGAAGACGCATCATCGCTGTCTCCGGCATCCGTTCCTGTTCTTCGCTGAATCTCTTTGCAGCAGAGGATGAAGCGTAAAAACCGTAGAAGAGGATGGCGGCAGATAGCAGCACCGGTACCATCAATGCCGGAAATACTTTGACCCGCTTATTCATCTTCATCCCCCTTTACAAGAATCACCGAAGGCAGATTCCGGGAATCATACATGGATACCGGATAGTGTACATATGCTCCGTCATACATCATGACGGAAGAGTTCCCACCGTCCAGATTGCCGGCATTGACCGCTTCGTATTCCTGGAATATGGCTACGACATCTTCGTACTTTGCACCGAAGGAAGAAGGCCCTCTCCCGTCAATAACCAGCAGCAGGAAGGTTCCGTCCGCCTTCTGGCCGATTGCAGTACGGGGATTGAGCATATTCAGATTGTCCGTACCGGGCACATAGGTCACCCTGCCGTCCGTGATGAATGTCGGTCCGAACGTAACGGCTTCGTACACTCCCATATCCAGCGCTTCCTGGCCGGAGCACGTTGTTGTGATCAGTCTGTGGTCCCGGGTGATGCCGACAATGGGCTGCGGCGCACCGCCGGAGATCAGCTCGCCGTTCATGATGACTATGCCGGCAGGAATACTGCCGTCACCGGTACCGCCGGAATCCTCAAAACCACCGCCGTTGATTCCTCCTGCCGCATGGTACAGGGAAACATAGTCCTCCAGCTCCGGGGCCGGTCCGGCCGATCCCATTCTCGGATTCACGGCAATGAATACTTTGGAAGGATCCTCCACCACCATCATGTATCCCTCATAGGTAGGCGCGTAGATATGTTCGATCCAGATTCCGTCCCCATTGGGGTCCTTTTCATCCTCATCCATAACAGTCCGGCTGAAAGGCACAGCATTGTCCACAGTATCTGCCGAACGGATTCTTTGAATGTCCTCTTCACTGAAAAACTGCCTGGCAATCCTGTACTCCAGAGAACCTTCCGCCAGTGAACGGAATGCCTGTTCACTGTACAGACGATGATCGCCGCTGTACTTCTCCCTGCAGTAGATATACGCTGCCCCTGCCGCCGATGCACCGACGAGAATCATGCACAGCAGCAGATACAGCAGAAACGGTATTCCTTTTTTCTTTCCTTTTGCCATATGACTGACCATCCGTATTTCTATTATAAACAAGTGTATACGCTTCTTTGACAGGAAAACCCGCTTCCCGCACCGTTTTCCTGCGTATAATGTGATTAGAAACGGAGAAGGACGTATGAAGAAGAGAATACTGTCTGTGCTGTGCCTCAGTGTGTTTCTGGGCGCCTGCACCGAAGCAGAACCCCCGCTGCCCCTGCCGGAAGCGGAAAGCGGAATCCGCGGGGAACAGTTCGGCATTGACCGGAACATCAACGAAAGCACCATAGACCAGTATCTCGGCCGGGAAGATACCGTATACCGCGATATGCGGATGCTGGTGGACGAAGCCGACTACAGTGCCATCGGGGGAGACGCGTACCTCTCCGGCATCGTGGAAGGCTTCGAAGTCGTACCCTACCCCTTCCTGTGCAATGTAGAAGGACTCCCGCCGGAAGTCGGTGCCGGATATACCGGGAACAGCCTGTTCAGCCATACAGAAGACGGCTATACTGCAAACTACGAAGAATCCCTTACCATCCTGGAATACCTCTTTCCCAAAGACAAAAACATTATCCTGATGTGCGGCGGAGGCGGCTATGCTGGCATGACGAAGAACCTGCTCACAGCACTGGGCTGGGACGCAGACAGGATCTGGAACGCCGGCGGATACTGGTACTACAAAGGAGAACACAGCATTTCCATACGCAGGGAAGAAAACGGTGAAGCCTACTACGACTTCCACCGTCTGGCCTATCATCCCATTGAGTTCACTGCGCTCCACCGGATCCAGGAAGAACCGGAGCCGGTACCGGAGGAAACGGTATATCCTTCTACAATCCCGTCCATCACGGAAGACAGCCTGGATGAAAAGATCCGTTCCGGAGACCTCTTCGCTCTGTATCTGTATCTGCCGGGATGCAGCACCTGTGCACAGTTCAGCCCCATCCTCTCTGAATACGCAGACGCAGGCCTGCTGGAGATACACCGGATCTCCATGATCGGACTGCAGGAAGACAGTTTCCTCTACGATGAAGTACTGTATACACCCACTGTCCTTCTCTTTGAAAACGGTGTGATCACTGCCCGTCTGCTGCCCAACGCAGACGAAGATATTCCGTACTACGGGAGTACCGAAAAGCTGTCCGAATGGTTCCATATCCATGCCGGTACACCGGTGATGGATGGTACAGCGGAAACGGATCCGGGAGACTGTGATACCGGATGTGAAGTACATGCCGGAGAATAGAAAAAATACCGCCTGATGCGGTATTTTTGATGGTGGTCCCTTAGGGACTCGAACCCTAGACCCACTGATTAAGAGTCAGTTGCTCTACCAACTGAGCTAAGGAACCATGACTCAGCGCATGTATTATTATAACAAATATCATTCCGATTACAATAGTTATTTGCAATAAAAAAGCGGACTCTCCGTCCGCTTTCTGTCTCATTATTTTCCTGCAGCCTTCAGGAAGGACTCGAAGATGCCGTCCTGTTCCGGATACTTCGTGATATCCATCATTTCCGGATGCCACTGTACGGCCCAGACAAACTTCTTGTCCGGACGGTAGACCGCTTCTGTAATGCCGTCATCCGAAACAGCCATTACCTTCAGACCCTCACCGACCCTGCGGATTGCCTGATGGTGCGTACTGTTGACCGGGATGTTCAGCTTGCTGAACAGATCAGCGATCGGTGTACCTTCCACCAGATCCACAGTATGCTGCGCATTGACCCAGCGCTCATCGACAACAGAGTTGTGTTCGTTGCCCTCAATATCCGTATGCAGGTCCTGGTACAGCGTTCCGCCGCAGACTACGTTCACCATCTGGGTCCCTCGGCAGGTGGCCAGTACCGGCAGGTCCATTTCAATCGCAATCCTGACATAGGCAGAGTCTGCTGCGTCACGGATCGGTGTCGGTGTTCCGCTGGCGCGGTTCTCTTCCCCGTACATGTGCGGATCGATGTCTTCACCACCGGTCACCACAATACCATCAATGCGTTCGAAAATCGCTCTGATCTCTTCTTCGTTGTCTGTTATCGGAAGCAGAATGGGCAGTGCCCCGTTCCGTTCCAAAGCACTGATATACGTGTTGGTCATAACAATGCCGTGGTAGGGTTCATAGTACATCGGTGTAATTCCGATCAGTGGTTTCATAGTACCGGTCCTCCTTGTTCCAATGTATTGCAGAAGGTGGATGAACTCAACAGATTCATACTGTATCACAAGTAGAAAATCGAGTTTTCTCTCCAAAACTGAAATTATTTTCAGAATAAACAAAAAAAACCGGGTTTTCCCCCGGTTTCTTCAGTTCATCTGCACTGTTCAATGAAATAACGGAAGACCCGCTTGCTGTCCTCACGATAGCCGAAGTCCGATTCCGGGTGCCACATCACACCCCAGACGTACTTTCGCTCCGGATCGTAGTCCGCTTCCACCAGCCGGTCTGCGCTCCTGCCCATCTCGGTCAATCCCTCTCCGACGGTTTTGATTGCCTGGTGGTGGAATCCATGGGCTCCTGTATAATCCCTTTCACTCACGTTGTGGATCGGGGATCCCG
>JAFOIY010000120.1 GCA_017420505.1 Solobacterium sp. | reverse complement strand
GCCTGGACAGCCTCATCGTATACTCTTCCCTTCGGAAGATCCACACCATTGGGCATAACAATATACTCACCCTGCCAGCCTAGCTGGCGGAGGTTCTCTCCTGCGCCTTGGCTGACAGTCCACACTTCATCACAGGCAGAGATATTGCGCACAAGGATTTCGGCTGCGGCTTTCTGCAGCAGTTCTCCCTGCACAGCACGCTGGATCTCAATGTCATACTTCGTATGATACGTGAATACCAGCGGTTTCCGGATGAGATTGCGCAGCCGCCTGCTGAGCACCATGGAAGCGAAGGGGCAGTGGGTATGAACCAGGTCATAGTTCTTCTCTGCCAGATCCAGCACCAGAGCCGGATTCAGCGGATCACCCAGACGGTAGCCGATCAACGGAGTTGTATCCAGGCTGGGAAAGCGGATAACCGGAAAATCATAGTCGTCCGTCACGCCGGGATAATGCGGTGTGACAACAGTGCACTGCGTCCCTGCAGCTGTAAGCTCTTTTGCATAGTTCAGCACTACGTTCGCAACACCATCTATGGTCGGTGGGAACGAGTCGTTGGTCAGGCAGATGTTCATATGCAATATCATAGCTCTGCGGCCGGACAGAGACAATCAGTATTGTTCACGCAGGCCTTTGGATTACAATGAAACTGTAACAGTATGCAGATGAGGAAGACTGTACGAAAACCTTTGCAGATCGGTGGCAATATGCGGCAGTCAATGCCCTGGTACTGAAGTGCTGAGTGAAGCCGTTCCCGGAGAAGACGATGCCTTCTGCTTCAGAACCGGGATTCCTGAAATATTGAACAACAGGAAGAACGATTAAGGAGAACACAATGGAAAGACCGATTACAACGCTGTATATGCTTATGTCCGTGGACGGCAAGATCAGCACCGGTGCTGTAGAAGAGCTGGATGTAGACCGGGATTTTCCCGCAATCGACGGTGTCAAGGAAGGCCTGCACCAGTACTATGAGATTGAACAGACAACCGATCTATGGTCATTCAACACTGGAAGAGTACAGAAGAAGATGGGTGTGAACGAAAAGCCGCTGCCGGAGAAAACACCGGTCTCCTTTGTACTGCTGGATAATCATCATCTGACGGAACACGGTGTACGGTACTTCTGTGCCAGGTCGCAGACATTCGTACTGATCACCACCAACCCGGATCATCCTGCTTTCGGTGTAGAAGAAGAGAATCTTCACATCATCCAGCATGAGACCCTGTCCCTGCCGGATGCACTGGAAACACTGAAGCGGGACTATGGATGCGATAGGCTGACGGTGCAGTCCGGCGGAACCGTGAATGCCCTGTTCCTGCGGGAGAAACTGCTGGATTATGTAGATATCATCGTTGCACCGGTACTGATCGGCGGGAAGGATACATCAACGCTCATGGACGGCAGATCATTGATGTCCCATAAGGAACTGAGCATGCTGGGTGTACTGAAACTGGAAAAATGCACGGTGCTGGAGGATTCCTGGATCCGGCTGCGGTATCAGGTCATTCGCTGAGGAGGAAAAGATGGAACTGTATCATGGAAACATTGTCTATGCCAGGACAAAGGATGAACTGACGGAGCATGCGGACAGCTACATCGGCGTTGAAAACGGAATTGTTGAAGGCATCTGGCCTGTCCTGCCGGAGAAGTATGCAGGACTGCCGGTGACGGACTTCGGCGAGGATGTGATCATTCCGGCATTTACAGACCTTCATGTACACGCACCGCAGTATCCCCAGCGCGCCCTGCATATGGACATACTGCTGAACGAATGGCTCAATACCTATGTCTTTCCCCTGGAGGAGAAGTACGCCGATCCTGCGTTTGCCCATGCGGTCTATGACGCCTTCCTGGATGATCTGGTGAAGCACGGGACGATGCACGCGGTGATCTTCGGAACCATTCACCGGGAGTCCACCGGATACCTGGTGGAGCGGATGGAAGAACGCGGTCTGTATGGCTATGTCAGTAAGGTGAACATGGATACGGACAGTCCGGCCGATCTATGCGAGGATACGAAGGAATCCTTGCTGGAGACAGAGCGGTTCCTGGACCAGTACCGGAACAACCGTACTGCAAAGCCCCTGCTTGCGCCCCGCTTTGCCCCGACATGCAGCTGGGAGCTCCTCACCGGCCTCGGAAAGCTGGCGAAGAAATACGGTGTGGGTGTGCAGACGCACCTTGTGGAGTCCCTTTGGGAAGCGACGGAATCCGTACGGCGTTACCCGGAATGTGGCAGTGATACAGCCATCTACGAAAAAGCCGGTCTGCTGGGATACGGTCCGTTCTTCGGTGCGCATTTCATCTATCCGACACCGGATGATATCCGGGTGATGAAGAAATACAACGGCTGGGCCATCCAGTGCCCTGAAGCGACGGTCAATGTCATTGCCGGCATTATGTCCACTGCGGCTTTATCGGATGAAGGGATAAAGCTCGGCATCGGCAGCGATATTGCCGGAGGGCATACCCCGGCCATCTATACCCAGATCGCCAAAGCCGTCCAGTTCTCCAAGATCAAAGCCTTCTACGAACCGGAAATGAACAGGGCGATCCCCTTTGCGCAGGCATTCTACATGGGAACCAAGCAGAGCGGATCCGCGTTCGGGAATGTAGGCAGTCTGGAACCGGGATATGCCTTTGACGCGCTGGTGATCGGCGGTGTACAGGATCCGTTCCAGAAGCTCTCACCGGCGCAGTCAGTGGAGCGCTTCTGCTGCCTGGGAGAATCCAGCAATATTCACGCACGCTATCTGAATGGAAAGAGAATAGGGTAACAGTATGACGTACAAGGTAACCATCGGCAGGGACAATCATCTTTACGGTCTGGAGAAGGAGCGGTATGAAGCGGGGGAAACCGTGGAATTCTGGATCATGATCGCAAGCGATACCAACTATACCGTCACATCACCGCAGGTGAAGCTGTCTCCCGGCAACGTAGACCAGCAAGGCAGGTGGCATTGGTCATTTATCATGCCTGCCTGTGATGTCACGGTGAACATTGCGTGGGAAAACAGTATGACGATGCTGAAGAAGCTGAAGGAGAAGAAGTGCATTTTCCGGAAGAAGACAGCCAGAGTCTGTCCGGAATGCGGTGCTGAAGTGGAGGAAGGGCAGAAGTACTGCCATGAATGCGGGAGAAAGCTGGATCTATGAAAAAGACAGGCACACAGACCATTGAAACGGAGCGTCTTGTACTGCGGCGCTTCGTGATGGAAGATGCACCGGATATGTACCGCAACTGGGCATCGGACCCGGAAGTCACCAGGTACCTCACCTGGCCGGCACATACCGGTCCGGAGATCACCTCCATGATCCTGAAGGAATGGATCCCGCAGTACGAGCAGGGAGACTTCTTCAACTGGGCAATCATCTATAAAGAGAACAGCGAAGCCATCGGCAACATCTCGGTCGTCAAAGTGCAGGAAAGCATCGATGCGGCGGATATCGGCTACTGTCTGGGCAGGGCGTACTGGGGCCGCGGCATCATGCCCGAAGCTCTCAAGGCTGTAATAGACTGGCTCTTTGAAGAAGCAGGAATGAACCGGGTTGCCGCAACCCATGACCGGAACAACCCGAAGTCCGGCAAGGTCATGCAGAAAGCCGGCATGCAGTATGAAGGTGTCCTGCGGCAGGCCGGCAGAAACAACCAGGGAATCTGCGATGAAGTATGGTACAGCATCCTGCGCAGTGAATGGGAGAAAAAAGGAAGGTAACGATATGTATACGTTTATCTGTTATGAAAAGTGCGGTACCTGCCGCAAAGCCGAAAAGTGGCTGAAGGAAAACAGCATCGCCTATACCAAACGGTATATCAACGAGGACAAACCAAGCATCGAAGAACTGAAGGAGTGGATCCCGAAGAGCGGCAGGGATCTGCGGAAGTTCTTCAATACCAGCGGAAAACGGTACCGGGAAGGCAATCTCAAGGAACGCCTGAAGACAATGACAGACGAAGAGGTCTATGCTTTGCTGGGATCTGACGGTATGCTTGTGAAGCGTCCGGTTCTGGTCGGTGAAGGCACCGTGCTCAGCGGATTCAACGAAGAAGAGTGGAACGCTGCTCTTAAACAGAAACAAACGCACGGCACAAAAAAAGAAGAGCCTGTGCTCTCCTGGAAACTCTCGGAAGAGAGATTTTCTGTTACAGTTTAACTACGTTGGATGCCTGAGGGCCGCGGTCGCTCTGGGTGATGTCGAAGGAAACTTCCTGTCCTTCTTCCAGTGTGCGGAACCCATCAGCTACGATCGCTGTATAGTGCACGAAGATATCCGTACCGTCTTCGGTCTTGATAAATCCATAGCCTTTTTCAGCGTTGAACCACTTCACCTTGCCTGTTGCCATTTTGAGTCAATATCTCCCTTTCTGACGTG
>JAFOIY010000119.1 GCA_017420505.1 Solobacterium sp. | reverse complement strand
CCTGGTTCTTCCGCAGACAGCAGACGGAATCCAGTACGGTACTTCATAAATACGCTGTCATGATCTGTGCCAGAAATGAAGATTATGTCATCGGTGATCTGATTGACAGCATCCATGCCCAGACCTATCCGCAGGATCTGCTGGATATCTATGTTATGGCTGACAACTGTACGGACAGTACAGCTGAAACAGCGCGTGCCCACGGTGCAAATGTATACCAAAGGTACAATAAAGAACTGGTCGGCAAGGGATACGCACTGCATGATCTGATGCAACGGATCCGGAAAGACCGGCCGGAAGGGTATGATGGCTACTTCGTGTTCGACGCAGACAATGTACTCGAAAAGGATTATGTGGAAAAGATGAACCGGTCCTACTGTGAAGGAAACGAAATCATAGCCTCCTACCGTGCTTCCAAGAATGACGGATATAACTGGATCAGTGCCGGATACGGACTCTGGTTTCTCCGGGAAAGCCGCTATCTGAACCTGCCCAGGATGCTGGCGGGATCCTCCTGCTTCATTTCCGGCACCGGATTCTTCTTCGGCCGGAAGACAGCGGAAGAAATGCGGGACTGGCCGTACCATCTCCTGACAGAAGATATAGAATTCACCGCAGACATGATCACCCGCGGCAGAAAGATCTCCTTCTGCAAAGACGCGGTATTCTACGATGAACAGCCGGTCACATTCAGCCAGTCCTGGCATCAGAGGCTGCGCTGGTGCAGAGGATACCTCCAGGTACTGATGAAATACGGCACAAAGCTGATCTACGGAACCTTGCGGGGACAGTTTGCCTGCTTCGATCTGATCGTATCCATGATGCCTGCCTACATCCTGTCCATCCTGTCTCTCCTGGTGAATCTGGGATCGGCCTTATACAATGCGTTTACCATCGGATTCACAGGCACAGCCGGCACATTCCTCACCTTTGCGCTGAATATGTATCTGACCCTGTTTATTGTCGGGCTGATCACAGCCGTTACAGAAAGGAAGCAGATTCATACCACGATGATGAAGCGGATCCTGTATGTATTCACCTTCCCGCTGTTCATGTTCACCTACATACCGATCGCCTTTGCAGCACTGTTCACCAGATGCTCGTGGAAGCCTGTAAAACACATGTTTTCCGCTAAGGAAATGTATACCCGCAACCCGTGTTGACAAAATATTCACAAATGGCTTGAAGTTCAGTTTTTATCGGACTTCAAGCCTGTTTTTCATAGCGGAAATATGATATAATTTCAACGGGATTTTTATATTGGAAAAGGTGCAGAATGAACAGTTCGGAAAAAGCTTACATCACACTCTCACAGTTCCTGAAAAAAACAGGAATTGCCGCAACAGGTGGTCAGGCGAAGTACCTGGTCAAGGAGCTGGATATCACCGTGAACGGGGAAAAGGAAGACCGGAGAGGGAAGAAACTGTATTCCGGGGATGAGGTCATCATTGACGGAAGAAAGTATATCGTTGAATGATTGTCAGTCATTTGAAGCTGCGCAATTTCCGCAACTATGAGTCCTGTGAAGCAGACTTCCGGCCGGGCATCAATGTGATCACCGGACCGAATGCCCAGGGAAAGACAAATCTGATTGAAAGTCTGGTTTGCCTGTCCCTGACAAAATCCCACCGTCTCCGCAATGATCTGAAACTGATCCGGGACGGAAGCGAATACGCAGACATATCCTGTGTCTGCAACAACGGAAGGCGCAAGCGCCTGCGCATGGTCATCCACCGGGAAGGAAAGTCCCTGATGTATGACAAGCAGATGCTGAAACGCACCAGTGAGTTCATCGGCCTGCTGAATGTAGTACTGTTCTCTCCGGATGATCTCACCCTGTTCAATGACGCGCCCAAGGACAGAAGAAAAGTGATGGACCAGGAGATCGGCAAGGTCAGCAGCGCCTATATCCGCGCTGTCAGCCGGTACCAGAACCGTCTGAAGGAAAAGAACAGCCTGCTGAAGCAGCCTTCACCGGACGCAACCCTGCTGGATGTCCTCGACGAAAAGATGATCGAAGAGGAAATGATCATCCTGCAGGAACGAAAGCGGTTCATCGAAGAAATCAATGAAGTGCTTCCCGGCATTTACCGGGAACTGTCGCAGGAAGAGAACAGTATAAGGATCCGCTATGAAACCTTTGTATCCTTTGAAGAGGATCTGAAGGAAGAACTGGCAAGGATCCACCGGACAAACCGGGAAAAGGACATGGAATACCGTTTCAGCACGGAAGGTGTGCACAGGGACGATATGACATTCCTGATGAATGAGCAGAGCATTCCGGATATTGCGAGCCAGGGGCAGAAAAGAATGACGGTTCTGGCCTTTAAAATGGCTCTGTCGGATTATATCCGCAAACATACAGGAGAAGAGCCGGTGCTCCTGCTGGATGACGTACTGAGCGAACTGGACAGCGATCGTCAGAAAAGACTGATCGCAAGAGTACAGAAAGCGCCTCAGTGCATCATCACAGCCACGGAGCTGCCGGACATGATCAAGGACCTTCATCCTGCCGTATATGAAGTCAGGCAGGGAAGGATCAGACAGACAGGAGGACACCTATGAGTGAAGAAATGGTAATCGGAGAAGAACTGTCAACGAAAGCCAAGAGTGAATACAGCGACAGCGACATCCAGGTTCTGGACGGACTGGAAGCGGTAAGAAAGAGACCGGGCATGTACATTGCCAGTACATCGTCCAAAGGTCTCCATCACCTGGTATGGGAGATCGTCGACAACGGCATCGATGAAGCGATGGCCGGCTATGCGACGAAGATCGTGGTTTCCGTTGACAAGGACAATATTGTCAGAGTAGAGGATGACGGCCGCGGTATGCCGGTCGGCATAAACGAAAAGACAGGAAAATCCACCATTGAAACAATCTTTACCGTACTGCACGCCGGCGGCAAGTTCGGCGGCGGCGCGTACAAAGTATCCGGCGGCCTGCACGGTGTCGGTGCTTCGGTTGTCAACGCACTGTCGGAATGGCTGGAAGTCCGCGTATTCCACGATGGAAAAGTGTATTTTGTACGCTTTGAGAACGGCGGACATGCCGTGGAACCGCTGAAGATCATCGGTGACTGCGACCCGGACAAGCACGGTTCCCTGATTTCCTTCAAGGCGGATCCGCTCATCTTCACTGAAACAACGGTCTACGAATATGAAACCCTGCGTGACCGTCTGCGCCAGCTGGCTTTCCTGAACAAAGGCATCCGGATCATCTACAACGATGACCGGGTGGAGGAAGCCAAGCAGCACCACGAGTTCCATTTTGAAGGCGGACTGAAGGAATACGTTGCCTTCCTGAACAAGAACCGGACGAAGATCCATGAACATGTCATCTACTGTGAAGGGCATGAACAAGGAATCGAAGCGGAAATCGCCGTACAGTACAACGACGGCTACCAGCCGAATGTCTATACCTTCTGCAACAACATCAATACGGTGTAAGGCGGTACGCATCTGGAAGGCTTCAATATGGCACTGAACCGGGTCATCAACAAATATGCCCGGAACAACAAGTACCTGAAGGAGAAGGATGACAACCTGACGACGGACGACTGCAAGGAAGGCATTACCGCCATCATCAGCGCCAAGCATCCGGATCCGCAGTATGAAGGGCAGACCAAGACCAAGCTGGGCAACAGTGAAGTCCGTAAGATCGTTTCCGATATCTTCGGCTCCCAGCTGGAACGTTTCCTGATGGAAAACCCGGATGAAGCGAAAATCATCATGGAGAAGGCGGTTCTGGCCTCGCAGGCACGCATTGCCGCAAAGAAGGCAAGAGAGTCCACCCGGCGCAAGAACCCGCTGGAAATCAGCTCTCTGCCCGGAAAACTGGCAGACTGCTCCTCCAAGGACGCATCCATCTGTGAAATCTACATCGTAGAGGGTGACTCCGCCGGCGGCAGCGCCAAGCTGGGAAGGGACTCCCACTACCAGGCTATCCTCCCGCTGAGAGGAAAGATCCTGAACGTAGAGAGAGTCCGCCAGGCAAGGGCTTTCGAGAATGCTGAAATCCGTTCCATGATCACTGCCTTCGGCTGCGGTGTGCTGGAAGAGGTTGACACCGCCAAGCTGAGATACCACAAGATCGTCATCATGACCGATGCGGATGTAGACGGCGCGCATATCAGAACATTGCTGCTGACGTTCTTCTACCGCTACATGCGGCCGATCGTCGAGCAGGGCTATGTCTACATCGCCCAGCCGCCCCTGTTCAAGGTCCAGAAGGGCAATGCCATCCGCTATGCCTATACCGAGCGCCAGATGGAAACCCTTCGTTCCGAGATGGGAAACGGTCTGAGCATCCAGCGCTACAAGGGTCTGGGTGAAATGGACGCGTCCCAGCTCTGGGAAACAACCATGGATCCGAAGAACCGGACACTGATCCGGGTAACGATCGAAGATGCCGAAGCAGCGGATCAGAACTTCAGCACCCTGATGGGCGAAGATGTAGAACCCAGAAGGAACTTCATTATTGAAAACGCGAACTTTGTAGAGAATCTGGATGTATAAGGAGGTCGGCTATGGCAAGAGATGATGAATTTATGGAATTTGACGAGTCACAGTTCGACCCGGGAAACATTACCGAAACCGAACTGACCAAGGAAATCCGCAGGGATTTCCTGGAGTACTCCATGTCGGTCATCGTGGCCAGAGCGCTGCCGGATGTCAGGGACGGCCTGAAACCGGTACAGCGGCGCATTCTGTTCTCGATGAACGAAATGAACAACACACCGGACAAACCGCACAAGAAAAGCGCCCGTATTGTCGGTGATACCATGGGTAAATACCATCCTCACGGAGACAGTTCCATCTACGGCGCCCTGGTATACATGGCCCAGAACTGGAACATGCGCAAGACGCTGATTGACGGCCACGGCAACTTCGGTTCCATGGACGGAGACGGCGCCGCAGCCATGCGTTACACCGAAGCGCGCCTTTCGAAGATGGCCCTGGAAATGCTCAGGGACCTGGACAAGGACATCGTCGACATGCAGGACAACTACGACGGAGAGGAAAAGGAGCCTACCGTGCTTCCTTCCCGCTTCCCGAACCTGCTGGTCAACGGTTCCTCCGGCATTGCGGTCGGTATGGCAACGAACATCGCTCCCCACAATCTCGGAGAAACCATTGACGCCTGCATCGCTGTTATGGAAAATCCGCAGATTTCCGTAGTGGATCTGATGGATGTCATCAAAGGGCCGGATTTCCCCACAGGCGGCTACATCCTCGGCAGAAGCGGCATCCGCCAGGCCTTCGAAACCGGCAAGGGAACGATTGTCATGCGGGCCAGGACACGGATCGAGGATATGCCGAACAACCGCCAGCGCATCATCGTGTATGAAATACCCTACATGGTGAACAAAGCGAACATGGTGGAACGCATCGGTGAGATCATGCGCGACCGGAAGATCGAAGGCATCACCGGCCTGCGTGATGAATCGAACATGAACGGCGTACGGGTGGTTATCGAATTGCGAAGGGACATCCAGCCGGAGGTCATCCTCAACCAGCTGTACCGGATGACACCGCTGCAGTCCAATTTTGCTGTAAACAACGTTGTACTGATCAACGGCGCACCGAAACAGGCAGGCATCAAGGAAATCCTCACGGAGTACATCACATTCCAGGAAGATGTGATTGTACGCAGAACGAAGTACGACCTGAAGCGTGCGGAGGCCAGGGCACATATCCTGGAAGGTCTGCGCATCGCCGTCGACAACCTGGATGCCATTCTTCACACCATCCGCAGCTCCCGCGATGACGCCGAGGCCACGGCACGCCTGAAGGAGAACTTCGGTCTGGATGATATCCAGGCAAAAGCCATCCTCGACATGCAGTTCCGCCGGCTCACCGGACTGGCCAGGGACCGCATCGAAAACGAATACCAGGATCTGATGGTCCGGATCGCGGACCTGAAGGATATCCTGGCCAACGACTTCCGCGTCCGGGACATCCTGAAGACCGAACTCCTGGAGATTAAAGCGAAGTACGACGACCCGCGCAGAACAGAGATCATTGATGCGTCTGCCGACATGGAGGATGAAGATCTCATCCCGGTCGAGGACATCATCATTACTCTGTCCAGCAACGGCTATGTCAAGCGGATCACCCAGGATACCTACCGGGTGCAGAACCGGGGCGGCAGAGGCATCAAGGGTATGGAACTGAACGAGAACGATGTCATCGACCAGGCAGTTTCCATGTCCACCCATGATTTCCTGCTGGTGTTTACCTCCCTCGGCAAAGTCTACCGGATCAAAGGATTCAACATTCCTTCCTACAGCCGGACCTCCAAGGGTCTGCCGATCGTCAACCTGCTCAAGCTGGAGAAGGACGAAAAGGTCAAGGCCTTCGTTCCCTACAGCAAGGAAGACACTGCAGAATACCTGTTCTTCGCTACCAAGAACGGTCTGGTGAAGCGGACGGAAATCAAGGAATTCGAAAACATCAACAAAGTCGGCAAGATCGCCATCAAACTGTACGAGGATGATGAGCTCGTCTTCGTCAAAGCGACCAAGGGCGATGCAGAAATCATTCTGGCAACGGACAAAGGCAAGTCCGTGCGCTTCCACGAAGACGATGTCAGACCGCTGGGCAGAACCGCCCGGGGTGTCAAGGGCATCAATGTGGACGGCGGCAAGGTTGTAGGCATGGCTACCAGTGAAGAAGGCAGCCTGATCCTGACCCTGACGGAAAACGGATTCGGCAAACTGACCGGCATCGATGACTTCCGGCTGACAAAGAGAGGCGCCAAGGGTGTCAAGGCCGTCAAGGTTACCGACAGAACCGGCGAGCTCGTCTGCCTGAAGGTCGTCCGCGGAGACGAGGACTGCATGGCTGTATCCGACAGCGGTATCATCATCCGCTTCCCGCTCAGCCAGATCTCGGTCTACAGCCGCGACGCCCAGGGTGTACGGGCCATCAAACTGGACAATGCCAAAGTATCCACAGTTACTTTGGTAGAGCACATCGAAGCAGAGGACGGAGAAGAAACGGATGAATGAGAGAAAAGCAGTAATCATAGGAGCCGGCTTTGTAGGCTCGGCTTCCGCGTTCGCTCTGCTGCAGAGCGGTCTCTTCACGGAGATTGTACTGATTGACAACAACCAGGCAAAAGCGGAAGGGGAAGCGATGGACATCTCCCACGGTGTACCGTTCTGTTCCCCGGTAGACATTCATGCCGGCGGATATGAAGACGCCGCGGATGCCGGAATCATCATCATTACCGCAGGGGCAGCCCAGCGTCCGGGAGAAACCCGCCTGGACCTGGTATCCCGCAACGCGGCGATCTTCCGCTCCATCATTCCGAACATCAACGAGAGCGGATTCCAGGGCGTGCTGCTCATCGTAGCAAATCCGGTCGATATTCTGACCTATATTGCCCAGAAGCTGTCCAACCTGCCGGCAAACCGCGTCATCGGCTCCGGTACGACGCTGGATACCGCAAGGCTGAAGAGCGAACTCAGCAAGCACCTGAACGTTGATGCCCGCAGCATCCATTCCTTCATCATCGGCGAACACGGGGACAGTGAAATCGTTGCCTGGAGCAGTGCCAACGTCTCCGGTGTTCCGATCGGTGATTTCTGTGAACTGCGCGGGCATTACCACAATCACCATCAGGCCATGGAGAAGATCGCGGCAGGCGTCCGTGACAGCGCGTACAGGATCATTGAACGCAAAGGCGCAACCTACTACGGCATCGCCATGTCGATCCGCAGGATCTGCGAAGCGATCGTCAACGATGAAAAGTCCATCTTCCCGGTATCCAACCTGATGACCGGCGCCTACGGCATCGAAGATATCGTTCTCAGCATGCCTGCCATTCTCGGCCGGGATGGAATCGAAACCCAGATTCCGATTTCCCTGAACGAAAAGGAAACGGTCGCCCTGATGAAGTCCGCCAGGACCCTGAAGGAAATCGCGGACAAACTGGATCTGGAAAGCAAATAACCGGTTAATGCACAGAATAGCTGTGAAAGGAGAAAACCATGAAAGCAACAGTTGTTTACGTATCAAAGACAGGCATTACCGCCTCACTGGCAGAAAAGATCGCTGAAGGACTGACAGAAGGCGGCGTAGAAGCCAAAGCGTTCTCCTACCATGACATCGACATGGACTGGATGACCGAAAGCAAGACCGTAATCATCGGCACACCGACGTATTACACCGACGCAGCAGCGGACACAACCGCTTTCCTGGAGACACTGGGCAAGTACGGTGTCGCCGGCAAGCTGGGCGGTGCGTTCGCAACCGCACAGTACGCCTGGGGCGGCAACGAGATGGCCATGATGAACATCATCATGCATGAGATGTTCTTCGGCATGCTCGTCTACTCCGGCGGCGGCGCAGCAGGCAACCCGCCGATCCACATCGGCCCGATCAAGATCGGTTCCGCTGACTATGACTGGGATGCCCTTGCTGTAGATTATGGCAAGCGCATGGCTGCCGAAACCATCAAACTGTTCGGCTGATCCATGAAAGTACTATTGATCAACGGCAGTCCGCACGAGCACGGATGTACCGCTGCAGCGCTTGATGAAATGATCCGGATCTTCAAGGAAGAAGGTGTGGAGACGGTTCTGCTGCAGACGGGGATGAAGGACATCCGCGGCTGCATCGCCTGCAATACCTGCCGGAAAACCGGAGCCTGTGTCTTCAATGACATTGTCAATGAAGCAGCTGCCCTGTTTGAGGAAGCCGACGGTCTGGTCATCGGCAGTCCGGTGTACTACGGTTCGCCCAACGGCAATCTGCTGTCCCTGCTGGACCGGCTGTTCTACAGTACGCACTTCTCCAAGCAGATGAAGGTCGGTGCAGCGGTGGTCAGCTGCCGCAGAGGAGGAAACACAGCCTCCTTCGATGTACTGAACAAGTATTTCACCATCAGCAGTATGCCGGTCGCGTCTTCGACCTACTGGAACCAGGTCCACGGATTCACTGCGGAAGACGTGAAGAAGGACAAGGAAGGACTGCAGATCATGCGCAACCTTGCCCGGAACATGACCTTCCTGATGCGTGCCATCGCGGACGCCAGGGACAAGTACGGTCTGCCGGAAGAGGAGCACACGGAATCCACCAGCTTCCCGGACGGGAAAGCGTAATCTGTAAAGGAGGAACCTCAGTGGTTCCTCCTTTTCTCTTTCCTTGATAGACTTTGCAGGCGGTCGGTATAATGAGCACATAAAAGCAGGAAAGATTCAATGAAAAAACGCATTTCGGTCATCATTCCGGTCTACAACAAAGAGAACTACATCCGCAGTTGTCTGGACTCTGTTACAGCGTCCGCTTTTGATGGCCTGGAGATCATCTGCACAGATGACGGTTCTACCGACAGTTCATTGGAAATCCTTAATGAGTACAAAGCAAAGGATTCCCGCATCAAGGTAATCGCCCTGGAGCATAAGTGTGCTGCAGCAGCCCGGAATGCCGGACTGGATGCGGCAGAAGGAGAGTATATACACTTTCTGGATGCGGATGACCAACTGTCCGAAACCGATGT
>JAFOIY010000118.1 GCA_017420505.1 Solobacterium sp. | reverse complement strand
TATGATGAGATCATTCTGTCCCATCAGAGCCTGCCGCCCAGAATGCCCGGGATTGAGAAGCTCGGCATCTTCAAAGGCTGGGAGAGAGACGTCAATGTATATGCCCGCAAAGGCCTTCTGGATGTCTATCATTGGTTCGGAACCGATACCAATGGCCGTGACCTGTTCACCCGTGTCTGGGAAGGCACCCGGATTTCCCTGTCGATCGCATTCATTGCAGTAGCGATCGATATCGTCATCGGTATGTCCTACGGTCTGATCTCCGGCTACTTCGGAGGCAAGGTCGATATGGTCATGCAGCGCTTTGTGGAAGTCCTGAACGGTATTCCTACCCTGATCCTGGTTACCCTGATCGGTCTGGTGCTGCCGCCGGGTCTCAAGACGATTATCTTTGCCCTGATGATCACCGGCTGGATCGGTATGTCCAGAATCTCCCGGGCAGAAGTACTGAAGCTGAAGGAACAGGAGTATGTTCTGGCTTCCAGAACCCTCGGTCTGAAGAGCTTCGGCATCATCTTCAAGGAAATCATGCCGAATATCTTCGGCCAGCTCATCACCATGGCAATGTTCTCCGTACCCAGCGCCATCTTCATGGAAGCCTATCTGTCCTTCCTCGGTCTGGGTATTCCCGCACCGGCCGCTTCGCTCGGTACACTGATTTCCGACGGCTACAAATCACTGACCGTCCATCCCTATATCATCATGAGTGCGATCACGGTTCTGGCACTGCTGATGCTCAGCTTCAACCTGTTCGCCGATGGTCTGCGCGATGCGTTTGACCCGAACCAGAAACACTGAGGTGCCTGACATGACAACGAAACCCGGAAAAAGACCGAAAAGTGACCGTGTCCTGATGGTCAGGGACCTGAACATCTCCTTCCAGACCGCGAACGGTAAAGTCAATGCCATCCGCGGTGTGCGTATGGACCTGTACCGTGGAGAAACCATTGCGATCGTCGGAGAATCCGGTTCCGGAAAATCCGTAACGGTCAAGACACTGCTGGGCATACTCGCGCCCAACGGTACCATTGAAAGAGGCCGGATCGACTATACTTTCACCAATGACAACGGTGAACGGGAGACGGTAGACCTGACCAAGCTGTCGCAGAAGGAAATCCGCTACCGCTTCAACGGAAAGCACATCGCGATGGTCTTCCAGGATCCGATGACTTCCCTGGATCCGACCATGACGATCGGCAAGCAGATTACGGAAGGCATGATCCTTCATGAACATCTGAGCAAGGAAGAAGCTGAAGCACGGGCCATTGACCTGCTGAAGGAAGTCGGCATCGAAGAGCCCGAAAAGCGCTTCAAGCAGTATCCTCACCAGCTCTCAGGCGGTATGCGCCAGAGAGTGGTCATAGCGATCGCGCTCGCCTGCAATCCGGACATTCTGATCTGTGATGAGCCGACGACAGCGCTGGATGTAACCATCCAGGCAAAGATTCTGGAGCTCATCAAGAAGATCCAGAAGGAAAAGAACATCTCAGTCATCTACATCACCCATGATCTCGGCGTCGTTGCCAAGGTTGCGGACTACGTGGATGTCATGTATGCCGGTAGAATCATCGAGAAAGGCAATATCAACGAGGTCTTCTATGATCCGAAGCATCCCTATACCTGGGGACTGCTGGCATCCATGCCGGATACCGATACGGATTCCACACGGCTGTTCGCCATTCCCGGAACACCGCCGGATCTGATGGAAGAGATCGTCGGAGATGCCTTCGCACCGCGCAATCCCTATGCACTGGCCATTGACTACAAGGCAGAACCGCCGATGTTCAACGTCGGAGGGCATCACCGTGTCGCATCCTGGCTCTATGATCCCAGGGCTCCGAAGGTAGAGCTTCCGGAGCAGCTGAAGGAACGTCTGGCAAAGATGAACGCAGAGCGGGAGCGCATCCAGAAACAGGAGGAAGCAGCTGCATGACGGAAATCAATTATCAGACAGAGCCCCTTCTCCATGTTGAAGGACTGAAGCAGCACTTCCGGATCAACCGGAACTTTACAACCAAGGCCGTGGACGGTATCAGTTTCGACATCTGGGAAGGTGAAACCTACGGTCTGGTCGGTGAATCCGGCTCCGGCAAGTCCACGACCGGAAGAGCCTTGATCCGGCTGTACGATCCGACTGCCGGAAAGATCATCTTCTGCGGTCATGACATCAGCGGAAGACTGTCCACCGAGGATGAGAAGTTCCTGCGCCAGAACATGCAGATGATCTTCCAGGATCCCATGGCCTGCCTGAATCCCCGGAAGAAGGTCGGCGATATCATTGCCCAGGGACTGGAGATCCACCATCTGTACTCTTCAGAAGAAGAGAAGATGCGGAAGGTCTACAGCATTCTGGACAAAGTCGGTCTTTCACAGGAGCACGCAACCCGCTATCCTTCCCAGTTCTCCGGCGGACAGCGCCAGAGAATCGGCATTGCAAGAGCGCTGGTCATGAACCCGAAACTCGTCATTGCGGATGAAGCCATCTCGGCGCTGGATGTTTCCATCCAGGCGCAGGTTGTCAACCTGATGCGCGATCTTCAGGAAGAGCTTGGCACAACCTATCTGTTCATTGCCCATGACCTGTCGATGGTCAAGTACATCTCCGACAGGATCGGTGTCATGCACCTGGGATACATTGTTGAAACCGGCACTACGGATGAAATCTTCATGAATCCGATCCATCCGTATACCCGTTCCCTCCTGTCTGCGATTCCGCACCCCAATCCGGTTGTAGAGAAGAACAGGATTGCGCTGACATACGACAAGAATGAAGCCGGAGTAGACTACTCTGCCGGTATACTTCACAAGCTGACGGATACGCATTCTGTTCTGGCGACGGATGAGGAGTTCATCAAGTGGCAGGCAGAAGCCGAAGCGTTCAGTCTGTAAAGGAAAACAGAGGTACAGTTCCCTGTACCTCTGCTTTTTTATTCCACGGTTACACTCTTGGCAAGATTGCGCGGCTTATCAATATCGCAGCCTTTTCCTTCCGCTGTAAAGTAGGCAAGCTCCTGCAGCAGAACGGCTGCCGGCACCGGGGCAAGCTCTTCCATACAGGCAGGGATGCGGATTACCCGGGCAAAGTCCTGTGCATCGGTATCCTGGTCCGTGATGAAGATGACATTGGCGCCTCTGGCCAGTGTTTCCTGCATGTTGGAGAATGTCTTGGCCGCAACGTCCTTCTGCGTTGCGATCGCTACAACGACCGTTTCAGGCTCAATCAGGGCAATCGGCCCGTGCTTGAGTTCTCCTGCGTAATAGGCGTCCGCGTGCACGTAGGAGATCTCTTTCAGCTTCAGCGCCCCTTCCAGCGCTGTGGGATAGTCCAGCTGCCTCCCGATGAAATAGGCATCGTGCTGATGGATCAGCAGCTGTGCGTACTCTTTCATCGTTTCTTCCAGCTCCAGTGTCTTTTCCACTGTTTCCGGCAAGGATTTCAGGGAACGGATGAGCTTCTCCT
Source organism: Solobacterium sp. (assembly GCA_017420505.1). Taxonomy (GTDB): domain Bacteria; phylum Bacillota_I; class Bacilli_A; order Erysipelotrichales; family Erysipelotrichaceae; genus Bulleidia. The sequence continues at coordinate 12,821 of JAFOIY010000118.1, read as the reverse complement.
CTTCCGGGAATACAGCTTTCAGCTTCTCGGCGATCTTCAGATCCAGGCATACCAGCATGACCAGCTGTGTCGTATATGCCTTGGTACTGGCGACAGCGATCTCAGGCCCTGCACACGTATAGACCGTCGCATCGCACATCCGGGAGATGGAGGAACCCAGTACATTGGTCAATGCCACGGTTGCGGCATGCCGTTCCTTTGCCAGACGTACAGCAGCCAGGGTATCCGCTGTTTCACCGGACTGTGATATGAAGATGCACAGGGTATGCTCATCCACGATCGGATCTTCATAGCGGAACTCGCTCGCTGTTTCCGCGATGCAGGAGATATGCGCGGCTCTCTGCAGCAGTGTCTTTCCGTAGATGCTGGCGTGGTATGCTGTACCGCAGGCAATGAAATAGACTCTGTGCAGATGGCTCCAGTTCAGACCCAGTGAATCGATCTCTTCCATGATCAGCCGGTTGTCTGCGTCAAAGCGTCCCCGGAGAGTCTCCCGGATGGCATGAGGCTGTTCATGGATTTCTTTCTGCATGAAGGAATCATAGCCGCCCTTCTGCGCTGATTCTGCATCATAGGGATAGTGCACGAACACAGCAGGCACTTCCTGCCCGTCGAAGTCGTACAGGTCGATCCTGTTCTTGGACAGCACTGCAATCTGACCATCCTCCATTGCCAGGATCTCCCGGGTTCCTGCCAGCAGTGCTGTGGGATCCGACGCGCAGTACGAGCCTTCTGCGCTGTGCCCGAGCACCAGTGGAGATTCCTTCTTCAGACAGTAGATGCGCGTGGGATCATAGGTCGTTACTACACAGAGCGCAAAGCTTCCCTGCAGACGGTGCACTGCCTTCTGCAGCGCTTTCAGCATATCCTGCCCGCAGTTCTTCCAGCAGTCATCAATCAGATGGACCACAACTTCACTGTCCGTCTCTGAGGCGAATACATACCCTTTCCCCAGCAGTTCCCGCTTCAGCTCCATGTAGTTCTCAATGATACCGTTATGGATGATGGAAATCGTATCATCCATGTTGTTGTGCGGGTGTGCGTTCAGCTGGCTCGGTACACCATGGGTCGCCCAGCGGGTGTGTCCGATGCCGGTGTGTTCCGGGCACAGTGCCGGATCGATCATCCGCTCCAGCTCTGTGATCCTTCCCTTTGCCTTCCAGGTCGTCAGTGCCTCGCCGACCAGCGTAATGCCCGCGGAGTCATATCCACGGTACTCCAGACACTTCATTCCCTGCAGCAAAAACGGCAGCGCTTTTCCGCTTCCCGTATAGCCGGTGATTCCACACATAACAAAAACATCCTCCTTTATCCGTATGGAAACATGGAGGATGCCGAATGGATCTGTTATCGTCCTTCACAGAACGTTTTTTCCCATTGTTCAGGCCGCATCAGGCCTCCGTACCATCCGCCGAGTCTTTCGATAAGTACGGTCCTCGTCAACTGCATGCTGCAGTCCAGGCGCTCAGTTTGAATCAGGCTCCATGTACAAAGGTAATTGTAGCATACCCAAGGCATATTGTACCTTTGCCGGAACAAGTGCCTGAGAAAAAAGGCGTTCCGTGAACGCCTTCTTTCATTCGTTTCATTGTGCCTGCCATTCCGCCAGCAGTTCCTTCAGTTCCACTGTCGGTACAGCGCATACGCCTTCTTCCGGCGCATCCGTGCAGATGACGGTCTGGGAACCGGTCAGATAGGCAGACAGGAGATTGCCCCGGAAGACCGCAGAGGGTTCCCTGCCCTCCAGGACGGCATCCAGGAGATCCATGATTTCGCTGCTGAACTGGGCGCCTTCTTCCTCAATGAACTGTGAGAGCAGTTCATAGCGTTCCTCTGCGAAATCAATCAGTACCTTCCGCCTGGTATGCTCACCGTTCTTCAGTTCAAGTACCCGGTAACGATGTTCCAGCATGTTTATTCCTCCTTCACCGGATAGGCTGTAATGACCAGTCCGTCATCATCCAGTGCCATATCGATTTCCATTCCCTCGTCACTCAGCCCTGCATAGAGCGTACCACGCACCTTCTGCCTGTTCGCGTAGGCCTGGTTGATGGCGTCCACGACTTCCTGCGGACTCATCCGGTCGGGATAGAACGAGGAATAGCCGTGGTTGCCGGTTTTGTCCGCTCCGTTGACCCGTACCTTCGCGGTATATACACCGAACCGGTCTTCTTCCGTCCGGGTGCCTTCAATGATCTCTCCCGGTGTATTCTCTACACGGTCGTAGTGGTATCCGCTGCCGGCACCTCTGCTGTTGACGTTTCCGTAGAAGATATGCTCCAATGCACCGTCCGCAAAGATCTCTGTGTGCTGCAGGGACGCGATATCTTCGTCTGTATAGTATTCCTTATGTACATCGGTGATCACGGGATCATCGATGATGTCCACGGAATAGTAATTGTACAGTCCCAGCAGACACAGGAACAGGCACAGAACCGCACCGATCAGCTTCTTCATGCAATCCTGCCCGGACCGTCACCGATCTCTGCTGCGTAGACGGACGGAGCATAGCCGATCTTCTCTGTGTAGACAGCAGTAATCTTCTTTGTGAATGCCTCTACAGCCTCATCCTTGACGATGGCGATCGCACAGCCGCCGAAGCCAGCACCGGTCATACGGGCACCGACGACACCGTCCAAGGTCCAGGCTGTCTCTGCCAGTGTATCCAGTTCCATGCCGGTTACTTCGTAGTCATCCCGCAGGGAAATATGCGATTCATTCATCAGCCGGCCGAATTCCGCAAGATCATGCGCGTTCAGTGCTTCTACCGCAAGTTTGGTGCGCTCGTTCTCATAGACCGCGTGCTTTGCGCGCTTCCGGTTGACGGGGTCCTGGATGCTGTCTGCTGCTTTCTCGAATTCTTCGGATGACAGTTCACCGAGCGCAGTGATCTTCATCACTTTCTGCAGATCATGCAGGGCTTGGGTGCACTCCCGGACCCGCTCGTTGTATTTGCTGTCATGCAGACCGCGCTTCTTGTTCGTATTCATGATCATCAGTTTGTATCCGGTCAGATCGATCGGAGCATACTCAAACTTCAGGGTTGCTGTATCCAGATAAATTGCATGGTCCTTCTTTCCCATTGCGATGGCAAATTCATCCATGATTCCGGACTGGACACCGATATAGTGGTTCTCTGTATACTGGCCGAGCCAGGCAATCCGTTCATTCGTCACATCGATGCTGTTGTATTCCCGCAGGATGCAGCCGATCAGCACCAGCAGAGACGCGGAGGATGACAGACCGGAGCCGACCGGGATATTGCCGCAGATGACAGCGTCATAGCCATGGGCAACTTCATAGCCGTTGTCCAGCATAGCCTTGACCATTCCATTGGCATAGTTCGTCCAGCTGTCCTCTTCCTCAAACTCAACAATCTCGTCGATCCTCTTTTCAAACACCTTTCCCGGGTCCATATTCAGGGAATCGCAGTGGATGAGATCATCCGGGCGCTTCCTTGCCAGGGCATAGGTCCCGAAGGTAATCGCACAGGGAAATACCCTGCCGCCGTTGTAGTCGGTATGCTCACCGATCAGGTTGACTCTGCCCGGTGCAAAGAACAGTTCTGCCCCTTCCAGGCTTCCGTATTTCTCTTCAAATTCCTTTTCCAGATTCTTTTTGATCTCCTGATGATTCATTGTAAACCGCCTCTCTGTCTGCCTACATCTTATCATTGAATAATCATTTTTGTTCAGATATAATAGTCATGCACGCCGGTATAGCTCAGTCGGTAGAGCAACGCACTCGTAACGCGTAGGTCGATGGTTCGAATCCGTCTACCGGCACTACAGGGACAGCCGTCCTTTTTTGTTTTCTCCGGCAATGCGATGTATGATAATCGCAGACAGAAGGAAAACGCAGAACTATGCTGAATATTGTGATACCGATGGCCGGACGGGGCTCCCGGTTCGCCAATGCCGGCTTTACGGTACCGAAGCCTTTGATAAAGATCCACGGACACCTGATGATCGAATATGTGGTCAGAAGCGTGACACCGGCCTGTGAGCACCGTTTCATTTTCATCTGCCGTGAGGAGCATTTGCAGGAATACGGGCTGGAAGAAGCCCTGAACGCAATGGCTCCCGGATGTGAGATCATTACTGTGGATCATGTCACGGAGGGATCCGCATGCACGGTACTGCTGTCGAGGGACCTAATTGACAACGATGATCCGTTGATGATTGCCTACAGCGATCAGTACGTGGACATTGATATCAATGATTATCTTGCGGCGATGAAGGAATACGACGGACTGATCATGACCATGCCGGCAGATGATCCGAAATGGAGCTACATCCAGTACGATGAAAACGGATTTGTTACACTGGTACGGGAAAAGGAAGTCATTTCCGATCAGGCGACGGTCGGTATCTACAACTGCCGTACCGGGCATGATTTTGTATACTATGCTGATCAGATGATCCGGAAGAATATCCGGATCAACAATGAATTCTATACTGCTCCGGTCTACAATGAAATGATCGAGGACGGGAAGAAGATCGTATATTACGATATCGGCAGCCGGATGCATGGTCTGGGCATTCCGGCAGATCTGAAAGCCTTTGAAGAGCTGGAACTATCGCATCACATCTTCCGGTAAATGAAAAGAAACTCTGAAGCCAGAGTTTCTTTTTTATTTCAGCATCCCTTCCAGTTCCTGCACTGCCTGAGTCTCGAATGCAGCAGCGCTTTCCTCATCCGGCATACGGATCATAGCGTACAGTTTGAGCTTCGGCTCTGTACCGGAAGGACGGATCACCAGAGAGCTTCCGTTCTCCAGTACGAATTTCAGAACATCGGATACCGGCAGACCATCGATGCCTTTGCTGTAATCCAGCGCCCGTACAACAGGAATGCCTGCCACTGCAGGGACACCTTCCCGGAAACGTTTCATGACCTCCTGCATATGCAGGAACCCCGACTGTCCCTCAAAGGTCCAGGAATGCAGCGTATTGAGATCATAGCCGTATCTGCCGTAGATTTCCGCCAGCTTCTGCAGCAGGCTGATTCCTCTTTTACGGTAGTACGCGAACATTTCACAGATCATGAAGGTACCGTCCACAGCATCCTTGTCACGGACGTAGGTACCGGTCAGATAGCCGTAGCTTTCCTCAAAGCCGCAGATGTATCTCTCTGCCTGTCCGGCTTTCTCCAGTTCACCGATCTGTTCACCGATATACTTGAATCCTGTCAGTACATTGATGGTCTTCACCCCGTAGGATTCTGCGACCTTCTCCGCCAGACCGCTGGTAACGATGGTCTTGATGAATACAGGATCTTCCGGCATCCTGCCGCTTTCCATCCTCCGGCTGCAGATGTAGTCCAGCAGAAGCACACCGGTCTCATTGCCGGACAGGAGCCTGTAGGAGCCATCTTCCGCCTTCACTGCAATGCCGACCCGGTCACAGTCCGGATCGGTCGCTATAAGCAGATCAGCATTCTGCTTCTGTGCGTACGCCAGGCCGAGCTCCATCGCTTCCCTGATTTCCGGATTGGGGTACGGACAGGTCGGAAAGCGTCCGTCCGGCTTCTCCTGTTCCTTGACCACGGATACGTTCGCATAGCCTGCTTCCTTCAGCACCCGCAGCACCGGCTTCAGTCCTGTACCGTTGAGCGGTGTATAGATGATAGCCGCATTCTTGTCGGTATCCTGCGACAGGGACTGTGCTTTGACTTCCGCAATGAATGCATCGCAGACTTCATCGCTGATGTATTCGATCCTCCCGGTACGGATGCCTTCTTCGAAGTCCACCGTACGGACATCATCAAAGACATCGGTCCTTTCGATCTTTTCCAGAATGCGGGTTGCGTCCGCATCGGTGATCTGGCAGCCATCGCTTCCGTAGACCTTGTAGCCATTGTACTTGGATGGGTTATGGCTTGCAGTGACCATGACCCCTGCAGCACAGTGCAGAAAGCGTACTGCAAAGGACAGGCAAGGTGTAGGCATCAATTCTCTGTACATATACACATGCCTGCCGTTCCCGGCAAAGACCGATGCGGCCCTTTCAGCGAACAAACGGGATTTGATGCGGGAATCATAGGATATGGCAATGGATCCCTCTTCTGCGGCCTCAGACAGGCCCTGGGAGGCTTTCCCTACGGTATAGATGTTCATCCGGTTGGTACCTGCACCGATCACACCGCGCAGTCCGCCGGTGCCGAAGGCCAGTTCCCGGTAGAACGCATCCTCCTTTTCCGCTTCATTCATATTCCGCAGCTCTTCCTGCAGATCCGCATCATCCACGGCTCTTTCCAGCCATCTTTCATAATTGTTCATATTCAGCACCTGACTTTCAGCAGCTGTGCCTTTCCGCACAGCTTCATATCCACAGAATCCGCCGGGACGAATATACACTGTCCCTTCCGGAATGCAATCCTACTGTTTTCCCAGCACAGTTCCCCGCTTCCTTCCACACACAGAAGGACCTCGAACGAAGCACTGTCCGTTTTCTGTTCAATGCCGCCGGGACTGTTGAGCAGAATCCGCTCTGTCTGGAAGTACCGGCAGCGCACGAGCAGCTCGGAAGCGCATCCCGGCCGGTAGCGCAGCACCCGCATCGGTTGGCGTACGTCATCCGTACCGTGATAGTCCAGTACTTCCAGGGCTTTATCTGTGTGAAGCTCCCGCTTCCTGCCCTGATCATCCGTACGGTCGTAGTCGTACATCCGGTAGGTCAGATTGCTGGATTCCTGGATCTCCGCCACAACCGTTCCCCTGCCGATTGCATGCACTGTACCTGCGGGAATGAAGAAAACATCATTGGTACGTACAGGAATCCTGCGTACATGCTTCATCAGAGTGCCTTCCTGCAGCGCTGCCTGGATTTCCTTTTTCTCCGTATCATGCGCAAAGCCATAGATGATCTGTGCATCCGGTCCTGCCGAAAGCACATACCACATCTCGTTCTTTCCCAGAGAACCATGTTCATGGATCCGTGCATAATCATCGTCCGGATGAACCTGGACAGACAGATCCTGCTTCGCATCGATGAACTTGATCAGTACCGGGAGCTCTCCCTTACGGGCAGGATGCGTTCCCAGCAGATCCGGATATCTCTGCACCAGATCACTCAGCGGTATACCCTTGAATGCCCCGCTGTCCACCGTGCTCGGTCCGTCAGGATGCGTACTGCATTCCCAGCTTTCCGCCAAGGGTGTACAGTCTGTATCCTTGCCGTATTCCTTTTTCAGGGCATCACCGCCCCAAAGGTAGTCCTTGTACGCCGGTTTCAGAAGAAAGGGTTCATTCAGGCCAGCTGTATTTGATCTTGTCCCTGACATCGATGTCCTTTCCCAGCTGTACTTCTATGATCTTGAGTTCTGTTTCTGCTTCGACGGCATGGCAGCACCCTGCCTGCATCGTCACAACATCGCCTGCCTTCACCGGCTGAACCATACCGTCCACGACCGTCCTGCCGCTGCCGGCAATGACCGTCCACATTTCATCCCGGTGCTCATGGCTGTGATAGTTCATCCGGCTTCCCGGCTTCAGGGTGATCTTGATCGTCAGGGATTCATCATCCGCATCGATCACTTCATAGCTTCCCCAGCTCTTTTCCGCGAACATCACTTTGTCCTCGAACCGTTCTGCATAGGGTTTGAGGTAGGAAGACTGTTCCTTGTCCGCAACCAGAATGCCGGACGGAGAAGCCGCCACAACCGTATTCTGCAGTCCCATCACCAGCACCGGCATATCCAGTGCATTGATCACGTGGACATTCCGGCAGGCTTCATCCATGAACGCATTGCCGATCAGCGGACTGTCCATCGCTTCCGTAAAGGTATTCCAGGTGCCCAGATCCTTCCAGTCACCGCGGTAGCGCATGACCTGGATGCTCGGTTCCTTTTCCGCAACCGCGTAGTCAAAGCTGATCTTCTCTACGGTTTCATACTTTGCATAAAGATCATAGTAGTCCGTAAAGTCCAGCAGTTCATGGCCCTTCTCCAGTATCCAGGACAGGCGGAACGCAAAGACACCAGCATTCCACAGGGCACCCTGCGCTATATACTGCTCCGCGGTCTTCACATCCGGCTTCTCCCGGAACATGGATACTGCACTGACTTCATCCTTCGTCTGCGGGATGATATAGCCGTACTTTTCACTCGGATAGGTCGGTTCGATGCCCAGCAGGTTCAGAGAGGCTGTTCCTGCATCCGCCAGGTCACTGAGCTGCATCAAAGCCTTGAAGTAGCTGCTGTCCACATACGGATCCACCGGGCAGATCACCACAGGCTCATCCTCACTGATCTTCTTTACATCATGCAGGTAGGTGCAGGCCAGTACGATTGCCGCAAACGTATCCCTTCTTGCCGGCTCCACCGAGATGTCCACGCTGGTATCCAGCTGGTTGTGGATCAAGGAAAGCTGCTGTCTGCCTGCCGCAATCGTGATGTCCGCACCGGGATCCACTTTCTTGATGCCGGCATACATCCGCTGCACCATGGATTCATATTCACCGTTCTCATTGCGGAATAGTTTGATGAACTGTTTGGACCGGATGTTGTTGGACAGCGGCCAGAGGCGTTTGCCGCTGCCGCCGGACAGGAGTATCAGATTCATATTCACCTCTCAGCCCGCACAGGATTGTGCAGGAAGTCTTCATAAGCCAGGCGGATGCCGTCTTCCAGTTCTGTTCTGTAGGTCCAGCCCAGTTTTGCGGCCTTGGATACATCCAGCAGCTTCCGGGGTGTACCGTTCGGTTTGCTCGGATCCCAGCGGACCTCACCCTCATAACCGATTACCTTCGCAACCAGCTCGGTCAGTTCCTTGATGGACAGTTCCTTTCCGGTGCCGCCGTTGACCGTTTCATTGCCGGAATAGTGGTTCATCGGGAACACACAAAGGTTGGCCAGGTCATCCACATACAGGAACTCGCGCAGCGGAGAACCGTCTCCCCAGCAGGTAACGTACGGCAGGCCGTTTTCCTTCGCTTCGTGGAAACGGCGGATCAAGGCCGGCAGTACGTGGCTGTGCTCCGGGTGGTAGTTATCGTTCGGTCCGTACAGGTTCGTCGGCATCACGCTGATGTAGTCCGTCCCATACTGCCGGTTCAGGTATTCGCAGTACTTCAGGCCGGAGATCTTGGCCAGGGCATAGGCTTCGTTCGTCTGTTCCAGGGCAGAGGTCAGCAGGCAGTCTTCCTTCATAGGCTGCGGAGCGAGCCGGGGATAGATGCAGGAACTGCCGAGGAATTCCAGCTTTTTCACACCGTGCTTCCAGGCGCTGTGAATGACATTCATCTCCAGCACCATGTTGTCGTACATGAAATCAGCCGGAGCGTCGGAATTGGCACCGATTCCACCGACCTTCGCAGCCGCAAGGAAGACGTATTCCGGCTTTTCCGCTTCGAAGAAAGCCTCTACTGCCTGCTGGTCAATCAGATCCAGTTCCTTATGCGTTCTGGTTACGATATTGTGATATCCCTGCCGGTTCAGTTCCCGTACAATGGCCGAGCCGACCATTCCCCGGTGCCCCGCGACATAGATCTTAGCGTTCTTCTCCATCATTTCAGCAGCTTCCTTTCTCTCTTTGCCAGTTCCCTGTCATGTTCGCTCATGATCCGGATCAGCTCTTCATAGCTTGTCTGCTGAGGATTCCATCCCAGCGTTTCCTTCGCCTTTGCCGGATCACCCAGCAGGTTGACAACGTCCGTCGGTCTGTAGAAGGCCGGATCCACATCGATCAGCAGTTTCCCTGTCTTTGCGTCGTAGGCCTTTTCGTCGATGCCTTCACCTTCCCAGCGCAGTTCATATCCGTTGTACGCAAATGCTTTTTCTGCGAAGTCACGTACTGTGTGCTGCACACCGGTCGCAATCACGAAGTCGTCCGGTTCATCCTGCTGAAGGATCAGCCACATGCACTCCACATAATCCTTTGCGTAGCCCCAGTCTCTCTTTGAATCCACGTTGCCGAGGCTCAGATGGTCTTGCAGGCCTTCTGCGATCCGGGCGGCAGCCAGTGTGATCTTCCGGGTGACGAAGTTCTCACCGCGCCGTTCGCTCTCGTGGTTGAACAGGATGCCGTTGGCTGCGAACATGCCGTAGGCATCCCGGTATTCCCTGACCATCCAGTAGCCGAACTGCTTGGCAACCGCGTACGGGCTGTAGGGATGGAACGGTGTCGTCTCACGCTGGGGCACTTCTTCCACTCTTCCGTAGAGCTCCGATGTCGAAGCCTGATAGATCCTGGTTTTCTTCGCCAGGCCGCAGATCCGCACCGCTTCCAGCAGGCGCAGCACACCGACGGCATCCGTATCCGCTGTGTATTCAGGGACATCGAATGATGTACCGACGTGGGATTGAGCAGCCAGATTGTAGATTTCATCAGGCTGCACTTCCAGGATGACGCGGATCAGTCCGGAGGAATCCGTCAGGTCTCCATCGTGCAGTGTGATGAGATGGTCTCTCAGAAGATGATCGATCCGGGCTGTATTGGAAATGGAAGCTCTCCGTACCAGTCCATGTACTGCATATCCTTTTTCCAGCAGGAACTCCGCCAGGTAGGAACCATCCTGTCCGGTAATGCCTGTGATCAGTGCTTTTTTCATATCTTGTTTCTCCTTCATTTATCATTTTATGGGATTATTACTGCACATGAATAGCCTATGTTGTCTGTTTTTTATCTTATATTGACTTTTTTTGTCAATCCTGGAAAATGGATGTATGGACGAACAGCTCTTCAAAAACAACATTGTCTCTTCCCGGCGTATTCTCTATACACCGTCTCCCTTTGCCAGGGAGTCGCTGTACCATCTGCAGGAATCGGGCATTCTGAGGGCGAATCAGCCGCATTCCAGCCAGCGTGAGCATCTGGCCTCTGTACTCTTCTTCATTGTTCTGGAAGGTGCAGGAAGCCTTCTGTACGATGGCAGGGAATACAGCCTGCACCAGGGTGACTGTGTTTTCATTGACTGCACCCACGCCTATACACACCGTACGGAAAAGGATCTCTGGTCTCTCCAATGGATTCATTTCCATGGTCCGGAAGTACAGGAAATCTACCGCAAATACTGTGAGCGAGGCGGGCAGCCGGCCTTCCACCCGAAGGAGGCAGCAGCCTTTATCAGACTGCTCAACGATATTCACAGTACAGCCGCGTCCACGGACTATATCCGGGATATGCACATCAATGAAAAGATCGCCTCCCTGCTCACTCTGTGCATGGAAGAGAGCCGCTGGCCGGAGGAGAATACTACTGCCAAAAAGCGCAGTCTGGCTGAGGTCAAAGCATACATAGACCATCATTATGCAGAGAAGATTACGCTCGAAGATCTTTCTTCCCGTTTTTTCATAAACCGGTTCTATCTGGCACGGATCTTCCATGAGAAGTACGGAATTACAGTCAATGCGTATATCAGGCAGGTCCGTCTGACACGTGCAAAGGAGCTGCTCAGGTTCTCAGATCTTTCCCTGGAGGAGATCAGTATACGCTGCGGATTCGGCAACGGTGCCTATCTGTCCCGGTCATTCAGAAAAGCGGAGGGAATCCCCCCGCTGGAATACCGCAGACAGTGGTAGCGCCTACGCTTCCTTTCTGCGCATTCTGTGGATCGTGGAGACAATTCTCTCCATGATCCTTTTGAATTCCGGCTCCCGGAAATGCAGAACTACCAGCATCAGCCCGACAGCCAGCATACCAGCCGCAAAGAGAACGATGATATTGGTCATTCCGGCAGAGATCATTCCGTTGATGATCAGATAAGCCGCAGCGGATACCAGAGCTGTCTCCGCCAGATTCTTCAGTACAGAAAGATAGTAGCGGCTTTCTCCGCTGCGGAAGTAGTTCCTGTACAGCACATGGACTTCCCAGGGAATCTCGATCAAGGCATAGCTGAGAATGGTGGACAGCACGACACCGGCAATGCCGATGACCTGGATCATGATAATGTTGAAGACCAGGTTGAAAACACAGGCAACGATGGATTTCCACTTGTCTTCCAGCCACATGCCCAGGGCATTCTTGTAGGTATTGATCAGCTTTCTGGACGCTGCAGTAAAGAAGTACAGTACGAACAGAGCCGCAATATACAGCGGATACATCAGTTCCTGCCCTACCCACGCTTTCATGAACGGCTGGTACAGCGCCATCATGCAGGCACAGCAGAAAGTAGTCAGACGCATACTGACATAGTTGAGTTCATGGAATACCGACCGGTTCTCTTCCAGATCCGCAGTCAGTGTTTTATTGCCGATGCCGGCAGTCAGGACATTGAAGAACGTGTTCATGACGCTCAGCACAGCAATGAATACAAAGTTGTAGTTCCCGTAGATGGTTACCGCAGCCAGCCCCAGGAAGGCGGAAATCACCAGACTGTCAAGCGAGGTGGACACCGTATCCCCCACTTTGTGGAAAGCAATGCCTGTGACATTGTTCCGGATCTTCACCTTCTCTTCTTCCGCCAGACCTTTGGCCGGTACAATGTCCGGATACATTCTCCTGGCCGCAAGATAGCTGAAGAAAGTATACGAGACCGTCTGGGAGATCATGATCAGCAGATACAGGTAGTAGTTATGGAACACAATGATGAATATGATCTGCAGTGTGTAGGTGATCAGGAACACCCAGGACTGTATGGAAATGAAGACATCGGATCTTTGGTGTGCATGCAGCAGGATGACCCGGTATCCGCCCCAGAAGTAGGTGATTAATGTATCTGTAAGGAACAGCACATACAGAATATAGAGATTGACATCGGAAGGAATCTCCGACTTCACCAGGACCGGCAGGAACGGCATCAGAACCAGTCCGGCGCACATGATGAACAGACCGATCTTCCGGTAGACCGTTCTGATATAGCCAAGCAGCCTGCCCAGCTCTG
>JAFOIY010000117.1 GCA_017420505.1 Solobacterium sp. | reverse complement strand
GTGATTTACTCTCAAAGGAAGCCCAAGTGCTTCAGCCCTGGGAGAAACTTGAATGGATTGGCTTCAGTCTCTGTAGCAGCGTTTTATGATTGCGGGTTCATTACAAAATGAACCCGTTTTTTCTTCTCATGTGCGTTTTTCTGTCCTTCTTATGTCGTACAACTATATCAACAAGCAGAGAGGTAGTTGTATGTACATCACGATCAGAGAGAAGGACGAAACCTATCAGAACGTATGGAGGGTAGGGGAGACATATTTCCTGGAAAAGGAACCGAACAACATCTATGACGATGAAGCCATCAAGGTAAAGACAAAGAAAGGGTTTCATCTTGGCTGGGTAGCCAACTCAGTAAGCACAGTCGCAAGAGGCACGCACTCGGCTGGATACATCTACCGTGACGTACAGGACGGCACACAGGTCATCGTTCGTTTTGTGTGCGCAGACTGCATCATTGCGGAGGTCATGGAATGAGCGGCAGGTACGAGAAGCGGATCACCTGCACGGATGAAGCCAGGAATGCCTGGCTGTTTGAACTGTATGATTACGGACAGGTGATTATGCGTGAACGGTTCGATGAGATGCAGCAGGAACAGATCGATGCACTGAGAGACCGGTTCATTGCGAACTGCGACCTGCTGATAGAAATGAGGAGGTGAAGGATATGGGACATGCATTTACAACAAGGAAGTACAGAGGAGAAGACCCGCATGTACATAAACCGAGGATGATATACGAACTGCTTGACGAAGGGAAGATAGTATACACCCTGTACTATCCACTGACAGATGATGGAGAGGAAGAACCACAGGGACAGAATACCTTCCAAAAGAAAGCGGATATGATCATTGACCGTATCCTGGCATCGTCAGAAGGTAAAGCGAACTAGATCCAATATCCCGTACAGAGGCATCTTAGGGTATACCCTGCGTTACATAGGAACAGCCTCTCGTTTTGTGTTACAATAAAGGAGTCTAAAGTTACATATTTGACTCATAATAAAATTGGACTCTATTGTTACATGAACGGCCCGGTGAGATGCAGATTTGAGGGTGACGGCGGATATTCCCCCGGATTCCTGCAGGAGAAAAGGCCAAAACGGAGGATATGCCATGGCGAAAATCGGTTATGTAAGGGTAAGCACGGAAGAACAGAATCCGGCAAGGCAGGAGGAGATCCTGAAGGAAGCGGGATGTACGAAGATCTTCGTGGACAAGATGTCAGGCAAGGACACCAACCGTCCCCAGCTGCAGAAAATGCTGGAGTATGTCAGGGAAGGGGACACGCTTTATGTCGAAAGCATCAGCCGGCTTGCCAGATCGACGCGAGACCTGCTGAACCTCGTGCAGCAGCTGCAGGAGAAGGATGTTGCCTTTGAATCCCAGAAGGAGAAGATCGACACGACCACTCCGCAGGGGAAGTTCATGCTGACGGTGTTCGCAGCCATGGCCGACCTGGAAAGAGAACAGATCCGTCAGAGGCAGGCGGAGGGAATCGCCATCGCCAAGGCAGAAGGAAAGTTCAAAGGACGTCCTGCCGCCCATTTTGACAAGCTTCTTTTTGCGGAACTGTACAGGCAGTTGAAAGCGGGCAATATCACACAGAAGTATATGTACGAAAAGCTCGGAATATGCCGGCAGACCTTGTATAGGAAGATCAAGCAGTATGAGGCGGAGATGGAAAACAGGCCTGCAGCTGCAAAAGGGAAAAAGAAGAAACAGATCCCGGCATGATAACAGGAGAGGGTGCATAGCATGGGCAATAAATCGATCATAAGCCAGCTCCTGCGTATATGGAGCACAGATACCCGGGAAGACGCAGATTCCGTAAAACCCAAACCCCGGAAGAAAACGAAGGCAGAACGCAGGAGAGAAGAGAGCGACCGGATCTGGGCAGAGATCATGCGTGATGAAGAAGAACTGGATGATGATGAACTCTAAGTAGCTCGTCGGAGGTATATATGTTTACAAGAGAAGAAAGAATAGAAGTATTTCAGGATACGCTGGACTGGATCAAAAAGGACCCGGATCTTTCCGCGTCCGTACGGACGGCAAAAAAGAACACTACGGTATTTTATAACCCACCAGGGCGGGAAAACCCATGGTTTTAACCGTGGGTTTTCTCGTCCGATTAAAGTTATAATATGCATGGGATATCGACACGACGTCCGCATTTAAGCTCAAGAAGGTCAGTCGATATTCTTTTTTTGTTCGTACGGCGAAAATTGTGGTATATTATAGCCAGTTAAGCCGAACGGCGAAATTCGTATATTATCAATACATATTTGTTCGTACGGCGAAGAGGAGGGTTTTATGATTACAGATGCCGCATCATTCGGAAAAGCTCTGAAACACAGACGAAGAGTGCTCGGGTATACGCAGGCATTTCTGTCTGAATTCAGCGGATACAGTGTCAGTTTCATATCTGATCTGGAAAACGGCAAGCCTACCATTGAGCTGGAGAAGGCGATCCGCCTTGCGAATCTGCTCGGGCTTGATTGCACGCTGACGGAAAGGGGTTCTAAATGATCGATCTGAATATTTCAATAGAGAGGAACGGTGAGATGATCTCCGTAGGTTCTATTACAGGATCAGATGTCTCCGATGCGGTTTTCCGATACGGCGAAACCTACCTCAGTAGCCCTGATGCTGTGGCGATCTCGATCAGTCTGCCGCTTCAGGATGAAGCTTTCTCGCCCGAAAGAACAACCCGCTTTTTTGACGGCCTGCTTCCGGAAGGATATCTGCGGCGCTCTCTGGCACATTGGATCCACACAGATGAAAGAGACTATCTCTCGATACTGCACAGTCTGGGGCGGGAATGCCTCGGTGCAATCCGCGTAACAGAAAAAGGGGAGGTGGCGGAAGCATCCTACGAACCTCTGTCTGCCGCAAATATACAGGAACTGGCAAAGGAGGGCGTCTCAAAATCCATCGATCTGGTCATGAAATCCAGGCTCTCACTGACCGGCGCTTCCGGGAAAGTCGGTTTATACTACGACTCGCAAAACGATGCATGGTATCTGCCACACGGTATCGCTGCCAGCACACACATCGTAAAACAGAGTCACGTCCGGCTGGCTGAGATCGTAGAAAACGAGCAATTGTCAATGCTTACTGCAGCGGAATGCGGAATCACCATCCCTCACAGTTTCATCATCAATACGGGGAGCCGCAAAGAAAATGAAGTCCTGTTCGCGACCGAGCGATATGACCGGCTCCTTTCACAGGGCAATCCTGAAATCAGTGGTCTGCCGAGACCGTTGAGGCTTCATCAGGAAGACTTCGCACAGGCCATGGGGATATCCGCAGCGGAGAAATATGAGAGCGCCGACGGTTCCTATATGAAACGTATGTTTGAGATACTCCGGCAGTATTCGTCAAACCCGATTGAAGACCAACTGAAACTCTGGGATATGATCGTATTCAACTGCCTGATCGGGAATGCGGATGCCCATATTAAAAACTTTTCTCTGCTGTACAGTCCTGATCTGAAGAGTATCCGTCTTGCACCGGCCTATGACATTGTCAGTACAGCCATCTATGAACAAAACGTGAGGACATTGTCATTCTCTGTCGGAGGTATGCATTCCATCGACACATTAAGCACAGAAGCATTCCGGAATGCAGCAAATGAAATCGGAATCGGTGAGCGAATGGCTATGAAGCGTCTTTCAGACATGTGTGATCGTTTCATTCCTGCTCTTTCAGCATGTACGGACAGATTGGCTGGAGAAGGATATACACAGGTATTTGACATCAAAGAGCGTATACTAAGATACGGAGGTATCAGTCATATCTGACGACTGATTCTGCATCTATACTGCAACAGGTATTCTCCTGCCGAGCAGGAGGAGGGCATATGAACAAAGAAGAACTGCTGCCACATCTGAATCAGTTTATAACCGTGACCCTGACCGACGGTTCGAACCACTCCGGATATATCTCCAACGTCAAGGAGATCCAGGAGGGCGGGGAGGACCTGGTAGTCCAGCTGGTCAACGGGCTTTTCGTCGAGACTGTCCGGCTGGAAGACATCACGGAGATCACCTTCCCAGCCCGGGAGGAAACCACAAGCCTGCCGGTGATCGACCTGGCAAAGGGGTACGAGCAGAACGGAGAAGGAGAGGCGCAATAAAAAGAGGCAAATTATAGGCCTCTTTTTCTATGTGCTTTACCTGGTGTGGAACTGCCCGTTTTTCAGACCCTGGTAGACAGCGTCCTTTACGGCAACCTCACCGCCGACCAATACGTAGTCAAGACCCGGGCAGCGGGCAAAACAATCCTCGAAGGTCGCACTGTCAATGATCGTGTCCGGGTTAAAGATGACAATATCCGCATCCATGCCTGTGCGCAGCAGGCCTTTGCCTTCCATCTGATATACCATGGACGGCAGACCGGTCATCTTGCGGATCGCGTCGACCAGATCGATTGTATGTCTTTCCCGCACATAGTATCCGAGCACACGCGGGAAGGAGGCGATGGCGCGCGGATGGCAGTTCGGGCAGTTCGGATACATCAGACCGTCCGTACCGATCATGGTGCGCGGGTGACGCATGACCCGGTCCACATCTTCCTCGCTCATCAGGAAGGCGCAGGCACTGGTATTCATGTCATCCCATACCAGTACGTCGAAGAACAGGTCAAACACGTCGATGTTGTGCTCTTCCGCATATTCCAGCAGCCGTACATTGTTCAGCTCCGGATGGCTCGGGCTGGAAGAGATCAGCCTGCCGAAGAAGATATCCTCCGCCGGTCTTTCTGCCAGCATGGCTTCCTTGATCTCCTGACGCTTTACCGGATCTTTCAGGCATGCCAGAACGCCGTCATAGCCGAGAGACAGATACTTGGGCGGCAGGATCGAATTGAGCATCGTGGATACGGCCGTATAGGGATACTGGTCGAGATAGATGTCCAGTCCTTCGGCGTTTGCGTCATCGATCATCTTCAGTGACTGCTCGGTCATGCCCCATACGGCCGGTGTGCCGATGACCTTGTGATGCGAGATCACAGTGCGTATGCCGGTCGCCCGGGCAATTTCGATGGTTTCCCGCACGCCTTCCAGAAGCATGCCGTTCTCGTAGCGCATGTGCAGGGTCATGATGCCGCCGTAGGAGGCTGCCACCTCGCACAGCGCGATCAGTTCGTCAGTCCTGGAAAAGGTGCCCGGTGTGTATGCCATGCCCAGAGAGATGCCCAGCGCTCCGGCTTCCATGGCATCCCGCACATAGTCCTTCATCTTCTCCAGTTCTTCCGGTGTCGGTTCCCGGTCCTCAAAGCCCATGACCGCCAGACGGATGGTATTATGCCCAATCAGGCCGTAGAAGTGCGGTCCTGTTGCCAATTCATTATTGTGCTTTACATAGTCGGAATACAGACGGTTATAGGTGTTGTCAGTCGGGTGTCCTTCGTGCATCAGCGACTTGAGAACCCGGAGGCCGTCGTTTTTGTGGCTATCGGAAATCGGCGCGACCGAGAAGCCGCACATGCCGACGACCTCGCTGGTCACGCCCTGTTCGAGCTTGTGCCTCATGTCCGGCATGCTTTCGACGATGATATCGTCATGGCTGTGGGAGTCCACAAATCCCGGAGCGACAACATGTCCTTTGGCGTCGATCTCGGCCTTTGCGTCTTCGGGAAGGCGGCTGCCGATGGCGGCAATCCTGCCGTCCCTGACAGCCAGGTCTGCATGAAAGCCCGGATTGCCCGAACCGTCGATGATGTATCCATTGCGGATGATCAGATCATACATGGCTATACCTCCTGTTCATACTCTACAATCAGTATATTACAAACGATTGAGTGCATAAAACTATACGCCTTAGTGCGTCAATTGTTCCGAAGCCAGCTGTCCGGCCAGAGGCGTTTCCTGATCAGACCGCTTTGAAAACGATGGACCGTGGTACACCAATACAGGAGCACACGATCATAAAACGGTACTGTGTGTATTCAAATCGGTCTTATACTGCGTGGTATAGAATGCACTGATGCCGGCGGTTCAGTATAATGTATAATGAAGACAGAGAAACAAAGGAGTATATCATGATTCGACTGGGTATTCTCGGCGCCGGTGCCATTGCGAAGACAATGGCAGGAACCGTCCGGATGATGAACGACAACGGCTATGACAGAATTCAGCTCTACGGCATCGCGTCCCGCAGCTATGCAAAGGCAGAAGCCTTCGCAAAGGGAAACGGAGTGATCAAAGCATACGGATTGTACGAAGAGATGGTAAACGATCCGGACATTGATCTCGTCTATGTCGCAACACCGCACTCCCATCACTATGAACACGCAATGCTGTGCCTGGAACACGGGATTCCCGTCCTGGTGGAGAAGGCATTCACTGCCAAAACGGAGCAGGCAGTAAAGCTGCTTGCCTATGCGGAAGAACATCATCTTCTGGCAACAGAGGCCATCTGGACCCGCTACCAGCCTATGCGGCAGATGATCAACGATGCGGTCTTCTCCGGGATCATCGGTACACCGAAGATTGTCATCGCGGATCTGTCAAAGCCCATTGCCCACAAGGAGCGCATCCAGAAACCGGAGCTGGCCGGTGGTGTCCTGCTTGATATGGGCATCTATCCCATCAACTTTGCGGAAATGATCTTCGGTCATCCCACCAGTGTCGTTTCCGTCAGTACAAACAACGAGTACGGAATGGATCTCAATGATGCCTATCTCTTCACTTTCGAGAACGGTGTCATCGGCAGCCTGTACTCCTCCGCCGAGGCCTTCTCCGCCAGCGACGGCATCATCCATGGTACGCTGGGCTATATCGTTGTGCGGAACGTGAACAATCCCAGCGGTATGGAGATATACAATCTGGACAATGAACTGATCCGGTCCATCGACGCACCGGAGCAGCTTACCGGCTATGAATATGAAGTCATGGAAACGGTCGAGGCACTGGAAAACGGCTGGCTGGAATGTCCGTCCATGCCGCATGCGGAGACTATCCATGTCATGGAACTGATGGATGGAATCAGAAAGCAGCTCGGAGTCGTCTATCCCTTTGAAAAGAACTGATCCAGACGGAAAACCACATGCATACAGAAAAGGCATATCACACAGACCGTGACATGCCTTTTTCATAGTATACGATTACCGGACTCAGCCCGCTTTTCTCAGCGCACAGTAGACGCTGCGGTAGGCAGGATAGCCGGAATACGGATCACAGATTTCCCGGTAGGGGATGATGCTGTTGATGTCCCGCTCCGGATAGCCATGATAGACAAACAACTGGCCTTCATTGACGGAATATGTCGGATTGGCCTTGAACTTCAGGCTGCCGATGGAAGTAACGATCTCCACATCATCGCCCAACTCAACACCCAGCTTCTCCGCGTCAGCCGGATTCATCTCCACCATCGGATCAGGCAGCAGACTGCGCTCCCACGGTGAATTGTGCAGACGGGAATGCAGTACATTGGGCAGCCTGGCGCCGGAACAAAGCATGAACGGATACTTCTCTGGATCCGGGTTGACCGGCGGTGTGTAGGAAGGCAGGGGATCCAGGCCCCATTCCGGATGAGCAGCGATGATCTCGCTGTACAGTTCGATCTTTCCCGTTGGCGTCCGCCACCCGTTCTCCATGTACCACTCACCGTTCTTCACACTGACACCTTCGATCTTGATCACATCATCGCTTGCCATGACCCTGTCCAGATCCACAGGCACATCACGGAAGATGTACTTTACAGCGTTCTCGTAGCCGGAGCACAGCAGCGGGTCATCAATGCCCATGGCATTCGCCAGTTCCGTAATGATGTCCACATCGCGCTTGCTTTCGCCCAAAGGCGCTACAACAGGCTTTGTATACATGATATGCGCACCGGGGTAGCCCTTGAACTCACTGCGTTCCAGGGATGTGCAGCAAGGCAGCACAATATCGGCCCACTTTGCACTGTCCGTCATGAACAGATCGACATCCACGAAGAAATCCAGCTGTTTGAACGCCTCAAGCACCTTGCCGTCTTCCGCAAACATACGGTAGTTCATACCGTGTGCGTACAGTGCCTTTATGGAGTGCTCATCCTGGTTCAGGATATTCTGGGCAAGGTCATTGGCCTGCATGTCCCGCCGCAGTTCGTACCACAGCGGGTGAACATCCGCGCCGACGGCCTTGTCAACATTCTCCGGATAGGTCTCGAACATGAATTCCCGTTCATGGGTATCATATCCGGTTGTCCGTTCGGAGAAAGTACCCTCACTGGGATACTGACCGCCCGGTGTGCCGATGTTCCCGGTAATGGCCAGCAGGGACATGATGCAGCGGTAGTTCTGCATACCATTGTGATGGTGTGCCAGGGGAGCTGAGCTTTCCGAGATGGACATGGCCGGCGCATCCCGGATCATCTCCACGGCTTTCCAGATGTCTTCCGCCGGTACACCGGTCAGTTCTTCTCCCTTTTCCAGGGTATATCCCTTGACGCTTTCCGCGTACTGTTCAAAACCATGGACGTATTTGTCAATGTATTCCTTGTTGATCCAGCCGTTCTGGATCAGCTGATTGGCAATGGTCAGGGCCAGAGCGCCGTCTGTACCCAGGCGCGGACGAAGATGCAGGTCCGCAAAGCGTTTGGACGCCGGTGTGATGCGCGGGTCCACAACAATGTATTTCAGACCGGTGCGGGCTTTCAGCTTTTCCAGACCTCTGGGCAGTTTGTACATGGAGTAATACCCGTTGGCTGCCCAGCCGATGAACAGCTTGGTCATGACATTCATACCCATCTCCATACCGGTGGCGCACTGCCAGGCCATCAGTCCGGAAGCGAAGCAGGAAGAATGCTCCGTACCGTAGCTCTGGGAGCCGAAGGAATGCGCAAACCGGGCGAGCATACTGCGGTACCACTTATTGTAGCCGGAATAGAAGGCTACCTTGTCAGCACCGTATTTTTCCTTTATGCTATTGAGCTTTTCAGCGATCTCCGAATAGGCTTCTTCCCAGGTGATCCTTTCGAACCGGCCCTCTCCCCGCTCACCGACCCGGCGCATCGGGTAGAGAATCCTGTCCTTGCGGTACAGGAACTCCCGGTTGGACAATCCTTTGGTGCAAAGATATCCATTGGAGTCCGGGTGTTCCTTCCAGCCTTCTACCTTGATTACTTTTCCGTCCTTGACCAGACAGGTCAGGCCGCAGTGCGGTGCAGGTGAACAGATGGCGCAGATCGAATGCTTGACTTCAATGCCCGTATCATCACCGGGTATTTTCGCTTTGAGCGCGTCAAATTCAGCCATGATGTGTTTCCTCCGTTGAATGATGTTCTCTATCGTTTCTCTAATCATATCACTATAAGGAACAGATCGGACGGGAATGCTATAATTGGGGAAAAGGAGAAGACTATGGAAAAGATCACAGTTTACGGCAGCAACGTCTGCCCGGGCACACTTCGCTTTCTCTCGATCCTCACGGAACATCACTATATGCCGGTGTTCATCAATGTGACGGGTTCGATCAATCTGCTGAAGGAATTCATTCTGCTGCGGGATACGGAAGCCTGCTTTGAAGGGATGCACGGATCCGGCAGTATCGGGTTCCCGCTCATCAAGATGCCGGACGGAACCTTTACCAGAGATTACAAGGCTGTTCTGGAATTCCTCGGGATCGACGAAGACTTTTCATTCAACTGATACAGGAGGGGCTCCGGTATGATCATTGCCATTCTGATCTGGGTTTTGTTCAGTCCGCTGCTGCCGATGATCTGGCTCTTCAAAATGTATTTCACACCCGGTTCGAACCGGATTGCCATCAGTCTGCTCATGCTCGGTGTCTGTGCGCTCAGTGTGCTCCTCGGCAGCTACTACGCGGACCATACACATGGATTCGACGGTCTGCGGGCACTTGGGGCAATCTGGGGCGGTGCAGCCGGGTTCGCTCTGTCCGCCATCATTCTGATCGTGTCGATTGTACGCAGACTCATCGGCTGATTACCGGCATATACATTCAAAGGGGTTCTCTGCAAGGGACCCTTTTTTGTCTTAATGGACCGGTACAGGCCTTGTACATTCCGGTTTCACATAAAAACCGGCCGGATCATTGTCCGACCGGTTTCTGAAACGATTCTCAGAACCGTCCGCTGTGGTGGGAGAATCCCCCGGAATTGATGGTTGTATGCCCCGTCTCATGCTTTTCGGAACTATGCTCCACTTTGGGAATGGGTGTCCGGTGCACTTCACGGTACAGGTACATATCGATCATATTCGACAGATGCACACCGCCCTGCGGTATGTAGTTGTTTGCCGTTGTCCGGATCCCTCTGGTCTTAAGACGGCGTTTCTGTATCAGTACAGTGATCAGTCCGGCCAGCGGGGGTATGGCAAACAGCGGTGCGAAGTCCTTTATGGTCTTCGGTGCCGGCTTGTAGATGACGACTTCCGTCCGCAGATAGTAATCACAATCACTCAGATAGGTTTTGAATGCATTGTAGTAGTACCCGCGGGAGAGGTCATCCAGGAAATCCTCCGCCATACGGTCCTTGCGGTAGTCGGTGAACTGCGTGTTGGCAATGTCGCCATGAGCCGCAATATCGTAGTAGCGGTCTGCCATATCAATGGTCAGCAGTACACCTTCACCCGAAGTACCGAGACCCATGCCTTCATTGTTGAACAGGTACTCGGCATACGATTCAATGCCCATGCCTTCCGTACCGTTCACAACACGGATATAGGTACCGACCCCGTATTCTGCACTGATGCTTTCGGCCATCTCATTGAGCTTGTCCACTTCCGCACTGCTCAGAATCCCGTAATCGTCACGCACCCAGACCGCTGCAGCCTTCAATGGTGTCAGCAGGATCATCAGGGCAGCGAAGGCTGCCGCAAACATAGCTGTGATCTTCTTCATAGACTGCCTCTTATCCATTGACTGCCATCCACACGACAGCGAAGATGATGATCTCCAGAATCAGTGTAATCAGCAGGAAGCGCTTGAATACCTTCCCGTTGTCCACCGGCAGGTCATCACCGACCATCTTCCCGGTCTGTCCGTTTACCGCGAACAGATAGGGCCTGCCGTTCCACCTGGTCGCAAGCATCCACACCGGCAGGAACGCATAGTCGGTCGCCTTGCGGCGGACACGTACATTCTGGCGCTCCGGCAGCACGGTGGAGTAGCCGCTGACCGTAGAACTGATCGTGGAGACCGCGGAGTTGCTCATGCGGCTGAACGCACGTACTTCATCATCCTGGGCTTCTACATCATATTTGTCCGCAAGATAGCCCGGCAGATAGCTCATCTGGAAGGGCACCATATCATCGAAATCAAACGGTTCTATGGCATCCATAAAGTCATCCGCCATCTTCGTTGAAGCATCCGCGGGAACATAGTCGAAATCTACACTGCCCTGTCTCAGGATCCGGTAGTGTTCGGTGGTTGTGATGTACTCGTCCTTGGTCGTCGTTGTATGAGATCTTGTTGCGGTAAACGCAAGGTCGGTGTCCGCTCTTCCGCTGAACAGCCAGAAGGGTACATAGACGCCCTTGATCTCTTCAAGGTGGTTCCTGTCCTTGAATTCATTGGGCAGGAACGGTTTGTCCTTGTAGAACTCCCTGAGCTGGTTGATTGCCTGTTCCTTTGTGTACTTGAAAGGGATGATGTAGTCCGGACGGAGGGACCCGGCAAACTGTGCCGGAACCACCGTCGGATTCCCACAGTAAGGACAGCTGGTTGCGGCAGTATGCTCATCGCAGATGATCTGTGCACCGCAGCTGGGACAGGTATAGGCCCGCATATGGGCTGCTTCTTCCGCAGACCACTGCAGGTCATTCAGGGACAGCGATGTTGTATCAATCGCTGCCGCCTCCAGGGAATGCTCAAGGTATTGTGCCTCTATTTCATCCGGCTGAAACACAGACCCGCAGTTATCACATACAAGCATCTGGCTTGCGGGATCAAACCGAAGCGGCCCCCCGCAGTTCGAGCACTTATACTCGTTAACCTGATCTGCCATAGACGACCGGATTATTCAGGCTTCTTTGTGCCGCACTTTGTGCAGAAGTTGCCGTCGTTCAGCTTGCCGCACTGCGGGCAGTACCATCCGGCCGCTTCCGGCTTCTTTGTACCGCAGTTGGAGCAGAAGTTCTCAGTATTGGCCTTGCCGCACTGCGGGCAGATCCAGGCAACCGTTTCACCGAGGGTATCCGGTGCTGTGATTTCCGGTTCCTTCGCCGCTGCCGCTACGCCTGCTGTCGCTGCTTCTGCCATGTTCACATTCATGAAGCCGATGGCTGCGCCGCCAGGATTGTTGGCTGCGTCAACACGGGCCTTATTGCGGGCAGCTCTGTCCTGAGCGTCCGCGAAGTCCTTGTTCATGTAGGTGGCAGCCAGCTGCAGTTCCTTGATCTTCTCCGCATCTGCGTCATTGCCTGTAATGCTGGAAATGCCGAAGCTGACGATCTCAATACCGCGCAGATCCCTCCACTTGGAGCTGAGCTGCTCATTCAGCGCATCCGCCAGTTCGATGGTGTGCGCAGGCAGATCGGAGAACAGAACGCCTGTTTTAGCGATCTTTGCGAACGCCGGCTGCAGCGCTGTGAGGAGCTCGCTTCTCAGTGTATCGCTGATCTGGGCGACCTTGTAGGTCTCCGCGAAATTGCCGGATACGTTCGTGTAGAACAGAATCGGGTCACATACACGGATGGTGTACTCACCGAAGCACTTGACGGTTGTCTCGAGCTCCAGTCCGAGTTCCGGCTTGGTGATCCGGAAGGGGATCGGGTTCGGTGTTCCGTACTTCACACCCGGGATTTCCTTCGTGTTGAAGTAGTAGACGCGCTGGTCTGCCGAAGGCTGCCCGCCGAAGACGAAACGCTTGCCGATCTCTTCAAAGACGGCCTTGACGCTCTCCTTCAGTGTTCCTGTAAGAAGGGACGGAGCGATGCTGGAGTCATAGCGGTACTCACCCGGCTCTGCGCAGATGTCCACGACCTTGCCCTGTTCGACAATGACCATGCACTGGCCGTCCGCAACAGCAACGACGGAACCGTCTGTAATGACATTGTCATTGCCGTAATTCGCGGAAAGGCCAGAGGTGCGCTTATGTGCCTTCACGGCGATGGTGTCCGCGGGAATCGCGTCACAGTAGAAATACTCTTTCCAGGCATCACGTACTGTACTTCCGGCTGCGGATAAAGCTGCTTGAATCAAACCCATTAGATTATTCCTCCTTTTCGGTTTATTTACACTATTGATTTTATAATGAGTACCCTTCTTCAACAAGACCCGATCATGGTCCATCAATAGTATAATGAGGAATAGCAGGAGCGTTTTTCATTGAAGAACAATGTACGCTCAGGAGGAACCGTATGAAGAAAGCAGGATGGATTCTGCTGGCAGTACTGCTGGGATGCGGCGGTGCGGAGGAAGCGGATCGGAAAGAGACACCGGAACCCGCGGCATCCTCCATCGATCTCAGCACAATGGCCGATCCCTGCAGCTATGTACTGGAAGAAGTATGCTGGAATGTACCGTACATCTACCGCTATCTGCAGCGCATGGAACTGACGGCGGAAGACGGTACGCAGTATACCGATGATGACGGCACTGTGTACTACAGTACGGAGACCGGGGTGAACGAGAACGGTGCGTTCCGTGCGGTGCGCCGTTTTGCGATGAGCCAGGACGGTACAGAGCTGTATGAATATGATGCTTGGAGAGAAGAATGGTACCTGCGGGAAGACAGCTGTCCCGTGCTGGCGAAGGAAAGGATCCGGACAGATCTTCTGTACCAGGATCTGATTGCCGGCTATGCCTGGACCGGGGAAGACGGTATGTCTGCGGAATGGGCAGGAATCTGTCCCTGGGCAGCGGATCTGCCGGTCGTTGATGCGGGCGGAACCGATACGTATCTGATCGTTCCCCGTTCTGACCACGCGTCGGCCGTGGTCCACCGTCTGGAGGACGGCGAAGCAGGAGAAGTCCTGTACAGCCAGGAGAACGGCAGCCCGTTCATCATAAAGACAGGCAGTCCCACCAGTATAACGGAAGCGGTGGTTCGCGTCACAGAGGATGACCGGGTGATGGATCTGTATCTCTACCATCTCAACCAGCCGGGATGCTGGGACGCTGCGCATGACGAATCCGCGATGAACTTCGGCTCCGTGGATTATCTCTGGACGATTGAGGACAATGACAGGATCGGGAAGGTGCTGTGTGAGGCTGTGGATGATCTGGAAGGGCTGATCGGCCGCGGACTGACCATGGAGGAAGGTCCCCATGGTACGGTGGAACTGCAGTACCATCCCTGCTGGGAGATCCATTACGGGACCAACCATGATGGCGTATTTACACGGGAAAGAACATATGCTGTATCGGATGATTATCATCACGTATTCATCTACGATCCCGTCTCGGATGAATGGAGTGAATGTACGGACTGAACCCGGGGAACTGCTGTTTGATTAAACAGGTGAACTTCCGATATAATTCATAATGTACCCGATCCAGGAGGAAAGAGATGAATCTAAGAAAACTGATTCTGAGCATAGCTGCGCTGTCTCTGCTGGCCGGATGTTCCGGCAGTGGAGAGGATCCCGAAGACAACAGCAGGCATATCGAAACCCTGCGCTTTCAGTTCGTTCCTTCCGCTGATCCGGCCGCGCTGATTGCCGGTACATCCGGACTGGGTCAGATGGTCATCGACCGGATGGCAGAAAAAGGGTACACCATTGACAATGTGGAGATCACGGTCAGCGGCTCCTATGAAGAAGCCGGAGAAGCGCTGTCCGAAGGCACTGTGGATGTTGCCTGGCTCCCCGGAGCGACCTACGCAGCCTGCTCCGACCGTACAGAAGTCATTCTGACTGCTACAAGAAGCGGACTGTCCAACGATTCAACGGATCCCTGGACCTGGAACGGCTATGACAACCGCACCATCAAGAACGGCCCGCCGGTCGCGTACTACCGCTCTCTCATCCTGGCAGCGCCGACAGAGTACGGCAGAAGCCTGGCAGAAACCGTAAACCGGAAAAAAGCCCTGTCCTGGGATGAACTGTCCCGGGCAAGATGGGGTGTACTGAACCCGGTCAGTTCAGCAGGCTATCTCTATCCGACCCTGTGGCTGATAAACAACTACGGAAAGAAGCTGACGGACCTGGATCCGGATAAGGTCATCACGCTGGACAGCTATCAGGATGCGTTCCGGGCAGCTGCCCGCGGGGAAGTGGATATCATCTTCAGCTATGCGGACGGGCGTGATGATTACGAGGAAGCCTGGAATCTGCCTGCGGACCAGCAGGACAGCCAGGGACGCTACGGAATGGGCCGTACGGACGGAGATTCCATCTGGAATGAGCTGAATGTCATCGGGGTATCCGACGGAATCTACAATGATGCGGTAGCGGTCACCAGGAACAATCCGTCCATCTACAATGAGGAGTTCATCGGAGCTCTGCAGCAGACGCTTATCGAAATCATCGGTACAGAGGAAGGCGCAAAGATCTTCGCCCTGTACTCGCATACAGGCTACACGGTATCCAAGGATTCCGACTATGACAGTGCGCGGGCTGCACTGAAGGTACTGAAGTAAAGAACGGAGGCAACAGCCTCCTTTTGTGTTCTGCAGCAGTACACACCCCTCCTGAAACGGAGAGGCGATGATAGAGATACAGGCAAATCGGGAATTGTACAGGAGAAAAAGGATGGACAGGCTGGAACGCTTTGAAAGGATGCTGGCTGACCTGATCAAGCAGGCAGAACAGGAACACGCGGAAATGGCAAGACTGAAGCAGGCGGGAAAAGAAAAAACCGCTGCTTACAAACAGTACTTGGGAAACCGGGTGCTGTACAGAATGATGATGGAAAAGTACAGACAGTACGGTTTGCTTGAATGAAAGACAGCGGTATGTGCCGGGTTCATCAGGAACCCGGATTTTTTACGACAGAGCGGCAGATGCAGCAGGAAACAGGTTTCAGATACTATCTCCTGTTGAGTAGTATTTGTCCTTGTCCAGCAATCCTTCCTGATTGGCTACGATCAGGGAGCCGACCATGTCGCATACAGCATTGTTCGCGGTCCGGAGCAGGCCGGCAATGACTTCTACTCCGAGAACCATCGAGACAGTTTCTTCCACCGGAAGGCCGATTGTCCTCAGCAGGGCAGTCAGACAGATGATGGAG
>JAFOIY010000011.1 GCA_017420505.1 Solobacterium sp. | reverse complement strand
TCCGGATCTCAGTGCCATCAAAGGGGTTCTGGAACAGCATGGAGATGAGATCGTTTCTGCCTGTGACAGTATTGTTCTGGAAATCGATATGGAGCCGGATATCATCAAGCTGCTGTTTGAGCTTGGTGAAAAGTACAATAAGGAAATCTACGCTGTGGTATCCAATATGTCGATTGCCGTGGAGCGCAGGGATCTGATCAAGAAAACCGGCTGCCTTGTATGCAATGAGCAGGAAGCGGGGATCTTCTTCTCCCAGGAGATGGAAGGTCTCAGTGAAGAGGAAATGGCCTGGATCGCGGCTGAGAAAGTAAAGCAGGCCCAGATCCGCCGGCTGGTCATCACCATGGGTGAGCGCGGTGCAGTCTATGCAGAGCTGGATGGAGAAAGCGGCATTGTTCCTGCACAGAAGACCGATGTAATCGACACAACAGGCGCAGGAGACGCATTCTTTGCCGGGACAGCGATCGGGCTGACCTACGGCAAGACGCTGCAGGAATCCTGCGAAATCGGCACCAGGCTGGCTGCTTCGGTCATTGCGACAAAGGAAAACGTCTGTCCTCGGTTTCTGCCTGAAGAGCTGGGTCTGGAACTGTAAAAGAAAAGGGAGCGCAGGCTCCCTGTTTTTTATTCCCCGAATACAGCGATGTAATCCGCTTTGAATTTCTCGATGCCGGCATCTGTAAGCGGGTGCTTCAGCATCTGCATGATGACTTTGTACGGTACTGTCGCAATGTGGGCGCCGGCCAGTGCACAGTCTGTCACATGGATCGGATTGCGGACACTTGCCGCGATGATCTGCGTCTTGATGTCACCGGCGACATTGAAGATACCGGCGATTTCGGCAATCAGATCGGTGCCGCGGGTGTTGATGTCATCCAGCCTGCCGAGGAACGGAGATACATAGGTAGCTCCGGCTCTGGCCGCAAGAAGTGCCTGGTTTGCTGTAAAGATCAAAGTACAGTTGGTTCTGATTCCTTCCGAGGAAAGCACTTTGATCGCTTTCAGACCTTCACCGGTCATCGGAATCTTGACGACCATGTTCGGATGGATGGCAGCGATCTCACGTCCTTCACGGATCATGCCTTCCGCATCCACTGTTGTCGCTTTGACTTCACCAGAGATCGCACCGTCCACGATATTCGCAATCTCCTTGATGACTTCATTGAAATCACGGCCCTCCTTGGCAATCAGGGAAGGGTTGGTTGTTACACCGGCAAGGATGCCCATTTCGTTGACTTCTCTGATTTCATCAATATTTGCTGTGTCGATAAAGAATTTCATAGTTTGCCTCCTGTCGTTTGATTATATTATAGACGTATAAAGGACCTGGGAAGAATATGACTTGTACAATCAGAAAGATCAACGAACAGACCTGGGAGTTCGATGAAGGAGGCGTGCACTTCTTTCTGCTCGCAGGAAACAAGGAAGCTGTGCTGCTGGACAGCGGCATGGAGACGCACAACGCCAGGGAACTGGCACAGGAACTGACGGATCTGCCGCTGGCATTGATGAATACTCACGCGGACAGGGATCATCTCGGCAGCAACCATGAATTTGAATGGTTCTACATGCATCCGGCGGAACTGTCCAATCTGTACAATACGCAGAAGAGCACCGGAACGGTACGTCCGGTCTGGGATGGCCAGAAGATGGATCTGGGAGACAGGGAACTGGAGATCATCCACATTCCCGGACACACACCCGGCAGTATAGCCGTTCTGGACAGAAAGTACCGTATGCTGTTTACCGGCGATCCCATCCAGGACGGCAGGATCTTCATGTTCGGCGTGCAGCGTGAGATGCATGCCTACCGGCTGAGCCTGAAGAAGCTGGACGCGTACCGCGGTGAATTCGATACCGTATGGCCTTGCCACGGCACCAGTCCGGTATCACCGGAGCTGATTGATCAACTGTATGACGCATCGGCTGATGTAATGGAAGGGAAAGTTCCTTATACCAGGGCTGAAGTATTCGGCAATACCATCCGCATCTACGATGCAGGATGTGCACAGTTCATGCTGGATGATAAAGACTGACAGTACAGGCGCACTGTATCCTGTTCAGACAGAAAGAAATCTCCTTCCTGATGGAAGGAGATGTTTTCTTTTGTGCAATCCTCTCAGCGGATGATATCAATGACCTCACCGATGTACATCTTGTGCGGTGCTGCGTCTTTGTAGAAGTCTTTGGCAAAGTCTGCCATTTCCGCTTTGTCCATCGGCTGGGAGAACATCTTCCGGCAGACGAGGGTAACCGTGGCTTCCTTGTAGTATACACCGTATTCCGAAGCGACCGGTGTCAGTCCGCTCGTTCCATCCTTGTCTGTATCACGCCCGGACAGTGTACCGTAGATTTCACCGAGAACCCGCTTATAGGAACCATCGAAGAACCCGATGGTGAAGTAGTCATTGTTCTCCATGTAATCATAGGTAAGACGGGAAGGGCGTACATAGACGGTAGCGGCAGGACGGCCCCAGAGTGTGCCCAGGGCACCCCAGGAAATGGTCATGGCATTATGATCTTCTTCGGTGCCTGCACACAGCAGTCCCCAGGTACGGTTGAACTGATCAAAGATATCTGTATTGAAGGTTTCCATCAGAAGACTCTTTCCTTAGTGATCAGGTCAGCCGCAAATATGAACCCGTAGTCCTTGAGCGCTTCTTCCAGCTTTGTGTTGACAGCTGTGAAGGTGCAGGTCACGGTAGGAATGCTCATGGCAGCAGCCAGGTTGACTGCGAAGTCCAGACCTTTGCGGTAGTCTCCGCCGAGCATACCGACAAAGAGCTTTTTGCCGTGCTGGAAACGGGTGCCCACGCAGACGAAACTGCCTTTTCCGTCGGTATAGAAGAATTCCTTGTCTGCGAGCATGCGTACATTCGGTGTGTTGATCCGGTACCAGGTTCTGTTGACGGATACAAAGTTCCCGTATTCTTCTGCCAGCGGCAGGGCAAGCTTCTCCGCTTCTTCCCAGTCTGCGTATATAAAGCCGTGTGTGTCCTTCGGACCGTCTACCTTGTAGTTGTACTCTTTGTGCTCGTACACTGTTGTGAGGCCGTAGAGGGCTGCCAGACCGGCGCTTCTGAGATTGGTCGGTCCGGTGTACATGCTCAGGGATGTGCAGTGCAGATCGCTTTCAATGAGCTCCAGGGCTTTCCTGTACAGCGCTTTGCCAACACCTTTGTTCTGATGCTCCGGATGAACACGAAGCGCTTCGAACCAGCCTGCACCGTCCGGAAGGACTGCCAGGTGGGCAATACCGACCATCTGTCCATCTTCATACGCGCAGAGGAAAGCACCTTTCGTATTCCAGTAGTAGTTCCATGCTGTCTGGACATAGACATAGTCACCCATGGCTGCCTTTTCAACAGCGACAGCTTCCTCCATATCCTTGAAATCAGCGACTTTTACGACATAATCCATAAGAATCAGTCTCCTTTCCATCCCATCATAGCAAATCCTTCTGTTCAGTTCAAAACCATCCATTGCGGCTGCATAATTGTGACTTGCTCACAATGAAGCAGAATGATACATGTTACAATGAATCTGCAGTAAAACGGAGGTTGTTATGGAAAGATTCGAATGCAGAACACCGGAAGTAGGAAAAGTCGGAAAGATCCTGGTAAAGCCGGGAGATCATGTAAAAGCAGGCGATGTCCTGGTGACGCTGGAAGTCGAGAAGGAGAATCACGACTACAAGAGCGAGATTGACGGCGTCGTCAAGGAAATCGGCTGCGAAGAAGGGAAGTATACCAAGCGCAACCAGCTTCTGGCAGCAGTGGAGCCGGAAGAAACCGGAGCGTTTGAACTCAAAACACCGGAAGTGGGCAAAGTCGGAAAAATCCTCGTCAAGGAAGGCGACCGTGTCAAAGCGGGTGACGTTCTGGTAACCCTGGAAGTCGAAAAGGAGAACCACGACTACAAGAGTGAAATCGATGGAATTGTGACCAGGATCGGCTGTGAAGAAGGCAAATACACGAAGCGCTCGCAGGTGCTGGCTGTTGTAGAGCCGGAGACGGTCCAGGACTTTGAACTGAAGACGCCGGAAGTAGGAAAGGTCGGAAAGATCCTGGTAAAGAAAGGCGATTACGTCAAAGCAGGCGATGTGCTGGTAACGCTGGAAGTCGAAAAAGAGAACCACGACTACAAGAGCGAAATTGACGGCATCGTCAAGGAAATCGGCTGTGAAGAAGGCAAGTATACAAAGCGCAGCCAGGTATTGGCTGTAGTCACCCCGGCGGAAGCTCCTGTGGCAGATGCCGAACTGCTGACCATTGTTGCGGCGGAAGACGGCAAGGTCGGCAAGGTCAACGTCAAAGCCGGAGATCATGTCGAGCGCAAGACCGTCATCGCTACGGTGGAACTGGACAAAGGCAACCGCTTCTACAAGACGATGAAGGCAGGCACCATCCGTGAACTGAATGTTGTGGAAGGCGGCGAAGTCAAAAAGGATGATGTAATCGCTGTCATCGAGCTGGATGGTGAGACAGCACCCAAGGAAGTCCGTACACATGCCGAAGTACTGATCATCGGCGGCGGTCCGGGCGGCTATGTTGCGGCGATCTATGCCGCAAAGCGCGGCAGGAAGGTCACGCTTGTGGAAAAGGGCAGTCTGGGAGGCACCTGCCTCAATGTCGGCTGTATTCCTACAAAAGCGCTTGTAAAGAGCTCAGAAGTCTACCGGACCATCCTGCGTTCAGAGGAATTCGGCATTCTGGCAGGGACACCTTCCGTAGATATGCAGAAGCTTCTGGAACACAAGAACAATACTGTCAACAGACTGGTCACCGGTGTAGGCTATCTGATGAACAAGAACAACGTGACCGTGATCAAGGGCACTGCTTCATTCCTCAATGATAAAGAAGTTGAAGTAACCACTGCGGAAGGCAAACAGATCATCACGTTTGATGATGCAATCATTGCGACAGGCTCTTCGCCGGCGAAGCTGCCGGTGCCCGGCTACGATCTGCCGTTTGTGATGAACAGTACGGCAGCTCTGGATCTGCAGGAACTGCCTGAAACAATAACCATCATCGGCGGCGGTGTCATCGGTCTGGAATTCGGATTCATCTATGCCAACCTGGGCGTAAAGGTCACAATCGTTGAATTCCTGGATCGTCTGCTGGCTGTCAACGACCGTGATATTTCAGAGGAGATCCGCAGGATTGCGGAAGAAAAGGGCATCCGCATCGAGACATCCGCCAGGGTCACGGCTTTCCGTGAGAATGGTGGCCACAAGGCTGTCACGGTCTATGAAAAGAACGGCAAGGAATACGAAGCGGTCAGTGACTACGTCCTGGCTGCGACAGGCAGAGTGCCGAACATGGACGGACTCGGTCTGGACAAGACATCCATCGCTCTGAATGACAGAGGCCGCGGCATCCATGTCGATGAGCATATGCGTACAAATGTGGAACACATCTATGCGATCGGCGATGTCAACAACCTGATCCAGCTGGCACACGCCGCCAGCCATCAGGGCATGGTTGCCGTGGACAATATCCTCGGTGAAGACAAAACGTTTGACAGAAGGAATGTGCCCAGCGCCGTATTCACGTCACCGGAAGTCGCCAGTGTGGGTTTCGGTGAAGATGAGCTCAAAGCAGCAGGGAGAACCTATACGGTCGGCAGATTCGACTTTGCCGGAAACGGTAAGGCCGTCTCACTGCATGAGACGGAAGGCTATGTCAAGCTGATCAAGGATGAGAACAATAAGCTGATCGGCTGCTCGGTGATCGGTCCGGATGCGTCCGTCATCATCGCTGCAGCTACGGTAGCCATCCAGAACGGTCTCAGTGATGAGGAACTGAGGGAGACCATCTTCGCTCACCCGACGACCGGAGAAGCACTGCATGAAGCAGCGATGGGCCTTGGAATCGGCACACTGCATCAGTAATATGAAGCATATGGTTTCCCCGGTCCATGATCCGTATCTGAACATCGCAGTGGAACGGTACCTGTTCGATCATTACAGCGGAGAGGAACTTGTGTTTCTCTGGGTGAATAATCCCTGCGTTGTGATCGGCCGCAATCAGAATGCCTGGCTGGAAGTGGATCACGTTGCTCTGAAGGAAGAACAGGCTGTCCTGTGCCGCCGGTATACAGGCGGTGGTGCGGTATGGCAGGACCGGGGGAACCTCAACTACACCTGGATCACAGAAGAAAACAGTCCGGAAAGGATCATCCGAATGATTCAGGATACCCTGCAGTCCTACGGTATTCCTGCACTGCGGAATGAACGGAATGATCTGCTGATCGGTGGCAGGAAGTTCTCCGGAACTGCGTCATTGATGGATGAGGGCGTTCACCTGTATCATGGAACATTGATGATCGATGTCGATCTGAACAGGCTTGAACGTGTGCTCACACCGTCTGTACTGAAGATGCAGTCGCACGGTATTGATTCGGTGCGCAGCAGAGTGATGAATCTGAATACACTCTCCCGTGAACTGACTGTGGAAGGGATGATCCAGCGCTTTCTGCAGCTGTTTCCCTCGGAAGAAATACCCTGGCCGGGTGAAGAAGCGCAGGTTCTGCGCAGTGTACTGGCTTCGGAAAAATGGTTGCTGGAACAGTCACCGAAGTTCGATGTCCTGCTCGAGTACCGGATCCATGGTTCTCTGTACCGTGTGAGTGCGGATGTGCATTCCGGCAGGATCGAACAGGTCTCTGTATCCACGGATGACCTGCGGCCGGTAGATACATCGGCGCTGGAAGAACAATTGACAGGAATGCTGTTCGATGAAGACACAATCCGCAGAAAAATAAAAGAAACGGTTCATTGAACCGTTTTTATTTTCTGTGATACATCTTTTTCTGCTGGTATACCGGATCGCAGGTGATATTGACGCCCAGCTTCCGGAATACCGAAGCGTCTTCTTCCGGCAGGATTACTGTGGAATGACCTTCCGCTCCCCGCAGCTCTGAGAGCTTGCTCATGGCAAGTGCCGTATTCGGATTGGTCTGGGCTGTCAGTG
>JAFOIY010000116.1 GCA_017420505.1 Solobacterium sp. | reverse complement strand
TGTATTGCAGAAGGTGGATGAACTCAACAGATTCATACTGTATCACAAGTAGAAAATCGAGTTTTCTCTCCAAAACTGAAATTATTTTCAGAATAAACAAAAAAAACCGGGTTTTCCCCTGGTTTCTTCAGTTTATCTGCACTGTTCAATGAAATAGCGGAAGACCCGCTTGCTGTCCTCACGATAGCCGAAGTCCGATTCCGGATGCCACATCACACCCCAGACGTACTTTCGCTCCGGATCGTAGACCGCTTCCACCAGCCGGTCTGCGCTCCTGCCCATCACGGTCAATCCCTCACCGACGGTTTTGATTGCCTGGTGGTGGAATCCATGGGCTCCTGTATAATCCCTTTCAATCACGTTGTGGATCGGGGATCCCGGTACAAGCGTGACATCGTGGATCGCGGATTCCTTGGACAGGCCCAGCTTCCGGTCATGCGGTGTATTGATGAACGGGCACTCGATCCGGATATCCTGGATCAGTGTACCGCCATACGCTACATTGATCGCCTGCAGACCGTAGCAGATGCCCAGGAGCGGCTTGTCAGCCGCCTTGATCTTCCCGATCATCGCCAGGGTATACACGTCCCGGAAACGCTGTACCGGTGCTGTATACGGCGCATACGCTGCACCGTACAGTTCAGGATGAATATCCCGGCCGCCCGGAATCAGGAAACCATCGCACGCAGCGACCTGTGCATCCATCTCCGCATCATCTTCCGTAATATGCAGCAGCTTCACCTGGCCGCCGGATTCCTCCACGGCCTTAACATAATCATCTCCGATGAACTCTTTGTCAAATCTTCTGTCGTACTGCGGCAGAATGCCGATAATCGGTCTGTCCATACTGTATCCCCTCCACTGCTGTATCCATTGAATCTGTTTGAAAGGTTCCTTCACCTGAAGGAACCCTCCTGATCAGTCAAGTCTTTTCTTCAACTCTTCCAGTTCTCTCTCGAGTGTTTCTCTTTCGCCGTTCTTCAGGAACAGACGGCGGTTGATATCCTCGCTGATGGTTGCGTTCGGCGCAATCGACAGACGGTATTCCAGATCCTCGATCTCAGCCTTGCACGCATCCAGTGCTTCCTGCTTGCGGTCTACATCGCTCTGGATCCGCTTCAGCGCTGCGCTGCGCTTGCCGTTCCAGAACACTTCCTTCGCTTCCTTGAACTCATCCCACAGACGGTCATTGTCGTTCTTTCCGGAATAGCCTGCTGTCTTCCACTCAACATCCAGTGCCTTCATCCGGTCGGTGATCTCCTTGGTGAAGCTGGACTTGGCAGCCAGTTCCTTCGCCTCTTCGATCAGCTTGTTCTTCAGTTCGATGCTGGCAGCCCACGCTGCGTTGCGCTCATCGAACCAGGCCTGCCTTGCCTTGTTGAAGCCCTGGCGCAGTCCGTTGAACTTCGCCCACAGTTCTTCATCCAGCTCGTGTCCTGCGCTTCCGGCAGCCTTCCACTCATTGAAGATTTCGTTCAGCTTCTCGCCGGTTTCCTTCCAGTTCTGAGGGTTTTCCACCAGCGCGGCTGTTCTCTCCAGAATCTCGTTCTTCTTTGCAGCAGCCTCTTCACGCCTTGCGTCGATTGTCGCAAAGAATTCCTTCTGACGCTCACGGAACGCCCTTTCAATACGGTTGAACTGGGTTCTCAGTTCAGCGTCTGCCTTTTCACCGGCAGTACCGATATCACCGAGTTCCTTGCGCAGCCCCTGCAGCGCTTCCCTTGTCTTTCTCCATTCATTGGACTGGGTGATTTCTTCCGCCCTGCGGATGATTTCTTCCTTCAGTCCACGGTTGGTACGGACCTTCTCCAGACGGTCCTGAGCACCGCTCAGTGTCGCTTCAAACCGCTTGTGGAACACTTCCTCAGCTGGTGTATTCCAGTTCTCTACTGCGTTCCAGCGCGCTTCCAGATCCTTCAGCGCTTCTTCATCATCACTTCCGAAATTCCTGACGAATTCCTCTGCTTCACGGCAGAGATCCCGCTTCTTCAGGATGTCGTTCTCCATATCCTCCAGCGCATGATCGCCGTGTTCTGTACCGTACTCTATGGCTCCGCCTTCCGCAGCTGAATGCTTCCAGACAAACATACGGTAATCACCGTTGACTTCGATACCGCTCCAGTATCCGTGTCCGTCGTCCGCATCCTCCCTCGGCGCACAAGCATTGCCCTCGGCATCCACCGCACCATAGTAGATGTCTACAGTCCGACCGCCGAACGTTTTATGCGCACGAAGCCTCGTCTTCGCATACTGGTCGTTAAATTCGGGCTTGTTCATAGATAGATCCTCCTTACACGTGACATAACGTAATAAATTTATTATACTCTTACGACTGCTGTTTAAAAGAGAAGTATTCGCATATTTTTGCGATTTTTTATCACTTCGGCAGATACAGTAACACCAGCGGGTCAATCAGCCCTGCCACTGTTGGCAGAATCCCTGCCAGAAACAACGGTACATAGGCCAGCTTTCTTTTCCGGAGGATGATGCATACCGCTGCACCGGCCCACATGGACAGCACAAACACCGCAATGATCTGCCTGCCGAGCAGAAAGCCGCTCCAGGCAAGCAGGCGTATATCACCGCGGCCCATAACCGGACGCAGCCGGCAGATGATCCAGAGCGGCAGAGCCGGTACCAGGAAAAAGACAAGGCGCTCCGGCAGCGGTACCGTACCGGTGAGGCAGTCCAGTGCGCCGAGTACAGCGATCCCGTACTGCAGAAACACCGGGATGCTCAGTGTCCTGCGGTCAATCCGGCTCATGACCATCAGGATTGCGCAGTACAGGATCATGATCCACCGGTGCAGAGGACTGCCTGTGCACAATTGCTGCATGCATACCGCCAGAACACCGCCGCCGCTCTCCCACAGGAACACATGCACAGGAATCCTCTCTCCGCAGTACCGGCATCTGCCGCGGCACAGCAGATAAGAAACGACCGGGATGGTATCGGTCCATGACAGCACATGCCGACAATGGCCGCAGTGCGATCTGCCGTGTATGAAGTCTTCTCCGTCCAGGATACGGTCCGCCATGCAGCAGGCAAAGGAAAACAGTACACTGCCGAAGAGGAACGTAAAGAAAAGATACATGTTGGAATCCTCCTACATGTATCTTTTGTTTGTTTATTCTGTTTCCGTCAGCTTCCGGTACTCTTTTTCCGTAATCGGTATCACGGAACCGTGCCTGACATCCTCCTCCGGAAGAACCAGACGCTCTGTATCCGACCAGTCCACCGTATGCTCGTAATCCAGACCGTCGAAGGTACCGGCCAGGAAGGTATGATCGGAGAAATGATCCGCATACAGATGGTACCTGTCTGTATGGATGTCCCGGAAGACAATCGGACCTTCTACGGCTCTTTCAAGGATCAGATGCTTGTAGTCGTAGGTCTTCCAGATATTGCCGCCGAGCCGGTCGGTTACGGCACTGTAGATGGTCTGCGCCGGTCCTCGCTCATCCTTGTATACGATCCAGTAGCGTCCTTCCATCGGGAACAGCGATGCGTCAATGACCGGATACTGCGGATCAAAGAAGAGCTCCGGATAGGAGAAATGCTCCAGATCTTTGGTAGTCACCGCGTATACAGGGCCTCTCTCCTCTGCCGGCGCAGAGAAATAGATCCAGTACACTCCGTTTTCGTTGTCATAGTACAGATCTGGTGCCCATGCCCGGGTACCGTCCATATAGATTCCCGGATCCGGCCAGGCAGTACGGATCAGCCTTCCGTTTTCCACCTGGACCATATCCTCGGATTCCCACATCCAGATCCAGGGACTGTCCCAGGAAGCGGTCGCGGTAACGATGAACGCTCCGTCTGCTCTGCGGCTGACATGCGGATCCCGTACCGAATGCGTGTCTGTGCCGCTGATGACCGTATCCGTCTTTTTCCAGGTCAGTCCGTCTGTACTGACCGCAGTATAGCCGGTCTCCCTGCCCTCTTCTCCGTTGAAGTAGGTCATCAGATAGCCGTAGGCCTCATCCAGCAGCACAACGCTGTACTCCCGTTCACAGGAGAGGCTGCCGGATGCCAACGACGCATGCAGGGTGATGGGAAGCCTTTCTTCCTGGGATTCCTTGACCAGCCTGCCGTCCTCAATCCTGGCACCTTCACTTACGGTATAGATCACTTCTGTCCGCTCATGGATGGACTGCGACAGTCCGGCGCCGCTGAACAGGATCCCTTCGATCATCGTGTCCAGTGCACTGCAGTCTTCTTCAAACAGTGTCTCTGCCGTGTCTCCCTTAACATGGAAGACAAAGGTCTTTTCAGCTGAAGAGCCCGGCAGTTCCATCCGTGCATGTGCAATGACATCGGTGTCCCTGTCCGTGCTGGTCAGAACACCGAGATAATTCATCGTTTCGTTGGATTCCACCGTCCACTGCACAGGCACGCCTTCCACTTCCACACCGTCAAACCAAAGGCTTCTGCGCAGATGGTCCTGGTCCGGATACTCGATCCGGTCCAGCAGTACGGCAGCTCTGTGCGCTTCATATTCCGACGCAAGTACTTCCTCGCTCCAATCATTGATCCGGATGCCGGAGACCTTTCCTGTAGCACTGCCTTCTCCGCCGAAGCGGATTGTGCCCTGCAGTGCGGTTGTACGGTCCGTTTCCGCCACGCAGATGCCGTTCAGATACAGCCGGGTGCCTTTCCGTCCGCTCTGCAGCGCAATCATGGACCACTGCCTGGTAGGCAGCCCGTCTCCTGCACTGATCGTCCACGCATCATTTCCTTCCTGTACGGACAGGGTCAGGCCTTTCAGGATACCGTCCTCCTGTGTCCTGCAGAGGACCTTGATCTCTGCGTTATTCCCGGTGCAGCACAGGATGGTTTCTTCCGGCATACTGCTCAAAGGACGGATCCAGAAAGACAGTGTCCAGTTCTTTGCGGCATCCGCTTCCACCGTGATCTCCTGCCCGGCACCAATCTCTTCGTAATACCAGAGCCCGTCTGTGGAACTGCCTTCCCGGACCGTTTCTTCCATATGTGTACATCCGCTCAGCATAAGCACAGCGGAACATAGTAAAACCGTTCGTTTCATAGGATTATTGTACATGACTTGGCGTCAATGTTGTATCCTCAACGAACGGTTCTGTGCTAATCCTCTGCCGCAATAGCGCCTTCCAGTTCCAGAAGCGCTCTTTTCTTTTCCAGTCCGCCGGCATAGCCTGTCAGGGAGCCGTCCGCTCCGAGCACCCGGTGACAAGGTATGATGATGGATATGGGGTTATGGCCGACCGCGCCGCCGACGGCCTGCCCGGAACGGATGCCGAGCTCCTTC
This sequence comes from Solobacterium sp., assembly GCA_017420505.1. GTDB lineage: Bacteria > Bacillota_I > Bacilli_A > Erysipelotrichales > Erysipelotrichaceae > Bulleidia. The sequence goes on along the minus strand of JAFOIY010000116.1, from coordinate 5,398 downwards.
GCAATGGCACCGTAGGTTGTTGTTCCACCGTACGGGATCCGGCAGAGGCAGTCCCAGACACGTTTCCGGAATTCACTCCCCTCCGGGTTCAGCTTCAGTTCGTTGATTGCCGGACGCTCTCCCCGGAAATAGCGCTCCAGCCAGTCCGCTGCCGCTGCCAGTTCCGGTCTTTCCATGTATACCGGTGCTTCCTTCAGCGTAGACGCGAAGTACTTCTGCCCTTCCATCCATAAGCCCACAATGGCGTCTCCGTCGCTGCAAATGATGATCTTTCCGACCAGCGTCTCAATATCCTTGGCGTAGTACATAATCCTTCCTCCGTACAATGAAATGATACAGGGAATCCCCTGCATCATTCAATTCTTCTTTACGCTGCCGGAAGGATCAGTTCACTCTTGAAGAGATCTCCGTCTATGATGATGTTCAGTTCCCCGTTCATCATCTTCATCAGGCTTTCGGCAATGTTCAGCCCGAGTCCGCTGCCTTCCGTATGCCTGGAAGTATCTCCCCGGACAAACCGTTCCTTCAGTTCATCGGAAGAAATGTTCAGCGGCTCAGCCGAGATATTCCGGATGGTAATGCTGACCTTTCCAGCATCGTTCCAGCCGGCATTGATATAGACCCGTGTACCCGGCAGTGCATATTTGGATACGTTGCTCAGCAGGTTGGAGATAACCCGCCACAGCAGACGGCCGTCCGCTGTTGCCTTCAGTTCCCTGTCCGCCTCTGTAATGACATCCAGATTCATCAGGCTGAACTTTTCATCGTATTCCGCCAGGGACTGTTCCAGGATCTCCGCGATATTGACCGGACCCAATGACAGAGGGATATTGCCCGTGGACGCTTTGGACGCTTCCACCAGATCCTCCGTCAGCTTCTTCAGACGCAGGCTCTGCTTGTACAGCCTGTCCACGTATTCCTTGCGCTGTTCTTCCGTAGGATCCTTCTGCAGCAGATCCGCGTAGTTGATGATGGAAGTCAGCGGTGTTTTGATATCATGCGAGACATTGGTGATCAGTTCTGTCTTCAGATGCTCGCTCTTCATCGCTTCATCCACAGCGTTTTTCAGTCCGGTGGAAACACTGGACAGTGTCCGGATCTGGGTGCGGAACGGCTCTGCATGAATCCTCAGAACAGAATCCGGTGTCTCTTCCGGATAATCGCCCGAGGCAATCCTGCCTGTCAGATCACTGACTGTGCGTACCCCTATGAAGCAGCGCAGCGACAGGAAGCAGACCACCATGCCTGCCAGTGCCAGCAGGAAGGCTGCCGCTCCGTACATATGTCCTGCAGCATACAATGTCAGCGACAGAACAAATCCGGTACATCCCAGCCAGACCAGCTGCCAGACAAGCGGAAGCCGGAAAAACGATTTCATCATGTCAATGAACGGCAGAATGATATGCTGCAGGGCCCAGCGCAGGACTGCCATGCACATCTTCCACATCCAGACAACAAGATAGGTAATGATATTGTTCCGGATGAACGTTCCGTTCCGGAGGCGGGCAGCGAGTTCATACAGCCATACATAGATGAATGCGGCAAACAGGAACATCAGTGCCAGGAAACCGGCGGCCATGGAACGGTTGGTCACTACGTTGACATCAAAGTACTCTGCCATGCTGACCATAGCGTAGGCTGCTGTGACGCAGGCACCGGCAAGGATCACTGTCAGCAGATCATAGGGGACCTTTCCAAGCCAGGACGGCTGCGGTGTTTCAGCGTTCTTCTTCCACCCAGCAGTCCAGATCATCATCGCCAGGCCGACCAGGACAGCGATCGCTGAGAAAACGGTACCGGGAATGAATTCCTTCAGATGATCCTGGAGGAGTTCCTGCCACCGGCAGTTCCTGCTGATGAAGCTGTCACCGGCAAGCTGCTTTCGTACACCGACTTCAACATCATAGGTACGCATCTCCACCAGTGTTCTTCCGTTTGCACCGTCGCTGGGATGTACATTGGGACCGTATTCCTGCTCGCGGATCCTCTCCCCGTCCGGATAGGTATACCAGTACAGACTGCCGTCCTGGTTTTCATAGATCTCACTGTGTATCGTCACGGTCTCGGACCGGTAAAGATCCTTTTCGTCGATATCGTCATACAGCAGTGTCTTTTCATCATCTTCCGTTTCGTACACCCGGATCATCAGATCCTGCGGAAGGATGCTGATGAACTCGTCATTCGTCACATTGATGTCGACTGCATCCAGCGCGTGCTGACGCATGCTGTACGTAACGCTGTAGGAATCCCGGTAGTCACCCACTTCCTGATAACCCTGTTCATCGATCATGCCGAAATCCACGGCACCGATGATTCCTGTTCCGTATAAAGCCGTACCGACACAGCCCAGGCAGAACAGCAGGAACGCTATGATTTTCAGGATGGTGCTTTTTCTGATGCTGTCATCCATGATAGGCCTCCATTTTGTATCCCTGGCCCCAGGCTACCTTGATATATCTGGGCTCCGAAGGATTGATCTCGATCTTCTCCCGCAGGTGCCGGATATGCACGGCTACCGTACCTTCCGCCCCCATCGGTACATCATGCCACACCAGACGGTAGATCTGGGCAGAACTGTATACCTGGCCGGGTCGGCTCATCAGAAGCTTCAGAATCCCGTACTCCACCGGTGTCAGGGATACTTCCGTCCCGTCCACTGTGATCTTCTTCTCATTGTCGTTCAGTACGATTCCACCGATTACAATCTCTCCCGTCTGCTGTACATGGCTGCCGAGCCTGGTGTATCTTCTGAGCTGCGACTTCACTCTTGCAATGACCTCTGCCGGACTGAACGGCTTGGTGATGTAGTCATCCGCACCGATATCCAGGCCGAGCACTTTGTCGCTGTCTTCGCTCTTCGCGGTCAGTAGAATGATCGGTACATTGGAGATCTGCCGGATCTTGGCAACAGCGGAGATCCCGTCCATAACCGGCATCATAATATCCATCAGAACCAGGTCGATCTCTTCCTTTTCCATCATCTCCAACGCTTCCTTGCCGGTATGCGCTTCATACAGCTCGTATTCCTGGGAAGACAGGTAGATCTTCAGTGCATCCACAATATCCTGCTCATCATCCACGATCAGTACTTTTGCCATAGTTGTCCCCCTTCACTGTATTCATTCTAAAAATGATCCGATTAAGAAAACAGATGCGGAATCCTTAAGAAACCATTAAGCATCCCCTTCTACGGATCATTATACGATTCTTTGCGCACTGTACATCGCCTGTTCAAGGAAAACAAGTACTTGACTGTAGTGCATAGTGATATCATAATGATATCAGAAAGAGGTAACCATTATGGATGAAATCAATCTGAACAAACAGAAGAACGGAATGATGATGCTGCTGGTGATCATCGCCATGTGCGTCTTCTCCGTCATTACCTTTATCAGAGGCGCAGCCTACAACCCGCTTCTGATCCCGCTGGCCATTCTTATCTTTACTGCCGCGATGATCATGATCGCCGGCCTGAAGGTCCTCAAGCCCCAGGAAGCCCTTGTACTGACACTGTTCGGCAAGTACATCGGAACGCTCAAGGGGGAAGGCTTCTACTTCGTCAATCCTTTCTGCTCCGCGGTCAACCCGGCTGCCGGAACCGAGCTCTCTCAGTCCAATGACGTAAAAGCCCATGCATTCCTGAAGGAAGGTACGGTACAGCTGTCCAAAAAGATCTCCCTCAAGGTCATGACCCTGAACAACGCCAAGCAGAAGATCAATGACGTTCTGGGCAACCCCGTAGAGATCGGCATCGCTGTCACCTGGGAAGTCGTCGATACCGCAAAAGCAGTATTCAACGTAGACAACTACAAAGAATTCCTTTCCCTGATGTGCGACACCGCGCTCCGTGATATCGTCCGGATCTATCCGTACGACATTGCACCGAACGTAGATACGACCGGTGACGGACTGGCGGATGACGGTTCCCTGAGAGGATCCTCCAATCTGGTTGCCGAGCGCATAAAGGAAGAGATCCAGTCCCGTGTGGACCAGGCCGGCATTCATATCATTGACGCAAGAATCACCTACCTGGCCTACGCACCCGAGATTGCCGCAGTCATGCTGCAGAGACAGCAGGCCTCCGCAATCATTGATGCCCGCAAGATGATCGTTGACGGTGCCGTCGGTATGGTGGAAATGGCACTTGACCGCCTGAAGGAGAACAATACCGTCGAGCTCGATGAAGAAAGAAAGGCTGCTATGGTCTCCAACCTTCTCGTCGTCCTGTGCGGCAATCATGATGCCCAGCCGGTTGTCAATTCCGGAAGCCTGTATTGATGGCTGAAGAAAAGAAACAAGTGCCGCTGCGGCTTTCTGCAAAGCTGTATAATGCCATTGCCCAGTGGGCGGAGGATGACTTCCGCTCCGTCAACGGACAGATCGAATACCTGCTCACAGAGTGTGTCAGGCAAAGAAAAAAGAACGGTAGGTACGTTTCCGACGAAATCGACAAACCGCTCGACATCGATATTGAATAACAGAGGCCTGTGCCTCTGTTTTTCTATCTTCCCCCTGTCAGCCAGCCGGACAGATGCGGGAACAGTTTCCGAAGGCACCAGCCGAAGATCAGGCAGCCGGTCACCGTAACTGCCGGAAGAACGAAATAGCCCGCGCACAAAGCAGCGCTGCTCAAAGGCACCAGCCGGGTCCAGACCTGCTGCAGAACCATCAGCACCTTGCCGTGCACCGCGTAGATCACAATCAGATGCGGAAGGCACAGGCGCATGATCTTCCTCCCGGTGTCCTTCTCTGCAAATGCTGTACACAGCCTGGCTGCCGCAGGCAGGAACATCAGTACGGTGGCTTTTATGGTCAGATCATCGTAGCGTACACAGGCCAGGACTACTCCTGCCGCAGCCAGGGTATATACTGCTGCAGCAGGCAGCTGCTTCCCCTTCCTGCTGAGATCCGGGTACAGCGCCAGCAGGCATCCCGCAGTGAAGAACACAAACGGTATACGGATCCGGTAGACCAACGGCAGGAACCACAATACCGCTGCCGCTATGCCGCTGAGAACAGGCAGCTTTTCACACAGAATCCGGATCAACGGTGACAGAATGTTCAGGGCAAACAGATCAACAAGAAACCAGAACGGCATATAGTACGGATCTTTGAAGAACGGTACACCGAAGAGTGACACCAGCCAGTCTGCCGGTGACCAGGACAGGACATCATCGAAGCGCACCGGCATGAAATGATGCCCCAGCGCCTCTGCCGCAATCCAGATCAGGTTCCACAGAATCATCGGCACCAGAAGTGTCTTCACCTTTTTCTTCAGGTTCACAGCCCATGGTTCATTCTTCACGAACAGAAGATATCCGGCAATGATCATGAACAGGGCATTGCCTGTATTGGCAATAGCCCCGAAAGGCACCAGAAAACGCGGCATACCTGTACC
>JAFOIY010000115.1 GCA_017420505.1 Solobacterium sp. | reverse complement strand
TGCAGTTCATCCCGAAGAACCCGGGCAAGATCGTACTGCTTCTCCGTGGAAACGACCTTTCCTGTATTCGGAAGCGACTGTGTATCGATCCTTGCGTATCTGATCAGCCGGTCTCTGACCTTGTCGTGGAATTCACCCATATTCCTGTCCTCACATTCTTTCGTACATTCTAACAGAAAAGATCCGGCCTGCACCGGATCTCTGTACTATTCGTCGTCTTCGTCCTCGATCCTGCCGAGCTCGCGCATATGCCTGCGTCTGTCCAGCATGGTCAGGTACTTCTTGCGGATCCTGATGTCCGCGGGTGTGATCTCGACCAGTTCGTCATCGTTGATGAACTCGATCGCTTCCTCCAGGGAAAGGATCTTCGGCGGGACCAGCTTCATCGCTTCATCGTTGCCGGTGGAGCGGATCGCGGTCATCTTTTTGTTCTTGATGGGATTGACGTTCATATCCCGGTTCTTGCTGGCCATACCGATGATCATGCCCTCATACACCGGAACACCGGCATCGATGAACAACTGTCCTCTTTCCTGGATATTCCAGAGCGCATAGGTCATGGAACCGCCGTTTTCCGTGGAGATCAGCGCACCGTTCTCACGCTGGGGGATATCGCCCTTCCAGGGCTCGTATCCGGCGAGACGGCGTACCATGGTGCCTTCACCGCGGGTACTGTTGATGAACTCGGTGCGGTAGCCGATCAGGCCTCTGGTCGGTGCCAGGTAGGTAATCCTGGTATAGGTGCCGATGTCTTCCATGTTCTGCAGCATGCCCTTGCGGATATTCAGCGCACCGATCACGGTGCCGGAATACTCGTTCGGTACATCGCAGACCACTTCTTCCATCGGTTCACAGGTCACACCGTCAATCTTCTTCAGGATGACTTCCGGACGGGATACAGCGATTTCATAGCCTTCCCTGCGCATCTGCTCCAGCAGGATCGTAAGATGGAGCTCTCCTCTGCCGGAAACCTTGAAGGTATCGGTGGAATCCGTTTCCTCGACCCGGAGTCCGACGTTGACTTCCAGTTCCTTCTCCAGACGTTCCCTGATGTTCCGGGAAGTTACATACTTTCCGGACTTGCCGGCAAACGGGGAGTCATTGACCATGAAGTTCATGGACAATGTCGGTTCTTCAATACTGATCATGGGCAGTGGATCCGGAGCGCCTTCCGGACAGATGGTATCTCCGATGGAAATATCCGGAATGCCCGATACGATGACAATCTCACCGCACTGCGCTTCCGGTACAGGCACCCTGTTCAGTCCTTTGTAGACAAACACCTGATTGATCTTGCCGCGGTAATCCTTCCCTTCTGCATCGCATACTTCGTAGAAGGACGCTTCCTTTACAGAGCCGGAGTAGACCCTGCCGATGCCCAGACGTCCGATGTAGTCGTCGTACGCAAGAGCGCTGATCTGCAGCTGCAGCGGTTCCGCCGTCAGGTCCGGGAAGACCTGGGTGTGCTCCAGAATGGTCTCAAAGAGCGGTTCGATATCATTGTTGGTATCATTGTCCCAGTCATAGCGGACTACGCCTTCTCTGGCAATGCCGTAGAGGATCGGGAAATCCAGCTGATCGTCGGCTGCGTTCAGTTCCAGGAAGAGTTCATAGACTTCATCGATGACCTCTTCTGCCCTGGCTTCCGGCTTGTCCATCTTGTTGATGAGCAGGATCGGGCGCAGTCCGCATTCCAGGGACTTCTGCAGGACAAAACGTGTCTGCGGCATCGGTCCTTCGGCAGAATCCACCAGCAGAATGACCGTATCCACGGTACGGATGATGCGTTCTACTTCCGAAGAGAAATCCGCATGGCCCGGTGTATCCACAATGTTGATCTTATAATCCTTGTACTGGATCGAGCAGTTCTTAGAATAGATGGTGATGCCGCGTTCCTTCTCCAGAGCGTTGCTGTCCATGATCAGGTCACCGACCCTGGAATTGTCCCTGAATACGTGGCTCTGCTTCAGAAAAGCATCCACCAGCGTGGATTTGCCCGCGTCTACATGAGCGATCACAGCAATATTGATAATCTTCTGGTATTCCATAGTCTGCCCTCTCCAAAACGTTGTAATTATACGGTTACCCAATGAAAAATACAACAGCCGTACTGGAAAAACAGTTGATTTCAAGGGAATCCATTGTATAATTACTTAGCATGCACCAGTGGTGGAATCGGCAGACACGTACGCTTGAGGGGCGTATGGGGCGACCCGTGCAGGTTCAAGTCCTGTCTGGTGCACTGAAGACCGCAGACATGCGGTTTTTTCTGTTCTGTACTCTTCATTGAAACCGGGCGCCGACAACTCTACAATAGAAGTATGAAGAAATCATTTATTATTGAACACATTAAAAGAAACAGGACGGTCTACCAGATCTGCCTGTTCATCTTCCGGATGTTCATCGCCGGACTGCTTTGTCTGTTCTTCCTGCGGGCATCCGGGAAAATGCAGGGTTCCGTTGGATTCTTTGATGTGATGATGCTCGCTGCCTTTATCTTCAATACGCTCTATATGAAGCGTCTGGTGGAATTCAGTGATACTGCCCTGGAGGAAATCGGGGCCAATCTGCCCTACTCGGAAGGCACAAAGATTGTCCTGAAACTGATCATCCGGGATCCGAAGCGTTTGCGGACATACGCTGCGTTGATGTTCCTGATGGCCTTCCTGGTGGAAGCAGGTGCTGTATTCATCCTGTGGACCATCCGGGAGAATGCCCAGATTCTGGAGATTATCGTCGGCATCAGCTTCATGCTGATCGGCATCCCCCTGTTTGCACTGGGTGTAACCTATAAAAAGGATGCGGATTCTCTGAAGAAGGACAATGGGCAGGACGCTTGAAATCGTGCTGCCCATGTGCTATATTTTTTTTGCTTCAAACGGGGCTGTCATGGTTTCGACAGGTTTATGTTTGATCCGGACTGCAGTGGTGCGGTGACCTAATCACCACCTAAATTTAAACGCTAGAAATAGTTTTGCTTTCGCTGCTTAATCCGGCCTGAGTGGCCCGCAGCGCCCGCTCCGGTATGTGTCTGCCGTACTTGAGTGCGTATTCTGCAGAATAAGGTGATTCCGAAGCCTGTAGGATGATCCCGACAATCAACAGGCAGATTCTGTATGCGGATCGCTCACTCTCATGCATACGGTCTTATCAAGCAGTGGGATAAACTGTAGGCGTTCGGATGTGGGACAACTCTTGGACACGGGTTCGACTCCCGTCAGCTCCACCATTGACAAACAGGACTGAAAGGTCCTGTTTTTATTTGTGTATTCCAGCAATGATGTTAAATAGTCTTTACATTTGCTGACTCACGCTGTATGATGAAAATGTAAAATATGTTTAACATTACAGAGGCATAGTTATGAAGAAGATTCTTACGAAAGCGGATGAGATGGAAATGGCAGTGAATTATAAAGCAGCCCGGAACACTTATGTGTTTTTAGAGGCAGCCCTTGCTGTGTATTGTCTGATCTATCGTTTGAAAACAGGGGAACTGCCCTGGGCATGGCTGATCTTTATCGGCTCAGGTTTAGTGTTCTGGGGAACCAAATGGATAGAAACGAAGCACCTTACTGCTCCAGGGGATTCTGATGAAGAATAGCATTAAAGAACTTCGGAAGAGTAAAAACCTGAGACAGGAAGATCTGGCGGATATTCTGGGAGTTACCAGACAGACCATCATCGCGATAGAAAACAACAAATATGATCCGACATTGGAACTGGCGATGAAGATCTCGGAATACTTTGAAATGAGTGTGAATGAAATCTTCCGTCTGAAATAAGGCGTCTGAAAGAATAAATATGAAGACAATAGCACTGAATCCTGTACCTTTTCCCAAGGATCTGCTGTATACAGAGCCCCGGCAGAACCATGTTTTCATCAACCGTTTTGCAGAGACATACTTTGCTCATCCGAGGTTCTTCACTGAGGATGCAGGAAAGATAACCGTTCTGATTACATCACTGCGGGAAATCGGTATGGAAAGCGGAGCGGCGTTGATGGAAATCGCACAAGCAATACAGGCAAAGGAGCTGTATCCCTGTCCGGTGAATACAGGACTTTTTCTCCGTCTAGAATGGAAGGACCAGCCGCAGAGCTCCAGTACCGTCCTCACCGGAACCCACAGTGCACCGGACGGATCTGTTACAGTATTCTCGGAAATACTGGAACCAGATGATGCTTTTCCGAAAGGCCTGTACCTGCGCAATACCGACGGCAGGCTCTGGCTGCGCGGCTATACATGTGATTCTGCGTACCGTTTCTCCGGTGATGATCTGTTTGCCTTCGGTACACGCAGACTATAATGAAATAAACAGGAGGAGAATGCTCATGCTGGATAAACTGATTGGGATCATCGCCGTGCATACCGGCCTGGATCCAGAGAAAATCACTCCGGATACAGAACTGTACAGATACTGCTATGACCTGGATATTATGGAAATCCTGATGGAAACAGAAGCGGAATTCGGGGTCAGCATCCCGGATGATGCATTGGCCGGAATCACTACCGTCGGGGATATTCTCAGGTACATAGATACAAAAGGATAATGCTGCAGAAAGCAGTATCCGGTACAGTTCAATCGAGGTACATGAATCATGATTTACAAAGAATACGGCACAGGCAGCAGTACCATTATTCTGCTGCACGGCGGCGGACTGTCCTGGTGGAACTACCGTGAAGAAGCGGAACTGCTTCAGAATGAATACCATATCATTCTCCCGGTTCTTGACGGTCATGCCGCCAGCGGCAGGCCTTTTACAACCATCGAAGACAACGCAGCAGAGCTCATCACTTTTATTGATGAGCATTTCAACGGGTCCGTCCTGCTGATCGGCGGGCTCTCCCTCGGTGCCCAGATCCTGCTGGAGATGCTGTCCCAGCGCCAGGATATCACCCGCCATGCTTTGGTGGAAAGTGCATCAGTATTGCCTTCAAAGGTAACAAACGCCCTCATCGGACCGGCATTTGGATCCAGCTACGGACTGATCAAGAACAGAAGCTTCGCAAAGCTCCAGGCAGAATCCCTGCACATTCGCCCGGAACTATTCGAGGATTACTACCGGGATACCTGCTTGATCACCAAGCCGGATATGATCGCATTCATGAAGGCAAATACAGCCTACTCCCTGAAGGACAGTATCCGGGAGAGCACAGCGGATATCCATCTCTATGCCGGCGAAAAGGAAACCGGGATCATCAGGAAGTCCGTGGAACAGATCCACACTACCCTGCCGGACAGTACGGTTCAGATCCTGCCGGGACTGTATCACGGGGAATTCTCCCTCAATCATCCGGATGCGTACGTACAGGCAGTCAGGGAAATACTGGAACACTGAACTCTGCTATAATGAAAGTAGCGGAGAACCGCTGCCCCGGAGGAGATTATGAAGCATAAAGTAACAGTAACGGTTATTGACAAAAAGTGCTACGACGATCTTCAGGAGAAGTA
>JAFOIY010000114.1 GCA_017420505.1 Solobacterium sp. | reverse complement strand
CTGCGGGGTTACGTTATAGCCGTATTCTACGGAAGTGGCATATCTGCTGATGCCGCTCTGCGGGCTGTCCAGATACGCTTTAAGGGATTCCAGATCGTTGTAGCTCAGGCGTCCGAACATCCGGGTCAGGGTACGCATTTCATTGACTTCGCCGTATTCCCGCCGGTCTTCCTGCGGGACGTCCTGCGTCTCGGACATGGATGACAATGAGAACGCCTGACGCTGGATGGTCAGGGGATATTCCGAGGATGTTTCCGCTTCAATATTCGCTATGTACTCGCTGACACCGTTGGACAGCGACATGATCAGAGCAATGCCGATGATGCCGATGGACCCGGCAACCGCGACCATCAGCGTCCGTGCCAGCTTCGATTTCAGGTTGTTGAAGCTCAGGTTCAGCGCTGTCAGGAACGACATGGACGCTCTGCCCAGGGATCTGTGCACGGGCGCTGCCTGTGCCGTATCCAGCACTAGGGGATTCGTATCGGAAAGAATCACACCGTCACGCAGTCTGACGATCCGGTTGGCATACTGTTCCGCGAGTTCCGGGTTATGGGTAACCATGACCACCAGGCGGTCCTTGGCGACTTCCTTGAGCAGGTCCATGACCTGCAGGCTGGTTTCACTGTCCAGGGCACCGGTCGGTTCATCCGCAAGCAGGATATCCGGGTTGTTCACCAGGCCTCTGGCAATGGCTACACGCTGCATCTGGCCGCCGGAAAGCTGGTTCGGGCGCTTGTGCATGTGCTCTGCGAGACCGACCTCCGCCAGTGCCTTCTTTGCCCGCTCCTTCCGTTCACGGCGGGATATGCCGCCGATCGTCAGGGCCAGTTCCACGTTCTCCAGCAGCGTCTGGTGAGGAATCAGGTTGTAGCTTTGGAAGACAAAGCCGATGGTATGGTTGCGGTAGGCATCCCAGTCCCGGTCGGTATAGCGGGCTGTGGATACTCCGTTGATGATGAGATCCCCGCTGTCGTAGCGGTCCAGTCCGCCGATAATGTTCAAAAGCGTTGTCTTTCCCGATCCGGAAGGACCGAGAATGGCAACGAATTCATTGTCCCGGAGATTCAGGCTGACATCATTCAATGCCTGCTGTACCAGTGTTCCCGTTACATATTGTTTTTTGATGTGCTGCACCTGAAGCATGTCTTTTATTGTACCACCGAAATATGGGAAGTATATGGGAAGGAAAAAGGAGATTCTGTATCTCCTTTTCTGTCCGCATCATTCCAGGATTTCGATCCTGCCCTCAACGTGTGCATCCAGACCCTGGTGCACGGAGAGGTATTCCTCAATGATGTTGTTTACGGTTGTAGCGACGACCCTGGGCTTCATGTTCTTCTTCACTTCTTCAATATCCACGCCCATGAATTCCGTGAAGCTCTGGTAGTGATAGTTCTGCAGGGCGATCAGCAGTTCCTGATCGTCTTCGATTTCCTTTCCGTGGAAGCTGCATTCCAGCAGTTCATGCGTACTCTTCCGCCAGACGAGGCGTACACCCTGGCTGAACTGGTAGAACTCCGTATGGCCGAGCCACGCTTCGTCCCGGAACAGATGGGTAACCATCCTCCGGAACTGTTCTCCGGTCACTTTCAGCATCCATAATGCGTCATCGAACGGGGTGTTCTCCAGCATATCCTGGTATTCCACCACCGGTCCCATCTCGGTCTTCCGGATGGAACCGGAGCCGAACATCATGATGTCGAATGAGCTTTCATCCTGCAGGATATCTGCATAGAGGTTGCCCATCTCCGTTTCCTGGATCCTGCTCGGGTGGGTCAGTTTTCTGGCAAAGCGGGTTACTACCCTCTTGTATTTGGAATCTGTTTCGCTCTTGTAGCGGTTGAGCAGATCCTTCATGATGGGATCCGGTCTGGCAAGTCCTTTCCGGATGGGAATGTACTTCCACTTCAGGCTTTTGATCTGCCTGTCATCATCGAATACGATGTCGAAGCGTCCCAGGCCCTGGTTCGCCCACCCTGCCTGGACAATGGGAATCCCGTTGACGTATTCCGGTATGACCATGTTGGTGTGCGTATGCGCGCCGATGATCAGGTTGACCCCGTAGTCCGGCTTCAGCAGCTTGGCGAGCTTCCGGTCTTCCTCAATGCCGATGTGCGTGAGCAGTACGGTCAGGTCCGTGCTGGTCGTCCGGTAGTTGTCGCAGATGATGCCGACTTCCTTGGCGGCCTCTTCCACATCGATGAACGAACCGATGACCTTCTCATTCTTGGTCGTGGAGAGGACTTCCTCGGTCAGTATCCCGATGAACAGAATGCGCAGTCCGCCTACCTCGACATTGACATAGGGCTGGAAGAGCTGGGCATTGTTCAGGGTAACGAACAGGTTGGCGTTGATCAGCGGGAACCGTGCGCACTTCTCCAGAAAGAGCAGATGCGCGACACCGTAGTCGATCTCATGGTTCCCGGGTGTAGCCACGTCGGGCTCCAGCAGATTCACCAGATCGATCGTGGACAGTCCGAGATACTCACTGTCAATGATCGAACCGCGGAACATATCCCCCGCAATGGCATAGACGACATTGTCCTCTTCCTTTCTGACCTTTTTAAGATAGCCGGAGAGTACAGGCAGTTCGCCGGTCATTGTACCGTCAATCACTTCCGGTACAAAGTGTCCATGCATGTCATTGGAGTGGAGCAGTACCAGTTTCTTCATGCTTATTCTCCTGCCTTTGTCCAGAAGACCAGATCTTCGGAACGCCATACGTCCGGATCATCCGGCCGTACCGCGTAGTAGGCATCTGCTTCGGAAGCGCCTTTGCCCTCATCGTAGAGCGCATAGATGACATGATTGTGCCCGTTGACACCCATTTCCCAGAGACTGCCGAACGATTTCCCCTGCTTGATGCCTTCCTGCACTTCGGAAAGATCGTAGACACGGTCGTAGATTCCCTGGATGTAGAAAGGCATTCCGCCCTCTGCCAGACGGTCGTAATCGGTAATGTCCTTGATGCCCATGATGAATTCTGTATTCACATGAGCGTCCAGGATGTTGATGAACGGATAGTAGTAGAACTGGCCGTTGTTGTTTCCTTCGTCCACTGCCAGGATGCGGGTGTTGCGGTCGCCGAAAGCATCATCCGCAATCAGTAACAGCGGGGTATCAAAGGCACCCTTGTACAGGATGTCTGTTGTCTCGTCAGCAGTCCAGTCATATCCTGACACAGTAACCGTCATTGTGAAGTCTGTGTTGGGTACGATGAGCCAGACCGCATGGGGATACTGGTCCGAGAGATCGCTGATGAGGAGAGTACCGTTGTCCAGATCACCGATGAACGCGTACTTTTCATCATCGATAAGCTCTCCCAGTTTCTCATATACATCTTCCTCCGGCCCGATCCAGCCAAGCAGATCCACGCCGACATGGCTGTCCTCCACCAGTTCCTTCATATGCGACCAGTCCGCTTTGTTCTCTGCAGGCTCCGGTTCATTCACGGAGGCTGTGCAGCCTGCGCAGAGCAGCACAGCAGCCAGGAGCACGGATAGTTTCTTCATACAGCTGCTTCCCTTCTATTTCAGATTCCTGATCATCGTCCCGGTTACACCGCACCAGATCAGTGCAGCACCGACCAGACGCATCATTGTACGCATGGTTCCGAACGGATTCAGGAAGATCATCGCCCCGAGGATGATGGAGACGATTGCCATTCCTTTGCCCAGACCGCTCTTCCGGACGGACAGCAGATTCAGCAGACCGTTCGTGAACACAAATACACCCATGATCTTCGGGAACGCAGACACGATCTGCACAGGATTGCGCAGGAATGCAAAACCCATCAGGACCATGACCAGTCCCCAGAAGGTATCGAACAGGCGGAACTGTGAACGCACAGGATCCCGCATGGAAGAGACCAGTACGAGTACACCGGTTGCCAGTAAGGCAACGCCAATGATCCGGACAGCATTCAGCATGGTAAATCCGGGAAACAGCAGCAGGAACACACCCAGGATTGTCATGAGGGTTCCGCTGATTATCGGAGTTTTGTTCATCTCTGCACCTTCTTTCTGTGCCATACGTTTAAATTATACATTTTTTTCACTTAGCCTGTCCTTTCTCGGTTATTATTATCTGCGGGAGCAAATCAATATGAATCAAGTCTACAAGCATCCACATCTTGTTTATCCGGAACTGACCATGTTCCAGATGGTGGAGAATATCGTAAAGCAGTACCCTGACTCCATTGCCTATGAATTCTTCGGCAAAAAGACAGACTATGCACACTTTCTGAAATACATCGAACAGGCCGCCAGAGCGTTCCGGCACATCGGCATCAGCAAAGGTGACGCTGTCACCATCTGTATGCCGAATGTCCCGCAGGGGCTCATCGCCTTCTACGCACTGGACCGGATCGGTGCCGTTGCGAACATGGTGCATCCGCTCAGTGCCGAGTCGGAGATTGTTTTCTATCTGAACATTTCCGAATCCCGGGCCATTCTGACCATGGACATGTTCGCGGAGAAAGTCGAGCGCGCTGTCAGTGCCTGCGACAATGAGGTCAAGGTCATTCTGGCCAGGATGACCGATGAACTGCCTGTTCTCTACGGAGCTGCCTTCCTGGCAAAGACCGGCAGGAAGTTCCTGAAATACCCGAACACTTCACACGCTATGACATGGAAGGAATTCCTTAACAATGCCGACAGGAAGATGTCCCTGCCGGCAGTCCGCTACGATGCAGAGAGAACCTCCGTCATCCTCTACAGCGGCGGCAGTACGGGAACGCCGAAGGGAATCATGCTGTCGGACCGCAACATGAATGCCCTGGCACTGCAGTGCCGGGAAGCGATCCCCACCGATTTCAAGCCGGGAATGATCATGCTTTCCTGCATGCCGATGTTCCATGGCTTCGGGCTCGGTGTCAATATCCATACTGCTCTGACCCATGGTCTGACCTGTGTACTGATGCCGACCTTCAACATCAAGAACTACGCAGACGCCCTGATCAAGAACAAGCCCAACTTTATAGCCGGTGTACCGACGATCTTCGAAGCGCTGCTGCATATGCCTCAGCTGGAAGGCAAGAGCCTGGAGCACATCCAGGGTGTCTTCTGCGGCGGTGATTCCCTGTCCGTGGAACTGAAGAAGAAAGTGGACCGCTTCCTGGAGGAGCACGGGGCACAGACCCAGATCAGGGAGGGCTACGGTCTCACAGAATGTGTTACCGCCAGCTGCCTGACACCGTGGAACGATTACCGGGAAGGCAGTATCGGACTGCCCTTCCCGGATACCTACTATGCTATCGTAAAGCCCGGTACGGATGAAGTATGCCTGCCCCATGAAGAGGGAGAGATCATTCTCTCAGGACCGTCCGTCATGCTGGGCTACCTCAAGAATCCGGAAGAGACCGCAAAGACGCTCCGTGTACTCTCGGACGGACGGACCTGGCTGTATACAGGTGATGCCGGATATATAGATGAAGACGGGTATGTCTACTTCAGGCAGAGGATCAAACGGATGATCATCACCAACGGGTACAATGTGTATCCCGGCCAGATCGAGAACATCATCGACAGCTGCGATGAGGTCTCCTACAGCTGTGTCATCGGCGTCAAGGACAAGCGCAGAGGACAGTACGTCAAGGCATATGTTGTCCTCAGGGACGGTGTGCCTGCAAGCGATGAAGTCAAGCAGCACATCATGGATGTCCTTCACCAGCACGTAGCCAAGTACGCTTTGCCGAGGGAGATCGAGTTCCGCAGTGAACTGCCGAAGACACTTGTCGGAAAGGTCTTCTTCCGCAAACTGGAAGAAGAAGCCAATGCATTGGTTGACCAGCAGGAGGAGAACGCAGAATGACACAGCCTTACAAGCGCCGCTGGGGGGACCGTAAAGACGGCAGGATGGTCCGGGACGGACATGGCCTGCAGACCATTATGTGCCACCTGTGGCCGAACCGGACGGACTGCGAAGTGTTCTGGAACGATACTCTGGACGCAACGGAGATGGTTGCCTACCTGGAGAAGAAGAACGCAGAGCACCCGGAGTACAGAACCACGATCTTCCACGCCATCATCACAATCGTTGCCAGAATGGTGTATGAACGTCCGCAGCTCAACCGCTTCATCCAGGGAAGACGGATGTACGACCGTAACGAGATTACACTGAGCTTCGTAGCAAAAAGGCGCTTCCAGGATTCAGCGGATGAAGCCCTGCTTGTCATCACTGCCAAGGATGACGATACGCTGGATACCATTTCCCAGCGCATCCGCGGCGATGTCAACGAAGTGCGCAAAACAGAGCACGCGACCGGCGGTGTGGACCAGATCATGGACAACCTGGCAAAGCTGCCCAGACCACTGTTGATGCTGATTGTAAAGATTGTACGCATCCTGGACTTCTGGGGCATCAATCCTGATTTCCTGACGGAGGGAGATCCGAACTACAGTACGGTGCTTCTGTCCAATCTGGGCTCCATTCATTGTTCTTCCGTCTACCATCATCTGTCCAACTACGGCACCAATTCCATCATGGTCACGGTAGGCACACTGCACAAGGAAGAGATGCTGATGGAAGACGGTCACAGGGAAGTCCGCGATGTCATCGATGTCGGTGCTACGCTGGATGAGAGGATCTCCGATGGATTCTATATGGCAAGATGCCTGAAGCTGATCCAGCACATCCTCTCCCATCCGGAGCTTCTGGACCGGCCGCTCAGCGAACCGAGCAATTTTGACTACAAGTAATGCATACATAAAAAGCAGACGTGTCAGTCTGCTTTTTTCTGCTGCTTTATTCCTTGTCCGTGTCCAGACCCCACTCCTGGAAGAGGAAGTTATAGAAGGCCGGACGCTGGAAGTCTTCCTTGACGATGGGATTGAAGTTGCCTCTGGCACCGAGATCAAGCCAATACTGGACCCCTTTGTAGAACTCTTCGTCCCGCTGCCAGGGAATGGTAAGGATGATATCATCCTCAGGCGTCAGAGCCCGGGCCAGTTCACCGGGATCCGGCAGTGTGACACGGTAGTTCCCGTCCTGCAGCGGCGGAATGATGGAGAAGATGCAGGAATCCAGCGGTGTCATGATGTTCTCTGTAGGTACACCGGTCTGTGACTTGATAGCCAGCATAGCCTTCAGCAGCTGATGGTTCTTGCAGTAGACCAGTGTGATATCCGGTACGAACCCTGCTTTGTCCAGCGGTGCCAGAAGCAGTCCCTTGTACTTGTTCATCGGCAGGCGCGGGAGATTCTCCAGGAATGCTTCCCCCTTCTCACGGTCGGTGATTTCGATCCTCTCCGCGACGGAGTTGAAGCCGGGCGTACCGCGCTCCCAGGGAACCATGCCGAAGCTGATCAACGGGCTCCAGCACCAATGGTCTTCCTTGCGCATATAGATGGTTCTGTCTTCCCTCCTGGCAAGCGCCAGTGCCTGGCAGAGCCCCAGATGGTGCCCTGTGTGCTCCTTCGGCCGCATGGCGTCAGCGGGGACGATGGACTCATCCTCCTCCACCAGCTTTACAGCCACTGCAGGATAGCGAAGATGCATATACTCATACAATAGTTCCTGTTTCGCCTTGTTTGTTTCCGGCATGATCTTTTCCTCCATTCGTTCGGTATGTTTGCAAGAACCGGGCTGGTTCTATTTGTATTGTTCCAGTGCTTCTTCCAGACGTTCCTTCATCCTGTTTCTGAGGCTCTCCGGCTCCAGGATTTCCATGAAGTCCATGTTCTGCTGTCCGAGGAACAGCAGTCCCTGCTCCGTAGACTGTACCCAGGCCAGGAAATGATCTTCATCCTCCTCCATGATGCGTACATCCGTACCGAAGCGGTCGATGATCAGATCCAGACGGTTCTTCCGGCATCTGAGCAGGGCTGTGATGGTCTCCCCCGAGAACATGAACAGTTTGTCCTTGGCATACTCGTAGGGTTCCTTCTCCTTGTTCAGCTTTCTGGCCTTATCCGCAAGAACACGGACATTGCTCATACGGTCCAGACGGTAGTGGATATAGCCGGAATGATGCATACTGGTCGTGACAAGATACGGTCTTGCGTCATCGTAGACAATGCAGCGGGGCTCGACGATGTACAGCTTCTCCCTGCGCGGCTTCAGTTCCTTCTTCATATTGTATTCAAGATACACAAAGGCAATCTGCTTCCCGTCGCTGATGGCTTTGGAACACAGCGCGATATTGCGGAGAAGTTCCTTGTTGCGGCGCTTGCGGGGATTGGAGCGGTACACCTTTTCTTTGTAGCTTCTCTGCTGGTAGGTGCTCAGTTCATTCAGAAGCTTCCCGATGAGACGGTCACTCTCTGCACCGGAGATGAAATGGTTTGCATGGATGGCATTGGCCATCATGAGCACTTCCGCTTCCTCAAAACGGCGTCCGGCCAGGTAGTAGCCCCTTCCCTCGGACTGGTAGTCGCTGATCTCGTAGCCGTAGTCCCTCAGCATCTCGATGTTGGCATAGACCGTACGCCGGTCCAGACGCAGTCCGCTGGTGGATTCCACAAGGTCTATGATATCGCCGGTGGAGAGGAAGTGGTTTTCATCACTGTACTTCCGGAAGATGTCCAGAATCAGCAGAATGCTTTCTTTCTTGTTCATAGTATCACCGGCTTTATTATAGCAGTGCAGAATGTCTGAGCACAGTAGAAACGCAAGGGATCAGTACATATTTCAGTACAAATGCGTACCGGGGCAAAGAAAAACCGCCCGGTGTGCACCGGACGGTTCAGACAGTCTGCTAGATCAGAATATACTTCAGCAGGAACAGCACTGACAGGACATACATCAGCGGAGAGACTTCCTTTGCCTTGCCGCCGAGGATCTTCAGCAGTGCATAGCTGATGAATCCGAACGCAATACCTTCGGAGATGCTGTACGCAAAGCCCATCATGGTCAGTGTGACAAAGCTGGGCAGTGCTTCTGTGAGGTTCTGCCAGTCAATGTCCTTGACCTGCTGCATCATCAGGAAACCGACGATGATCAGAGCCGGTGCTGTCGCAAAACTCGGAATTGTCAGGAACAGCGGTGCCAGGAACAGACTGACGACAAACAGTCCGCCGACGGTGCAGGTAGTCAGACCAGTGCGTCCGCCTTCCGCAATACCGGAAGAAGATTCTACGAAGGTAGTAATGGTGGATGTACCGAGGCAGGCACCGATGGTGGTGCCGATGGCATCCGCCATCAGAACGCCCCGGATACCCGGCAGGTGTCCCTTCTCATCCAGCATGTTGGCTTTGGACGCACAGCCGATGACCGTTCCCAGGGTATCGAAGATATCAACGAACAGGAAGGCAAAGACCATCAGAGCGAAATCGCCGAAGTGCTCTGTCACAAAGGCGAAATCGAACTTGAAGAACGTCGGAGCCAGGGATGCCGGCGCAGAAACGATCGCCGACGGAATGACGGAATAGAAGCCCGCTTCCGGAACCGGTACATACAGTCCGGTGAATTCACAGATGATGCCCAGTACCCAGGTAATGACAATGCCCCACAGCATGTAGCCCTTGACACCGCGGATCAGCAGCCAGGCTGTGATCACGGTACCGATCAGGGCGAGCAGTACTGTAATTCCCTCTGTCACGAAGGTACCGTTCTTCAGTGCTGCGGAGAAGGAGTACAGTGTGACCAGTGTAGAGCCGTCAACGATGACATGCGCATTCTGCAGTCCGATGAAAGTGATGAAGAAGCCGATACCGACGGAAACTGCTGTCTTCAGGGTCAGCGGAATCGCGTTGAAGATCGTCTCACGGATATTGGTCAGGCTCATGAAGATGAAGATCAGGCCTTCCAGCAGAACCGCCGTCAGCGCAGCCTGCCAGTGATATCCCATCGATCCGCAGATGGTGTAGGCAAAGTATGCGTTCAGACCCAGTCCGGCGGAAAGAGCGAACGGTTTGTTGGACAGCGCTGCCATAGCGAAGCAGGCAATCGCCGACGCGATGGCTGTTGCGGAGAGAATCGCACCGCGGTCCATGCCGGAAGCACCCAGAATATTCGGGTTGACAGCCAGAATGTAGACCATGGTCATGAAGGTCGTAATGCCGGCCATGACTTCTGTCTTAACGTTGGTGCCGTTCTCGTGAAGCTTGAATAGTTTTTCGAACATAGTTCCCCCTTTTGTCCACCGCATACCGTAAAATATAAAAACTTCTGCCTATGACAGAAGGTGAATACACTCTGCCGTAGTCCCGCAGTTCCGGCCGCGGGGTAGAAACGCTGCCGCCGATCCGGCAGCTTATACGATATGTGTGACACTCTGATTATAGTACCTGCCCCGGGAAACGGACATACAAAAACGAATAAAAAGCGCTTTCATAGAATAATTGCATGAAAAAGGCAGACATTTCTGTCTGCCTTTGTTCTGCTACAGAGTGATTTCCGCTTCTGCTGTACCTGCTTTCTCCTGGGTGCAGATGACATGGATCGTTTCCCCGGGCGCTGCTTTGATAAGCCACATGAGCTTCTTCTTCGCCGGTGCGCTCATGGTTGTGGTCAGGTTGCCGTAGGCATACGGTCCTGTTATCGTCCTTGAATAGCCGGACAGATCGCCGATCTCGGTCTCCTGCTTGCCGGAGAGAATCTGGCCGCCTTCGATGACGGCTTTGACCGGTTTGTTCACTTTCAGCTTGATGGCTTCATCCGTCAGATTGGTAGGCAGGTATCCCCGGTTGCCGACAATCAGTGTAACTTCATGAATGCCCGGTTCCTTCTCTGCCGCTGTAAAGGATTCTACGCAGAGACGAGGCATTGCTTTGGCGAAGCGTACGTTGAACTTTGTATCATGCTCGCACTCTTCCCTGAGCATGTTCTCGGGGGGATTCTGCTGGGTGCGCTTGTAGTTGAAGCCGCCCAGTTCCACGGGACCGAAATACGGGTGGTCGTACGGTGTCCAGTCACTGTAGTACTGAGGTGCGTTCTCCTTGACCCACTTCATGACCGCGTTGAAGCGCTCCAGTGCCTTTTTGTCTTCGTCCGTACGCCGGACACCCCACTCAATGGGTACACCTGCTTTCGTGGCAATGTCCCAGAATTCCATGGTATAGGCTGGAATGCCCAGGTTCTGGTAGCACCAGTCATCCAGTGCACCGGAGTCAAAATTCACCTGGTCCGTCATGAAGGAATCAAAGATGTTCATCGGGGTATAGTCCAGTTCCTGCTTTCCCATCTCCGCGATGGCCTTGAATACTTTGATATCAGCGGAAGGCGCTGTATTCGCGGCTCTCGTTCCCGGCGGATACAGAATGATTCCACCGGAGGTATGGCCGATTGCCGCACCGCCGATGTTCGGATGCGCCAGGATGAAGTCCGCTACGGCTTTGGTCTCCGGATTGCTCAGAGGATATACACCGGCACCGGACTGACGGTATTCAGGGTTCCATCCCATCGGGAAATTCCGGTTGAAATCCAGACCCCAGGAAGCCTTCTTCTTCTTCAGGTTCTCATCCCCGTCGAATTCTTCCATATATCCTTCAGGATAGAGGTCGTAGAAGGTACCTTCTGCATCGTCCGGAGCCCGCAGCACCATATGACCGGGATTCTCCGGATCGATCTTCCAGGCACCATACGGCGTCGGAATCCGCATGGTACGGATCACACCGTCACCGTCCAGATCCTCTTCCTTGATTCCGCCCTTCTCCGGCAGATAGTCCCGGTTGGCGGAGCGCAGGGTATACGGTGTATGGAGGTAGGTTTCCGCGCCGTCAACAGCGATCCGCGGGATGACGTAGATGGTCATGGTATCGAGCAGCTTCGTGCACGTATCATCGCTGCCGTAGTTGGTCAGCAGCCAGTCCACGGTATGCATGGCGCACATGGACGCGGTCACCTCTCCAGCATGAATATTGCCGTCCAGATACCATCCGGGCTTGGAGAGGCTGTCACCGGTCTTTTTGTTTGTCAGAGTGACTGCGTACTGGTTCCTTCCCTCCGGCGTAACACAGTTGGCCTCCAATGTGCAGAGATCCGGATAGTTCTCTGCAAAGTACGTAAGGTTGTGCTTGATTTCTTCATAATCGTAATAGTGGTCGAATGCAAACGTTGTTTTCATGGCCTTCCTCCTTAAACAAAAAGCCGTCTCTGTTCCAGAGACGACTGTATCGCGGTACCACACTGGTTGCCGGGGATCTTTCCCGGCCGCTCTGACTGTAACGCTGTCTGCGTCCTTCCCTACTGGATTCAGGAAGGATTCTCCCGGATGCGCTTCCCTGTACTGCAGTACCTGCCGGACTTCCACTTTGTTCCGGTTCGCTGGAGGGTACAGTACGGTACTCTTCCGTTCTTTGAATCTAGTTGGATTCTAAAAGATCGGACTGTGAATGTCAATGTATCCGCCGGCCTGTGCTGCACTCTGCAGCATCTGTACGTATGAAAAAATGTAAACTACATCACAGCCGCGCCGATGCCGTAGCCGACAAAGGTCATCACAAGCACAGCCAGTACAGCGAAGACGCCGCCCCACACGAACATGGACCGGGCATCCGTCCACTCGGAACCGATCGCAACGGTATTGATCGTCGACTGGCCTGCCGGCGTCATGTTGCAGATGGAGGCACCGAAGCCGACCAGACATACAGCCGCTGCTGTACTGACGCTTCCCTGCGGCAGTGAGCTGAGCACGGTCAGGGCAACTGAGCTGACCACGGTCGTTGTGACGATATTGGACGAGAAATTGGTTTCCAGCACGGTCCAGGCACTGAAGAACAGAACCAGCATCGTGACGGAAAGACCGGCGGTCACCGGCGACATCACACCGGACAGCCAGGCACTGATCCCGATGTCCGCGTTGGTCAGGCAGGCACCGATCAGGGTCGCGGCCGCGGTCATCAGTACCGATCCCCACATCACGCCCTTGGTCACAGCGTCCCGGAAATTCAGGATCTGCCGTTCCTCTGTACTGAACAGGAAGAGCAGGATGCAGCCGAAGAGCGGCGGCATGGCACTGGTCCAGGCGTTGACTGCTGTGTAGAACTGCGGCAGGATCCCCTTCACCAGGCTCGGCGCAATCCACAGGAATACCGTCAGGGCCATAACCGCGAGAATGATCTTCTCCCTGGCATCCGCTGCCGGGACGCTTCCCCGCAGCGCCATTGCTTTGCCGGGATCCACACTGCGGATATCATCCGGACGGTAGAGGAAGCGGAACACCAGGATCAGGAGGATCACCAGTACAATGCCGGTCGGAATGCCCATCGCCATGTACTGGAACTGGTTGACATCGATACCGGCAGAAGCCAGTGTACCGATGACCAGCGTCGGCCATACATGGCCGATCGGTGTCATACCGGAGGACAGGGATATGCAGAACGCTGTTCCCAGCATCATCATATTGGCTGTACGTGAGCCTTTCTTCAGTTCCAGTACCTGGTAGATATCCTCCAGGAACGGCATAAAGGCCACAAAGAGAACGGACGGTGAGATGAACAGGCCCAGTACCGTTACCGCCGCAAACAGGAAGCTGATGAAATACCACGGTCCTCTGCGGGCAAAGCGGTTGGTGATGAAGGCTACTGTGCACCTTCTGACAAAGTTCGTCCTCGAGAGCGGATAGACCAGCATGAACGTAAAGATCAGGAACGCTACCGTAGAGTTTCCGAACGCCCCGCTGAACGCTTTGGAGAACCCGTAGGAAGGCAGGAAGCCGATCAGCAGCAGCGTAATCAGGCTCGGCCAGTCTATGGATACCCCGATCCACATCGTCAGGGAAAAGAAGAAAATGCCCAGTACACAGAGCGCTTCATGGGACAGCGCCCCTGCCGGCATCATCCAGAAAACACCCAGCAGTACGGCTGCCAGAATCATCGCTGTTCTTTTCTTGACACTGTTCATATACACCACTCTCCGCCGTACTATCATACGCTGAAAAACGCACTTCGCCTACACAAAACAGGAATCTTTAGAGATATACCCGCTGTTTTTTGTTACAGTAGTAGAGATAAAGGAGAATCCGGATGCTGTTCAATTCCTGGCAGTACGCAGTCTTTCTGCCGATTGCCTTTCTTGCCTACTATGCCGTACCCCGGCGGTACAGGCCGTATATCCTGCTCACTGCAGGCTTTGTCTACTATGCCTTTGCCGGTGTACGCTTCACCCTTCTGCTGGCCTGTTCCGCCATGGTTTCCTGGTACGCAGCCCTGCAGATTGAACGGAAGAACCGTCCCCGCTTCTGGCTGTATGCTGCCCTGCTCATCAATTTCGGCATCCTCTTTATATTCAAGTACTTCAATTTCTTCATTTCTGCCTTTGCGGCTTTTTTCCGGGCCGAGGCATCCACCCTGCGATTGATCCTGCCGGCCGGTATTTCCTTCTATACCTTCAGCTCCGTTTCCTACACCATTGACGTATACCGGGAGAAGATCCCTGCCGAGCGCAGTCTGCTCTACTACACGCTCTACGCAACCTACTTCCCCAAGCTGCTCGCCGGGCCGATCGAACGGGCAGGCAATCTGCTGAAGCAGTTCCACGAGGAACAGGAATTCGACTATGACCGGGCGATGTATGGTATGCGGCTGATCGTCTGGGGATTGTTCAAGAAGATGGTGATTGCGGACACGCTCGCCAAATATGTATCCCAGGTCTACGGCAGCCTCTCCCGTTGCTCGGGCGGTACGCTGCTGGCAGCGGCGGTATTCTACAGCATCCAGATCTACTGCGACTTCTCCGGCTACTCCGATACGGCCATCGGCACTTCCGAACTGTTCGGCATCCACCTGTCGGAAAACTTCCGCCGGCCTTACCTCGCTTCCAGCCTGCAGAGATTCTGGCGCAGATGGCATATCTCCCTGTCCACCTGGTTCCGCGATTATGTCTACATCCCGCTCGGCGGCAGCCGCTGTGCCGCCTGGAAACGTGATCTGAACCTGATCATCACCT
>JAFOIY010000113.1 GCA_017420505.1 Solobacterium sp. | reverse complement strand
CCTCTAGTAGGTCTAGGAATTCCACTTTGCTATTGGTTGATTATAAGGAAGCCAGGTCTTATAACCGGTGTAAAGGAGATCATACTAATCTCCGTATCTTGGGTTTTGGGCTATGGTTTAATGTGGTCATCAAAATGGGTGCTGGCTTCAGTACTAACTGATGCCAACGTACTTGGCGACGGTTTGGCACAGGTGCTATATCGTACTAGTGGGCCTGATACACAGTCATTTTCTGCAGGACAAGTGATTATGAAGAATCTGCAGCTCGTTGGGTACAAGGCGTTTCTGATTATCCTGATTGTTATCGTGCTGTATTATATCAAGTGTTTAGTCAAAGATGGGTATCGTTTGAAGTGGTGTAACAATAATCTACTGTTCTTCGTTGTCGCAGTAATGCCATTCGTCTGGATGGCGGTCGTGAAAAACCATTGTTATGTTCATTCGTATATGACACACAAGATTCTGGCGGTATTCTTCTGTGCTTGCTTGTGCATAGTACCTTCTAGTATGCGGAAGAAGGAAATAGATCTATGATAGATATTCCCGTTACCATTGTGATCACAACCTACCACAGACCCGACCGGATCTGCCGGGCTGTGGACAGCGCCCTTGCACAGACCTGTGATAAGGAAGTTTTTGTTGTGGATGACAATGGCAGGGATACTGACTGGCAGAAGCAGACAGCCGCACAGCTGGCAAAGTACGGGGATACCATTACTTATCTAGTGAACGAAGAGAACATGGGTGTTTCCCGGGCAAGGAACCGGGCACTCGCTCTGGCGCAGGGCAGGTACATCACCTTCCTGGACGATGACGATGAAATCGTCCCGGAAAAGCTGGAGAAGCAGGTCAGGCGCATGGAGGAGCTGGGTGATGAATACAGCTGCTGCTACTGCGCGTATATCAAGTATCTCAGCGGCGGCAGGATCCATCACAGCCACGAAACACTGGAAGGGGATGCCCTCCTGCCGACACTGGCAAGGGTATTCTATCCGGGCAGCGGGTCCAATCTTCTGGTGCGGACAGACTATATGAAGGATACCGGTGGCTATGATCCGGATCTGACAAGATTCGAGGATTATCTTGTAATGGTGAAGCTGCTCAAGGACCATAAACTGGCCTATGTGGATGAAGAGCTACTGATCATTCACTACGAGATCCGGGAGAAGAACCCGACCTATGAGAGCCTCGTTGTGGATGATGAGAAGTATTTCGCAAAGGTCCGGGAGTATATGGACAGCCTGCCGGAAAAAGAACAGCAGAGGATCCTGCAGACCGCATCACTGGAGCGCTGGCGCTATGCACTGCCCAGGCATGAAACCAAGGATGCACTGCAGAACATGAAGAAAAACAAAGTATCCGCAGGACTCTTCCTGCGCTATATCCTCTATCTCGCAGACCGTCTGGTCAGGAAGCGTTCCTACGGATTCAAACCGTTCTGAATATGAAGATTGTACAGTTCAATGCCGGCCTTTCCGGAAGCCCGGGCATGCTGATGAGAGCGATTTCGGAGGAAATGGATGCCCAGGGTATCGACAACCGCATGATGATCACCTACGGAAGGGAAGATCATACGAATGTTTTCAAGTACGCTTCCGATAAAGAGATCAAGATCAATGCCCTGAAGTCCCGCATCGCCGGAAACTGGGGCTTTGAAGCGAGTGCACAGACCCAGAGAGCGCTGGCCTTTCTGGAGGAGTACAGACCGGATCTGATCCATGTACACAACATCCACGGGCATGATCTGGTATTTGATGACTTCTTCGCGTACATCGCAAAGAAAGGGGTCCCGGTCGTATACACATTCCATGACTGCTGGGCATTTACCGGATACTGTACGCATTATGTCAGTACAGACTGTACCAGGTACCGGGAAGCCTGCCATGATTGTCCGCAGTACCGTGCCTACAGCTGGTTCCGGGACCGCAGTACGGAAAACCAGAACCGGAAGAAGAACGCTCTGCTCGGACTGCCGTCCCTGACCATCGTGACGCCCAGCCAATGGATGGCGGATCAGGTACAGACATCCTTCCTCAAGGATGTACCTGCCGTTGTCATTCCCAACGGAATCGATACAGACACGTTCCGCCCGGTAGACAGTGATGTACGGCAGCGCCTCAGCATCGGCGGCAGAAAGATGATCCTGTCCGTTGCGAATGCCATCGGCAAGGACAAAGGACTAGAAGATATCCTGAAGCTGAACGATATGCTGAGCGATGATGAAGCAATCGTTCTGATCGGGATCAATGATGAGGTGAAGAAGGAACTGCCGGAAAGCATCATTGCACTGCCGAGAACGAACAGCCAGGCTGAACTGGCGGAATACTATTCCGCAGCGGATGTGCTGGTCAATCCTACCCACGAAGATACATTCCCGACTGTGAACATCGAAGCCCTGGCCTGCGGTACACCGGTAGTAACCTACAATACCGGCGGCAGTCCGGAGGCCATCGATGAATGCACAGGAATGGTTGTCCCGGAAGGGGATACAGCAGCCCTTCGGGATGCCATCCTCTCCATGAACAAAAACGAAGCACTGGCTGCAGCCTGCCGTGAACGCGCATTGAAGCATTATGACAGAGATGTGTTCACCCGGCGGATGATCGGACTGTACAGGGATATCCTGGAAAGCAGGGAATGAGCATGAAGATTATCAAAACGTTTCTGAGCAGGCTGATATTCATCCTGGTCTTTGCGGTCTTTGAGGCATTGATTCTCCTGTCCGTATTCAAATGGTTCGGAGAAAAGGCGGCCTGGATTGAAAGCATTCTGCGTATTCTGAGCATTGTCATCATTCTGATGATCGTTAAGAACAGCAAGCATCTTTCTTCGGATTTGATGTGGGTCCTGCTGATCTCCGCACTGCCGGTTCCGGGTACCATTGCCTACCTGTTCCTGGGAGCCAACCTGGTCATCAGCCGTACATACCGCAATATCCAGAGAGCGACAGCTGATGCCCGGCAGTACTACGTACAGGATGAAGAAGTACTGCAGGAAGCGGAGGAAAACGGACGTGACTGCCGCGGTCAGTTCCGCTACATTTCCCGCTCTGCCGGCTACCCGGTCTACCGCAATACGGGGTTTGATTACTACAGCCTGGGAGACGAAGGCTTTCCGGTGATGCTGGAAGAGATGAAGAAAGCAGAGCGGTTCATCTTCCTGGAGTATTTCATCATTGAAGAAGGACAGCTGTGGAACAGTATGCTTGCGGTCATGGAGGAGAAGGCGAAGCAGGGTGTGGATGTACGGGTGATGTATGATGATGTCGGCTCCATGTTCACGCTGTCAGCCAGGTATGCCCGGCAACTGGAGGAGAAGGGCATCAAATGCATCTCCTTCAACCGGATCAATCCAATACTCGGCATTATTATGAATCACCGGGATCACCGGAAGATCATGGTCATAGACGGAAAGACCGCTTTCTCGGGCGGAATCAATCTGGCAGACGAATACATCAATGTAAAAACAAAGTACGGTCACTGGAAGGACAACGTGATCCGGGTGAAGGGAGAAGCAGTATGGTCCTATACCGTAATGTTCCTGACACACTGGAATGCCATCCGTAAGACAGATGATTCCTTCCTGCCGTTCAAAGCAGAGCCGCTGCCGGGGAGCGTGGACGGCTACATTGCGCCTTACGGAGAAACCCCGCTGGACAATGAAATCGTCGCCCAGGACATCTATATGGGCATCCTCAACCAGACCAATGACTACTGCTACATCTATACTCCGTATCTGATCATTGATACCGATATGATCAACGCACTGATCCTGGCTGCGAAGCATGGTGCGGATGTACGCATCATCACACCGGGCATCCCGGACAAGAAACTGGTGTGGCAGATTACCCGCTCCTTCTACCGGATCCTGATCAAGGGCGGTGTGAAGGTCTACGAATACACACCCGGCTTCATTCATTCGAAAGTCTTCGTGTCGGATGATGAAGTAGCTGCGGTAGGTACGATCAATCTGGATTACCGGAGCCTGTACCTGCACTTTGAGAACGGTACGTACATCTATGGCTCGGAAAAGATCAAGGATATCCGGGATGATGTACGGAAGGCCTGCGAAGTATCGCATCAGGTTACCCTGGAAGAAGCGACATACCGGCCGCTGAAGGAGTTCCTGCTGGGCGTTCTGCGCCTGTTCGCCCCGCTGCTGTAGGAGGATAGATATGCTGAAGATCATCAAGAAAATACTGAGCGCACTGGCATGGCTGCTGATCATTGCGGGACTGGTTGCCGGAGGCACCATCTACCTGATGAACCAGAGCGCGCTGAACCTGGCATTGCAGGAACCGGCGGTCCAGGCATCGCTGAGGATCATCATCCAGATCCTGCTCTGTGCAGCAGCGGTTTTCGTCGGCCTTATCCTGCTCTCCGCGTCGTTGAAGCTGAGCGGCTACATCCGCGGCAAGGAACGGGAGAAGGAAAAGCAGGAGAAGGAAAAAGAGAAGCTGGAAAAGGAAAAGCAGAAGGAAGCGGAGAAGGTGCAGGCATGAAGACTGTAATTGTGTTCCTCGCAGACGGCCTGGAAGAGTGTGAAGGCCTGATCGTTGTGGATCTGCTGCGCCGGGCAGGCATCCATGTCATTACCGCATCCATCACCGGCAGCCGGGAGATCCACTCCTCCCATGGAATCACTTTCTATGCCGATGCACTGGCGGAGGAAGTGGATTATGCAGCAGCGGATATGGTAGTCCTGCCGGGCGGAAAAGCCGGTACGGAACGTCTTGCCGCAAGCTCCCTCGTCAAGGAACAGTGCCTCGCCTTTGCGGCAGACAGATCTGTTTCTGCCATCTGTGCCGCACCGAGCGTACTGGCTGCCCATGGTCTGCTGGAAGGAAAGGAAGCGACCTGCCACCCGGATTTCGAGCCGAAGATGCACGGTGCGCTCCTTACACACAGCAGCGTTGCGGTGTCAGGCAACATCATCACCGGCAGAGGGCTCGGAGCGGCGATCCCGTTCGCCCTGGAACTGATCCGTACCCTGCTGGATGAAGGAAGTGCGCAGAGAATCGCAGAGGCAATCTGCTGGAAAGACTGAACGGACCCGGAAGGGTCCGTTTCCTATGTATGACAAAGTACCGGGAATCATTGTATAATTGAACAGTATGAAGCTCCGTACAGATGAACGCACACAGCGTACAATGGCATTCTTCCTCAATACACTGATCCTGGTGATCATGTTCCAGGTTTTCTGGCGGATCTGGATCGGGTACTTCAAGGAATTTGCCTATTTCTACGGATTCGGCGACACGATCATTGTCATCATCTACAGCATTCTGCTCGTTGTTTTCAATGTTGTCTACGGCGGCTTCAATATCGGCTATGCCAAGGTCAGTGAACTGATCTTCTCGCAGATGATCTCCCTGTTCTTCGCCAATACGATAATCTACATCGTTGCGGACCTGGTCGGACGCTATGTTGTCCCGGCCCGTCCCTTTGTGCCGATGTTCCTGACGGAGGTCATGCTGGATGCCTTCCTGATGATTCTGGCCAATGTGTTCTATTACAGTGTTTTTCCGCCGAGAAGAGTCCTTCTGATCTACGAACAGGATGATCCGACCATTGAGATGCGCATTGCGAAATACCAGCACAATGCCTACAAGATTGAGAAAAAAGAAAAATACAGCGAAGCCAAGGAGCACCTGGACGAGCTGAAGAAGTATGACTGTGTCATCGCGTCCGGGCTGACCTCCAACCACAAAGCCCGGCTTGTGCATGCTTGCTATGAAAGAACCCGGAATATCTATATCATTCCCGATGTCTACGATGTCATTGTGAACAGTGCATCATCGGTCTATCTTGTGGATACACCGGTATTCAAGGCCAACAATTTCGGACCCAGCCAGCTGGAGAAGATTGCCAAGCGGGCAGTGGACATTCTGTTCGCTGCTGTGATGCTGGTGATTGCGTCACCGTTCATGATCCTGACAGCCATAGCGATCAAGCTGGAGGATCATGGTCCGGTATTCTACAAGCAGACCAGGCTGACCCGCTACGGGCGCAGATTCGAGATCATCAAATTCCGTTCCATGCGCATTGATGCGGAAAAGGACGGTGTTGCCCGGCTGGCATCGGAACATGACGACCGGATCACAAAGGTAGGACGGTTCATCCGTGCCTGCCGGATCGATGAACTGCCGCAGCTCATCAATATTCTTGTCGGCGATATGTCCGTCGTCGGACCGCGTCCCGAGAGGCCTGAGCTGGTGGAGAAGATTCTGGAGGAAGTACCGGAGTTCAACTACCGTCTGGCAGTCAAGGCCGGCCTGACGGGCTATGCCCAGGTCTACGGCAAATACAATACAAGAACCAGGGACAAGCTCTTGTTTGACCTGATCTATATCGAGAATTATTCGTTCTTTCTGGATATCCGGATCATGTTCATGACGTTCAAGATCCTGTTTATGAAGGAGAGCACGGAAGGTGTGGAGGATACAGCCAATGAATGAGACCATCTTTCAGGATAAAGTACTGGTGATTACCGGCGGGACCGGCTCTTTCGGCAATGCCGTAACAAAGCGTTTCCTGCAGACAGGAATCCGGGAGATCCGCATCGTATCCAGGGACGAAAAGAAGCAGGATGATATGCGCCACAGCTATCAGGCGCAGTACGGTGATCTTTCCTCGAAACTGAAGTTCTACATCGGTGATGTCCGGGACTATCAGTCCATAGAAGGTGCCTTCAAAGGAGCGGACTATGTATTCCACGCAGCAGCCCTCAAGCAGGTGCCTTCGTGTGAGTTCTATCCCATTGAAGCGGTCAAAACGAACGTGCTCGGGTCGGACAACGTCATCAGTGCGTGCATCGCCCATGGGATCAGGAAGGCCATCTTCCTGAGCACGGATAAGGCTGCCTACCCGGTCAATGCCATGGGAATGACGAAAGGGCTGATGGAGAAGAATGTCATTGCCCGTTCCCGGCAGATGGCAGAGGGTGATCCAGTACTGTGCCTGACGAGATACGGCAATGTGATGGCTTCCCGGGGCAGTGTCATCCCTTTGTTCTGCGAGCAGATTGACGCAGGGCAGGAACTGACGGTGACCAATCCTGAGATGACCAGGTTCATGATGACACTGGAGGAAGCAGTAGATCTGGTGCTGTTTGCCTTCGAACACGGAAAGCAGGGTGATCTGTTCGTGCAGAAAGCACCTGCCGCAACCATCGGTACTCTTGCCCAGGCTGTTCTGGAGCT
>JAFOIY010000112.1 GCA_017420505.1 Solobacterium sp. | reverse complement strand
TGACAGCATTCTGCCTGATCGTTGCGTCATTCGTGGTCATGATGTACATCTGCGTGCCTCTCGGTGCATTGTTCCGGACCTGGGGCTATGATTTCCACCTGACATTCAAATGGTTCCAACTGGTCTTCACCCGGTACAAGGGCTTCAAGGCATTCCGGGATTCCTTCCTGCTGTCCCTGATCTCTTCACCGATTACCGCGCTGCTGTCGATGATCATTTCCTACCTGGTCGTCAAGCGTTCGTTCAAGGCCAAGGGCTTCATCGAGGCTGTATCGATGCTGGCCATGGCGGTGCCCGGTACGGTACTGGGCGTTGGATACATCCGCGGCTTCTCGGCCGGTGTGTTCCGTACAGGCTTCCTGAAGTCCCTGTACGGTACCGGTGCACTGCTGGTGATCGTATTCATCGTCCGTTCGCTGCCTACCGGTACCCGGAGCGGCATCTCCGCACTGCGGCAGATCGACAAGAGCATTGAAGAGTCTGCCTACGATATGGGCGCGGACAGCTTCAAGGTATTCATGACGGTTACGCTGCCGCTGATCAAGGACAGTTTCCTGTCCGGTCTGGTTACTGCGTTCGTCCGCAGCATTACTGCGATTTCAGCCATCATTCTGCTGGTAACACCGAAGTTCCTGCTGATCACCGTACAGATCAATGAGTTCGCGGAGAAGGGTGCCTACGGTATCGCCTGCGCCTTCGCAACCATTCTGATCATCATTACCTACGGTTCCGTCACGCTGATGAACCTGTTCATCAAACACTTCGGTACAAGCCGGGATATCAAGGAGGCCTAGCATATGGCAAAAGAGAAAAAGGGAGTCCGCCTGGAGCATATTTCCAAGATCTACCAGGATCCCAAGACAAAAAAGGAATTCTATGCGGTTCATGACACCACACTGGAGATTGAACCGGGAACGTTCGTCACCCTGCTGGGACCTTCCGGCTGCGGCAAGACAACGACACTGCGCATGATCGCCGGCTTCGAGAGCCCGGATGAAGGCGAGATCTACCTGGGCGAAGAGCCGATCAACGAACTGACACCGAACAAGCGCGATACTGCGATGGTCTTCCAGAGCTACGCGCTTCTGCCGCACTACAATATCTTCGACAACGTTGCCTACGGTCTGAAGCTGCGCAAGATGGACAAAGCGACGATCCAGGAGAAGGTTACGAACATCCTGAAGCTTGTCGGTCTGGAAGGCATGGAGAGCCGGATGACGAACCAGCTGTCCGGCGGCCAGCAGCAGCGTGTTGCGCTGGCAAGGGCGCTGGTCATCGAACCGGGTGTCCTGCTGTTCGATGAACCGCTGTCCAACCTGGACGCCAAGCTGCGTGTTACGATGCGGACAGAGATCCGCCGGATCCAGCAGGAAGCCGGCATTACCGCGATCTACGTTACCCATGACCAGTCGGAGGCGATGGCGATCTCCGACAAGATCATCATCATGAACAAGGGTGTGGTGGCCCAGATGGGTACGCCGCAGGAGATCTACTATCATCCGAACAGTGAATTCGTTGCGGACTTCATCGGTGAGGCAAACTTCCTCAAAGGAACGATTACCGCAGTGGACGGTACCAACGGTACAGCGGATGTCTACGGCAATGCGGTGGAGCTGCACGATATCGCGGGCAGGAATACCGGCGATGAGTGTACGCTTGTACTGCGTCCGGAAGCGGCTGTGGTCGCGGATGAGGGACAGCTGCCGTGCGAGGTGGTGCTGAGTACCTTCATGGGAAGCTACCAGAACTACCATGTCATGGTCGGTGATACGCTGGTCAAGATTACCGACTTCAACCCCAAGAACAAGAAGATCTACGAAGTCGGGGACAAGGCATTCGTCAAGTTCGAGACAGACAGCCTGCACGTCATCTGATTGCAAAGATGTAAAGAATCCCTCCGGGAATACACCGGAGGGATTTTATTTGCCGCCTGGGTTAGTGTATACTAAGTTAGTAATTGCTAACAAGGAACGCAGTATGAGAGTCCAGGAATACGGAAGGGGCAATCCCAGGGTCATCGTTCTGATTCATCCCTCCATCGTCATGTGGGACTACTTTGAATATGTGATTCCGCTTCTGCAGGGAAAATACCATCTGATTATACCCGTTCTTCCGGGCTACGATCCGGAGAATGACTCGGACTTCACCAGTGTGGAGGAGATTGCGGCAGAGCTGGCGGAGATTCTTCAGCACAGGCAGATTGCGGCAATCGACTGCCTCTACGGCTGTTCCATGGGCGGTTCCATCGTTGCCCGCTTCCTCGCCGACCGGCGCATACCGGTATACAGTGCCGTCATGGACGGAGGAATCACGCCGTATCAGCTTCCCTGGATCCTGACCAGGCTGATTGCCGTAAAGGACTTTGCGATGATTTTCCTGGGAAAGCTCGGTGGAATCAAGCTGCTGGAGAAAGCGTTCGCTACGGATGAGCTGTCTGAGGAAGACATCCAGTATGCTGCACAGGTGCTGAAGCATATGAGCCTCAGAACCATCTGGTGCACCTTTGAGTCCTGCAACAACTACTCGATGCCTGAAGAGATCCGAACGGACTGCGGACGCATTGAATACTGGTACGCTGCGGCGGAGGAGAAGGAGCGGAAGGCAGACATACGGTACGTAAAAGAGCATTTCCCGCAGACCGTTTTCCGGATCTTCCGGGATACCGGGCACGGCGGGCTGGCTGTACGCGAGCCTGAGCGGATGGCAGCGGAGATCGAAAGACTGATCGGAGAACAGCACAATGAAGACAGCAGAGCAGATATTGAAGAAAAGAACGTTCATTAAAGAAGAAATGGACCGCCGGATGCCGAAGGAACAGAGCAGCGCTCTATGGTACGGTGCGGAAAAGAAGCTGGAGACGATTCTGGACCGGTACCGTACGCTTCCCAAGGGGGTACGGATCCATACAAAGAGATACATCTTTCCCGCGGCGGCGGTGTATCTGACGCTCAAGGAAGAGCTTGGAGAACAGGCGGCTTACCGCATCCTTGAGGATTCCGCGGTAAAGGTATCTACGGATGCCGGCAGATCGCTTGCGAAGCTGGTCCGTCTGCCGGGGATGCGCAGTGTATTCATCAAAGCCTTCGATCTGGTTGTCAGGAAGGTGTTCAGCCGGAACAATGGCTTCACCAACGTATTCTATCCTCGGGAGAAGAACGTCTACCGGATGGATGTGACCGCCTGTCCGTACTGCCGCTATTTCGGGGAGCTCGGTTGTCCGGAACTGACGAAGATCTACTGTGAAAATGACAACCGGGTCTACGGCAGTCTGCCGGGCATTGTGTTCGAACGCACGGGCACCCTGGGCACCGGTACGGACAAGTGCGACTTCTGCGTCAGGAAGGAGTAAACGGATGGTGAAGAAGAGATTTACACCGGA
>JAFOIY010000111.1 GCA_017420505.1 Solobacterium sp. | reverse complement strand
TCAGCATAGATTATCTGCTGGCTGATGATACCAGAATCACATTCAATGAAACCCGAAAGCCGATCGATCTGGATTCCTATTCGAAAGAAGGGAAATGCCGGGACAGAAAGGACGCTGCCTGCTATGCCGAGTACAGGGACGCAGACGCAATCTATCCTCTGATCCGCAGGAAGAAGCAGACAATGCTGGAGAGGACAGTGGACTTCGTCGTCCAACCGGGCATTGTACAGATCACGGATTACCTGAACGACAGTGATGGATACTATCTGATTGAGACAAAGGGAAAGCAGCTGCTTGTACGGGTCGGGAAGGACTTCATCACGTCTTCCGAACTGGCAAACAAAGTGGATCCGAAGAAATTCACAATCGGAAACAATGTATTCTATAAATCAACATACCGGCTCATCTGATAGAGAGGACGCAGAAATATGAATTACAGAGTAATCGATAAGGAGACATATTACCGGAAGGGCGTATACAGGCATTTTACGGAAGACTGCAAATGCTCTGTTTCATTGACAGCGAGGCTGGATGTTACGGAACTCGCGGCGTATTCGCAAAGGACGGATACCCGGTTCTATATCAATTTTCTGTATATTCTGTCCAAAGTACTGAATTCCCGGGATGACTACAGAATGGGCTATCTGTGGCAGACGGATGAGCTGATCTGCTATGACGTGATTCATCCGACGCAGTATGTTTTCCATGATGATACCGAAACCTGTACAGTGGTCTACACAGAGTACTGTGAAGACTACTGTACATTCTATGCACGTGCGCTGAAAGATCTGGAAGAGGGGAAGAAGACCCGGGAGTACGGCCTGGACGCGGCAAATCATCCGAACTGGTTCGATGCGTCGTATATATCATGGCTGTCCTATGATTCTCTGAATATTGAACTGCCTGATGGATATCTGTACTTTCTGCCGATCGTGAACTGGGGCAGATACCGCGAAGAAAACGGCAGGCTTGTCATGCCTGTCACGGTACGGCTGAACCATGCAGCGGCGGACGGCTATCTGATCGCGAATGTGTTCCGTCTGCTGCAGCAGGAGATGGAACGGCTGGTACAGCAGTAGTCTTTTCTGTCCTGAATTGCCGGTATAAGCTTGACGTAGTTTCAATATGATATCATAATGATATCAGATTACGGCTCGTACAACGACCGTAGAAGGAGTACTGCAGTATATGAGCGAACAGGCAATGCTTGACATCAGGAACTATTCAAAAACATACGGTGAAGGAAAGAAAGCAGCGGACAATGTATCGCTGTCCGTCATGAGCGGTGATATCTACGGCTTCATCGGACACAACGGTGCGGGCAAATCAACCACGATCCGTGCGGTTGTCGGTGTCCTCGACTTCACAGAAGGAGAAATATACATCGATGGTCATTCTGTAAAGGATGACCCTTTGGCGTGCAAGCGGGTTACAGCCTATATCCCGGACAATCCCGATCTGTACGAGAACCTGACCGGTATACAGTATCTGAATTTCATCGCAGATGTATTCGGTATCAGTGCAGAGGAACGGGAGGAACGGATCCGGAAATACACGGATCTGTTTGAGATAACGGATGCACTGGGAGATCTGATCGGATCCTATTCCCACGGCATGAAGCAGAAAGTGGCGATCATCTCCGCATTGATCCATAATCCCCGGCTTCTGGTACTGGATGAACCGTTCGTCGGCCTGGATCCCAAGGCAGCCTTCACCCTGAAGGAAATCATGCATGAAATGTGCGGGAACGGCGCTGCGGTGTTCTTTTCCACGCACGTGCTGGATGTCGCGGAGAAACTGTGCAATAAGGTAGCGATCATCAAACAGGGCAGAATTCTCTTCTCCGGTACGATGGAAGAATTCACGGAAGGCCATACCCTGGAGGAAGCGTTCCTGGAGGCCGACAATGGAGAATGAGATCCTGCTGCTGAAAACACTGCTTCTGTCTACCAGCCAGCGGAACATCTATAAATACTGCAGGGACAAAAAGAAGCGCAGTAAGATCATCGGCAATATGGTAGGTACTGCAGTGCTGTATCTGCTGCTGATGGGCTACTGTGTTCTCACCTGTGTCGGTTACGGACTGATCGGAATCATCCATACAGTACCGGTAATGTGCGCCTTGACCATCAGTTTACTGGCTTTCATGTTCACGCTTATCAAGACCAACGGCTATCTGTTCAACTTCAAGGAATATGACATGCTGATGGCACTCCCGTTCGAATCGAAAAGTGTTGCCGGCTCCCGCTTCCTGTACATGTATATCAAGAGCCTGCCCTGGTATCTGAGCATTGCTGTTGCGATGCTGATCGGCTACGGCATCTACGCTTCACCGGCATGGTATGTCTATCCGCTCTGGCTCATACTTTCTCTGTTTCTGCCGTTGATTCCCATGCTGGTCGCTGCCTTCCTGGGCTTCCTGATCGCCCGGATCAGCAGCGGCTTCCGGAAGACCAATATCATTCAGACCGTACTCACGATCACGCTGGCGATTCTGGCGTTTTTCCTGCGCTTCATCATCTCGGCGCTGTTCCAGAACAATCAGGTGGAGTATACACTGGAAA
Organism: Solobacterium sp.; assembly: GCA_017420505.1. GTDB lineage: Bacteria > Bacillota_I > Bacilli_A > Erysipelotrichales > Erysipelotrichaceae > Bulleidia. The sequence goes on along the minus strand of JAFOIY010000111.1, from coordinate 43 downwards.
CAATTTCCGGGATGATGGATAGCGCAGCTGCCAAATACCTGCC
>JAFOIY010000110.1 GCA_017420505.1 Solobacterium sp. | reverse complement strand
GCGCAGATCCTGCTGGACGGCAGGCGGGCGCTGCGGGTATCCGGAGAGTCCGAGCGGCCGGTTCCGGCGGCGCTGATGATCCGCTGAGCGTACAAATCCAGGGAAATGTTGTATCATAGAATAAATACGTATTTACAGATATCAGGAGACCATCATGTTTAAGAATCTGAACAAAACCGAACGTGCCTGGGTATTGTATGACGTAGGCAACTCTGCGTTCACAATGCTGGCGTGTTCACTGATCCCCATCTTTTTCAAGGAGCTGGCGATCGGTACCGCGCCCGGACAGATTACGTCCGACCAGGCAACAGCCTACTATTCCATTTCCATCTCCGTCGTTACCATTGTGGTTGCCCTTCTCGGTCCGGTCTGCGGTGCGTTTGCGGACCATAAGGGTATGAAGAAGATTTTCTTTACAACGGCGGTTGCGCTCGGTGTTGCGGGCTGCATCCTCAATGGATTTGCCAAAGCATGGACCGTGTTCATTGTGATCTACGTTCTGTCGAAGATCTTCTATTCCATTTCGCTGACTTTCTATGATTCCATGCTCAATGACGTTACGACGGAAGAACGGATGGATGAAGTGTCCTCCTACGGCTATGCCTGGGGATACATCGGTTCCTGCCTGCCCTTCATCGTAGCGATGATTGCCTATATCATCAGCGGCGGCCTGAGCGAAGACCTGATGCTGATCTCCCCGGAGATGGGCAAGATCATCGGCTTCACTGTGACCGGTGTCTGGTGGCTGCTGGTTACCCTGCCGCTCATCAAGGAATACAAGCAGATCAACTATGTAGAGCCTGAGAAGCACGCTGTGCGCAAGGTCTTCTCCCGGATCGGCAATACACTGAGAACGATTGCGACCAAGGACAAGAAGGTTCTCTTCTTCCTGATTGCCTTCTTCCTGTACATTGACGGTGTAGGAACCATTATCGACAACTGCATCAATATCGGTACCGATCTCGGTCTGCCTACCGTTGGACAGGTTGTCTTCCTGCTGGCGACCCAGGTCGTAGCCTTCGGTGGATCGCTGACCTTCGCCCGCCTTTCCCAGAAGCATGATACGGTTCCTCTGATCCTGATCTGCATCTTCGGCTACTTCTGTGTCTGTCTGTATGCGCTGACCCTGAAGACACTGCTGCACTTCGGCATTCTGGCCTTCGGTGTCGGCTGCTTCCAGGGTTCCATCCAGTCTCTTTCCAGAAGCTACTACTCCAAGATCATTCCGGCAGAGAATTCCGGCGAATACTTCGGTATCTATGATATCTTTGCCAAGGGAGCGTCATTCCTGGGCTCTGCGGTCATCGCAGCTGTGAAGCTGGCCGGCGGTACCATCAACATCGCGGTAGCCTCCCTGGCTGTCTTCTTCGCCCTGGGATTCATCTTCCTGAAAATCTCCGACAAGCAGCCTTCCATCAGGGAAAAGAAAGAGATTACACTCTGATTATCTGTACAGCAATAAAGGGGAGCCTTGAAGGTTCCCCTTTTCTTTGTTTTCTTTATTCAGGCTGAACGTTCAGAGACTGGATCCATTCAGAGATTTCCTCTGCTGCTGTACCGATTGCAAATCGCCTGCCTTCCTGCCAGACTGCATCCGGTGCGAGCGCCTGCAGATTCTCTGCGCTTGTTCCCAGCGGACTGGAGGCGGAGGTGCAGAACGGTATGACTGTCTTTCCGGAGAGATCAACACCCTCCAGGAAAGTGTATATGATCTTCGGTGCCTGTCCGTGCCAGATTGGATAGCCGAGAAAAACGGTGCTGTATCCGCTCACATCCGGAAGATCACCGGCTATTTCAGGACGGGCTTCCGGATTGTTCTGTTCCCTGTCTGCACGACAGTCCGTATAGTATTTGATGTCTTCTTCTGTGTAGGGTATTTCAGCTTCGATAACATACAGATCTGCGCCGAGTTCATCAGTAATGTACCCGGCAATCGGCATTGTATGCCCTGTACAGGAGAAGACTGCAACCAGTACCGCAGATTCCTGCGATACTGGATCATCTGCATCATCTGATTCCTGCAGAGCCGGTGTGTCCCCTTCCGTTCCGGAAGAACAGCCTGCCGGCAGTAATACGGCCAGCATTGTAAACACACTGATGATAGTTGCTAATACTCTTTTCAAGCCTGTTTTCTCTTTCATACAGATTCCCCTGCTTTATTGTTCCGGTATACAGGATTCTGCACCTGCATATCATTTATAAACGAAAGATACCCGGTCTGTACAGACAAATGACTATGCTGCAGAAAAAATAAAAATGCGGGAAGATGAACTTTCCGCATTTTGTTCTCTTTGTTCTTCAATCAGAAGATCATCGGAAGGATGAATCCTGCAAAGAAGACAGACGCAATCGTAACCGTTGTGAATCCGGAAACGACGATCGGAGGCAGTACATGATCATGAATCTTCGCACGTGTTTCCTCATCGCATTCCAGTACACGGCAGACTTCCTCTGTGATGATCTGTGTACCAGGATAACCGATGGTGCAGCAGATCGCGATCGCAGCTGCAAGTCTCCAGTCGACCTTGAGCAGTTTTCCCATAATGGAACCGAATCCGATAATGAAGACTGCACCGACCAGCAGTGTAACGATCAACGGAAGGAACATTGCCTTCAGATCGTCCATGGAAATCGTAGCCAGCGAACCGAAGCAGATGGAGATGACGCACAGCATCAGGAAGCCGCTTGCATGAGCGGAGAAGTGCGCGTTCTTCGGCAGGAATCCGATCGCATAGGCGAAGATACCAACGAGCAGGTACATAACGTTTACATTGATAACACCGTGCAGTGCATTGGCCAGTACATAGCCGAGCCAGGCAACGACCGCAATCCTTGCGAATGTAGCGTTGTCGCCCTGCAGTGCCTTCGGGAACTTCTTGATGAGCTTCGGCTTGCTTTCAGCCTCACCCGAAGACAGATCATGCATCACAATATCACCGGAGAGAATCTTCTCGCAGTACAGTCTCAGCATATTTGCGCAGATCGGCATACCGACGAAGCCCTGGCATCCGATGATCAGGATGGCGAACGCCGCAAGATCATTTCTGCCGGCTGCCTGAGCAGCTGCTGATGTCATCTGGCCGGCGATAATGCCGCCGGAAATCGGAGCGGAAGCACACAGTGCCCACTGACGGCCGACGACCCAGGAACTGACTGTGAATGATCCAATGGCCAGACCGACCAGCGCAAACAGCGCAATCGCAACGGTCTTCCACTGTGCAATCATTGTAGGAAGCTCAATCATCGTACCCATACTGACGAGCAGGAGCGCAATGGCAAATCCACCTGCTATTGTTGTCAGACCGGTTGATGCGATTGTATCCGGCGGGATAATTCCTGTCTGGAAACCAACCAGATAGAGGAACATGACAATCAGCAGTCCGCTGACACGGGACTTGGTCAGTACACTGATCGCATCACCGATCGCCAGGAAGACGACGAATACCATGAATGAGAATAATGGAGTCCACATATTAATATCCCCCTTTTGTGATTAATAAATGACTCTCCCTTTCACAGGGATATGGAATCATTATATGAATCCTTTTTTACATTCACAAGAAAAAAAGCATCCGACTCTTTCATAATCAACAATCAGTGTAATCGCTTTCATTTTCATAGTGTTCATTTTTTTGTATATATAAATGCGCTTTTTATACCATTATTCATGTTTTTCTGTCCTATTTAAGCAACAATGATTATTAATGAAAATTATTTCATTACTGGCATCATCTGTGGAAAAACGATGGTTTTATGCCTGGATTTGTGAAATCATCCGGATCCGGCAGCCATACCAGCACCGGTCCTGCAGCCATGGTTCTGCAGAAAAGTTTTCCGCAATAATGCTCCCTCGTGTGTATAAGTGTTGAAAAAATAACCGGGCTGTCTGCTGAGGGCTGCTCTGGATCATTCATATTTCCACAATTGATTTTTCTTTCAACAAAGCGGGTTTTCAACAATTGTTGAAAATTGTGGATTATTCACAAAACGGCATAATCAAGCCGTTTTCTGCTGTTTATAACTCTGTGGGATCCTGGCAGACTTACCGATTCTTTACACAATTTCCACAGTGGAAAGGGGTGTTGATGGATTGTCCACAGTTTATACACATTTTCATTTTGTTGATAATTGTGGAAAACATCAGAAATATGATGATTTTATATAGTGTTTATGCTTTTTTTACTGCTGTGGAAAAGTATTTTTTCCACAATTTTGTGGTAGATTTCCTGTAAAATCACTCTACAATAGATATTGCACTACAGGAGTATTATATGAGTTTGACCCGCGACAGTTACTATACTGATCTTTGGTCCCGGGTAATAAATTACCTCGGGGACAATGAGCATATAGAACCGAATATATTGGAAACATTCTTCCGCAAATCCTGGCTGTACCAGCTGAACAATGAAAGCGGAATCGTACTGACAGACAACGTGATTACCCAGCAGATCGTAATGCGTTCTGCTCGTTTAATATCCGACGCTCTGGTGGATATACTGGGGCTTTCCTATCAGCCGGACATTACCGTGGATCTGGAAGACCGCTGGCTGCAGAAGGAAAATCCGGAACCTGTGCTGCGTCCGGAAGACATCGACGACTTCCGCAGCATGTCCATCCAGTCCGACCTTACCTTTGATAATTTCGTCGTCGGTGACTGCAACCGGGAAAGCCAGACAGCCGCGCTTGCCTGTGCCTACAATCCCGGAAGATATTTCAATCCTCTTTTCATCTATGGCAATTCCGGTCTCGGAAAGACACATCTTCTGATGGCCATTGCCAATTTTGTGCGTAAAACCGACCCCGGCAAGAAAGTATATTATATAGAATCCCTGAAATTCGTAGAAAAGGTATACAAAGCGATCCAGAAGAACCAGATCGATGAATTCAAACAGTATCTCTGCAGTATGGATCTTCTTCTTGTGGATGATATCCAGTTCCTGGCAGGGAAGGAGAAGTCCCATGAAATCTTCTTCTCCATCTACAACGAACTCATCAACAACCATAAGCAGATCTGCATCGCTTCCGACCGGCAGCCGAAAGAGATCAAAGGCCTGGAAGACCGTCTGATCAGCCGCTTCAGCAGCGGACTGTCCGTCGGCATTGATTCCCCTGAATTCGAAACAGCCATGGCTATCCTGCGCATGAAGATTGAAAACAACGGCAATGATATTGATGAAGTCGAAGAAGCCGGACTGACCTACATCGCATCCAACTTTGCCGGCAATGTCCGTGATCTGGAAGGCGCCTGGAACCGGGTTCTCTTCTATACCATCATGTTCCAGGAAGACAAATCCTGCATCAAGTTCGATACGATTGTCAAAGCATTGAAAAACCAGACACCGGCAGTGGAAAAGGACGGACTCAATTCCGGACGGATCATCAAGTGTGTAGCAGACTACTACGGACTGACACGCAACCAGATCATCGGAAAGACCCGCACCAAGAACATCGCCAATGCCCGGCATATTTCCATCTATCTCTGCCGCAAGCTTCTGGATCTTCCTTATATCAAAATCGGTGAAGAATTCGGTGGCAGGGATCATTCCACAATCATCAGCTCCTGCATCAAAGTACAGAACGAAATCGAGAAGGACCGCTTCTTCGCCGAAGCCGTCTCCGAACTGGAAAAGCGTCTGAGCAACTGATTGTCCACATTCATCCACACTTCATCCACAGGCATAAACAGCCCGGATACAACACAGACAAGCAGGATTCTTCTGTTTTTCCACAGTTTCCACAGGCTTAATAGTAATAAACTGAATTAATATATATACAGGAGGCTACGCCCAATGAAATTCATCGTTACCAAAAACAGGCTCAACAGCGCACTGTCCATCGTAAACCGCGCTGTATCTTCCAATGCACCGATTCCTTCCCTCAGCGGAATCCGCATCGACGCAGAGGAAGAAAGACTGATCCTTACCGGATCCAATTCCGATATCTCCATCCGGATGAATGTACGCACCGATGACAATGCCGATCCGCAGATTGTGGAAAAGGGCACCATCGTCATCGAAGCGAAGTACCTGACAGACATTGTAAGAAAGATGGATTCTGAAAAGATCGAAGTAGAGATCATTGACGGAACCCTGACCCGGTTCTCCGGAAACGGTGCAGAGTTCAAGATCAACGGATACCGTCCTTCGGAATATCCCAACATTGATTTCTCTGTCCCGGAGTATACGATGAACATGAATGCCGGCAGACTGGCTTCCATCATTGAATCCACCGCTTTCGCTGCAAGTGTCAAGGAAACACGTCCTGTCCTGACGGGTGTGAACTTCAGCAGTGACGGATCCAGGATCATCGCGACAGCGACGGATTCCTTCCGCCTGGCCAGAAATGTATTCACCGGCAACGGAGACAGCTTCAACATTACGGTACCGGCAAAGAGCCTCAATGAAGCCAGAGCCATCTTCAATGACGGCACAAAGGATCTGGCTGTCCACCTGAACACCAAAAAGATTCAGTTCGTATCCGAGGACATCATCCTGCAGAGCCGTCTGCTGGATGGCAGCTATCCCGAAACAGAACGCCTGATTCCGAAGGAGTTCAGATATGACCTTGTTGTAAACAAACAGAAGCTGATAGGCATCATCGACCGTTCCTCCATCATGAAGAATGAGAACATGACGGTGATCCGGATGCAGATCAAGGATGAAAACAACATCTCCGTATCCAACCGTGCCCAGGAAATCGGCGAATTCAATGAACCGATCCATCCTTTATCCTATACCGGCGCACCGCTGGACATCAGCTTCGCAGCGAACTACGCAATTGACGCGCTCAGAGCCATCGACAGCCCGAATGTACGCATCCGGTTCACCGGTGAGATGAAGCCCTTCATTATTACCGATGAAGCAGGCAACGATGATGTACTCCAGCTCGTCCTGCCGATCCGTACCTACAACTGATACAAAGAACAGCCGGAAGGCTGTTTTTTTATTGTTAATGGATTATTAATGATTCTTAAACGCTTCACCGATGGGTTCTTAATCCTTGTTTTTCTATCATGGAACCCGGAGGTGAATTCTATGACCGGACTGTCCTTATTCAACCGAACGATTACCATTGTTTTCCTGTGCTGCTATCTGTATCAGTTTGCATTCATTCCGGTTTCCT
>JAFOIY010000109.1 GCA_017420505.1 Solobacterium sp. | reverse complement strand
CCGCATCTTCCAGCGCTTGTTCAGGAATGTCGTCCGAACAGAAGGTTGCGTCCGCACCCGGTGCGTGCAGGAAGATCCGGTCGATGCCCGGTACTGTCAGAATAATGGTATAGGAGGTCGGATCCACAGCGGATACGATCATTCCCTGCTCCGCATCATAGCCGGAAAGAATCTTCATGACCGTATCACCGAAGGGATCCCTGCCGATCTTGCCGATCAGTGAAACATCCGCACCGAAGATCTTCATTGCCAGACCGGTGTTTGCTACTGCACCGCCCGTGCTGAACAGAGCCTCACCGATCTGGACAATACTGCCGGGACGGAAGACTTCCGATATATCCTGTACACGTTTATGGGAAAAGACAGGCGCAACATCCAGACAGATGTGTCCTGCTGCGATGACTTTCCTGCTCATATGATTGATCTCTCCCTGTATCTGCTGCTTTTAGTGTAGCACAGCAAAGAGGGCATGGTTCCTCAAAGACGGATATCCACCCATTTTCCCTGGTTCACCCGCAGGGTAAGCAGTACAGCTCTCAGCAGTGCATCCAGACCGAAGGAAATCCACGGACCGGTGTAGTTGAAATGCATCGCCGGGAACATCGCATGGATGGGATAGCAGAATGCCCATGTCAGCAGCGGGCGCATGATCAGTACACTGATCAGGGAGATGACCGCAACGTATCTAACATCGCCTGCGCCGCGCAGACAGCCGGCGAATACCACACGCAGATTCTGTGGCACAATGCCTACAGCCAGAACAACAAAGCAGAGCGCAGCCATGGAACGGATGACCGGATCTTCGGTGAAGAGCGTCGGCAGGATGTTCCTGCCGAATACCAGCAGCAGAATGATCGCCAGGGAAATGATCCAGGAGACCCGCCGGACTACCTGCACATACAGCTTTGCCTTTTCCTTCTTCCCGCACCCAGCGACTGGCCGATCAGGGAAGTTGCGGCTGAGGCAGTACCGTCACCGACCGTAAAGGACAGTCCGGATACCTGCATGACAATCTGGTTGGTCGCATACGCAGAAGTATTGACACCGGCAATCAGGCGTCCGTTGATCAGGAAGCCGACCCGCAGGAATACGGATTCCGCAATGGTACCGCTGCCTACATGGATCAGAGAATCAACCGTACCCTTGTCAAAGGCAAACCCACCGAAGGGATTCAGGCTCAGATAGCCCTCTTTCTTCAGTACAACCCGCAGGGCCATGAAGAAGGAGACAGCCGTTCCGGCGGCTGTCGCTAGGGCGGCGCCTCTGACGCCGAGGGCAGGGAAGCCGAAGTGACCCTGGATCAGACAGTAGTTCAGGAATACATTGACGATATTGGCGGTCATATTGACCCGCATCGTGATCTTCGTTTCCCCGATGCCGCGCATCGCTGCACAGATGCACAGTGTCCAGCAATTGAGGATGAAAGCAGAGGATATGATGCGGAAGTAGATGGCTGCGTTCGGCTCTGTCTCTGCGGATGCACCGGCAAGGCGCACCAGCCCGTGCGCGCCGAAGAAACCGATCAAAGAAATGATGATGCCGATCAGGGTAATGATGGCCAGAGACTGCTTGAGGCAGGAGACAGCCGCATCATGGCGGTCTTCACCTTTACGCCGGGCAACGACTGCCGTTGTACCGACGCACAGGGACTGGGCGACCAGCAGAAGGATCATCCGCGGCTGGGCGCAGAGACCAACCGAGGCAATGGCGGCCGGACCCAGCTTTCCTACCATCATGGTATCGAACGAATTCATCAAGGACAGCAGGAGACCTTCCAGCGCTGCCGGCCAGGCAATGGTGAGCAGTTTCCGGTACATGTCGCTCATGGTATCGGAATCGTCGGTATTTCTGGACTGCAGGCCGAATACACTGTTGATCAGGCTCATATGATCCTCCATACAGGTCTCCTTTCCTTGAAACACATACTGAATATTATAGTCCTGTACTTTTTTTCTTTCCAGCGCATGTGCCGCAGTACGTACCGGCTATGGTAAAATGGCAGGTATGAAAAACGATTTCGGGAGCGGCAGGATCTGGAAGGTGGTCCTGGCACAGAGCATTCCTCTGCTGTTTGCACAGCTGGTCCATCTCCTCTACAACGTAGTGGACCGGATTTACATCGGTCATCTGCCCGGTACCGGAGCGATCGCTCTGACCGGCATCGGACTGGCTTTCCCGATTACCACACTGGTTGCGGCCTTCACCAACCTGTTCGCTACCGGCGGTACTCCTTTGTACGCCATTGCGCTGGGACAGAAGAACGAGGACCGTGCGGAGCGGGTGCTCGGACAGGCAGCGGTAATGCTGGGGATTACATCCATCATACTGTTCCTGACAGGCATGTTCTTCCGCAGGGATATTCTTTATCTGTTCGGGGCGAGCGATGTGTCCTATGTGTACGCGGATGCCTACCTGAAGGTCTATCTGTGGGGCACCACCGCAGCGATGCTGTCGACGGGACTGAACGGCTTCATCAATGCTTCGGGCTATCCGCGCACCGGCATGATGACCGTGTTCATCGGTGCGTTTCTGAACCTGGTCCTGGATCCGGTGTTAATCTACGGGATGCATATGGGTGTGACCGGTGCAGCGCTGGCGACGATTATCAGCCAGATGGTTTCCTGCGTCTGGGCACTGTACTTCTTCCTGAAGAAGGATGCCCCGTACCGCATCCGGACAAAGTACCTGAAGCCGTCGGCTTCTCTGCTCGCAGAGATTGTGCCTCTGGGCACAGCCGGGTTTGTCATGCAGGGGACGAATACCCTGGTATCCATTCTCTGCAATGTAACACTGCGCACGTTCGGCGGTGATCTCTACGTCGGCATCATGACCATCATCAACAGTGTCCGGGAGATTGTCTCCCTGCCGTCCATGTGCATTACCCATGGTTCCCAGCCCGTGATGTCCTTCAACTACGGGGCGCAGAAGTACTCCCGCATCAAGGAGTGCATCCGGTTCATTACGGTGGGCGGTCTGGTCTATGCTGTTGCGGCCTGGATCATGGTACTGCTCATACCGGACAGGCTGATGAGCATATTCACCAATGATCAGGAAATGATCGCTCTGGGCGTTCATTCCCTGAAACTGTATTTCTTTGCGTTTGCGTTCATGGCATTCCAGATGGCAGGGCAGACAACGTTCACCGCACTGCGCTGCACCAAGCGGGCAATCTTCTTCTCGCTGTTCCGCAAAGTGGTGATCGTTGTGCCGCTGACCGTACTTCTGCCGAGGCTCGGCTTCGGGGTGGACGGTGTGTACATGGCAGAGCCGGTCTCCAATGTGATCGGCGGCCTGGCCTGCGGACTGGGAATGTATCTGAGCGTCTACCGGAAGCTGCCGGCAGACGGGGAACAAGCACATATTTAGGAGGAACGGATCATGATAGAGATGAAATGGTACAACTACGGAGATGAGGGGCTGCAGGATGGATTCGCCATCCGGGAAGCAGTCTTTGTAAAGGAAATCGGCTATACACCGGATGTGGAGTTCGACGATACCGACCGCATCAGCAAGCATCTGGTTCTGTATGTGGACGGCCGGCCGGTATGCAACGCAAGGCTGTTTCCGGAAGGGGATACACTGCGCTTCGGCAGGCTGTGCACCTATCCTGAAGAAAGAGGAAAGGGCTATGCGGCCATGTGCGTCAGGGAGTGCATCCGCAAGGCAAAGGAACTGGGCGCAGGGGAGATGATCCTGGGTTCCATGATCGAGAAGGTCGGTTTCTATGAAGCGCTCGGGTTTGAACCCTACGGAGAGATCTTCTATGAAGAGGAGAAGTTCCCGCACCGCATGATGAGAATCACATTCGGAGAGTAGACTGTGACAGTACGGAAAGACGGACAGGCAAAGGTCTGGCTGGTGCTGGCCAGCCTGATCATGATCTTTGCCGGCATGAGCGGAATCCTGTCCAACACACTGGGTGTGTTCTTTTCAGCGATGGTGGAGGACATGGGCTTCCGGACAGGCGATCTGTCCGTATACTACATGATCAAGTCATTGGTCGGTGCGGCTGCGGTCACAGCGGTCACCCGGCTGTTCGTAGAGAAGAACGGCAAACAGGTACTGCTGGTGACCGAGATCCTGTTCATTGCGTCCTTTGCGGTACTGGCGTTCTTTGATCATCTGTGGCAGTGGTATCTTGCGGCAGTGGTCTCAGGCATCGGCGGCAGCTGCTATCTGGTGGCGGTCTCCATCGTCATCAACAACTGGTTTGTGAAGAGAAGGGGTCTGGCACTGGGTCTGACGATGTCCAGTTCCGGCATCGCCGGCGCTCTGCTCAGCCCGGTATTCTCCCGTATGATCGGTGCAGTGGGCTGGCGGCAGAGTGTACTGATTACCTCGGCTGTCTGTGCCGTGCTGATCCTGGTGCCGACGATGTTCCTGTTCCAGGTATCGCCGCAGGAGAGCGGCCTGCAGCCGTACGGGGCAGAGGAAGCCCCGGTCAGTGAAGAAGTGCATACGGAGGGGGTCTCCCGCTTTGTTCCGGGCTTTGTCTTCGCAATTGTAGCGGTGGCGATGCTGCTGCCGGGCACACTGGTCAACTTCACGGCGCAGATGCCGATCTACGCACTGTCTCTGGGCTATACTCTGGAGGCCGGTGCGGTATTTACGTCCTACTGTATGATCGGAAACGTGGTAGGAAAGCTGCTGCTGGGTGTGATATCCGACCGGATCGGCATCTACCGTACGACGGAGATCTTCCTGCTGGCGGTTCTGGCTTCCATGATCCTCTTCCGCTTTGCTCAGAGCAGCCTCACAGCACTGAATCTGGCAGCGGTGCTCTTCGGCGCGGAATACGCCATCTACGTCAATTCCCAGCCGCTTGTACTGCTGGACATCTACGGACCGGAAGCGTACAAGCTCAGGCTCAGCCGTCTGCAGTCGGTTCTGGGCTTCATCGGTGCCTTCGTAGCGGTCATCGTACCGTACATCTACGATTTTACCGGGAGCTTCAATCTATTCTTCAGCGGGGGAATCGTCTTCTGCATCATTGCTTTCGCACTGTTTATCTATCTTGATCTGCGTTCAAGGAGGAATACATATGCCGGATCTGTTCAATGAACTGACACATGCCTGGATTGCCGCATCCTTCTACCGGGAACTCACCGGAAGATACGGCGAACGGGGAAAGAACGTCTTTATCCATGCCACACAGTACTATGCCTCAACGCGGGGCAGGCGCATGGCCCAGCGAGCTCTGCGCGACGGGAAAGAGCTGACCTATGCGGTCTACCAGGAATACGGGGAGTGGGAGCCGAGCGCGTATGCCATCGAGCAGGGTGTCGCCAATCAGTCCACGATCACGGAGTGGTCGCCGGATCTGACCATGAAGATCACCCGCTGTCCGTGGCACACCCAGTTCCGCAGGATGGGTATGACGGAAGCCGGCAGCGTCTACTGTGCGCACCTGGACAATTCCATCTGCCGGGGCTTCAATCCCTATCTGGTCTATGAAGTGCCCCAGACACTGAATACCCATGATTGCTGCATCCAGACGGTGCGCAATGCCGGATTCACGGAAGGGGAGAACCACCCGAAGCACCCTGAGTACATCATGCCGTTCTCGTTCCACTGCGCGCATATATTCTGGGCATTCAAGGAAGTCAGCGACGCTGTGTTCGGTACGGATGCGGCGGATGCAGTCCTGGCAGCGTTCAGGGAAGAATACGGCGATGATGCGGCAGAGAAACTGCTGTCCTACCGGGACCATGATTTCAATGTCATCTGAGCGTCTATGTACCGGAGTGTGAACATCTATGAGCCGGTGGATCCGGAAGATCTGGAGGAACTGCTGGATGCGGTGAAGGACGCTGCGTCGGAGCTGCAGAACCGTACCGGCTATGAAACGGGATTCGATATGGACAGCGGCAAGGTATGCCTGATCCTGGACTTTGCGACACGTACGGACTGCCTGTACTGGCCGCAGTCCAAGGAGTACATTGCACTGCATCATGCCATGCCTGCGCTGATCAGCGAAACAAGCGTGGATTACTGGAAGGAAGATGAATGAGTACAGCTGTGCTCATTTGTTTTTGCTGAATCTGGTCTTATATAAAATATCTGTTCTGGAAATATACATAGTGCCAAATTGTGCATAGAATGGATATGTATTCAAGGAGGCAAGGATATGCGGGCTAAGAAATACTGGCTGATTCCTGCAGCGGCGCTGGTCCTCGGACTGGCAGGATGCGGTGCGGACACACCGGAAACAGAAGACGAAGTACGGTTTGTCTATGCGCGCAAGGCATCCGTTACATCATTTGACCTTCATAATGAAATTACAGAAAACAATGCGTTTGCGATCGATCAGGTGTTCGAGCCTTTGGTCATGTTCGATGAAGACGGTGTTGTGACGGATTATCTCGCGGATTCCACGATCAGCGAGGATGGTCTGGTCTATACGTTTGTGCTGCATGACGGCCTGAAGTTCTCCAACGGACAGGATGTCACCGCGGAGGATGTGAAGTACTCCCTGGAGCGTCATCTCGAAGTGGGAGGACCGCTGCCGATCGAAGCCGATATCCAGAGCATTGAGGCAGTGGATGACAGGACAGTCGTCATTACGCTGAACGCAGCGTACACCCCGTTCTACTCCGAATTGGCGAACTTCTCCAACGGTATTGTTCCGAAGGATCTGAACGGACTGAGCGAGGAAGAGTTCTTTGCGCATCCTGTCGGTACAGGACCGTTCATGGTCGAGGAATGGGATCCGAGCGGAGACGTGACATTCGTAAAGAACCCGTACTACTGGCAGGAAGGCAAGCCGGTGATCGACCACCTGGTCTTCCGCTACATCGAGGATGACAACCAGCTGATCAACCAGCTGAAGGCCGGTGATGTGGACGCGGCGGATGAAATTTCATTCGCCAATGCGAAGAGCATTGCGGACAGTGAAGATACCTATGTGATCGCTTCGGAAGGCTGGGAAATTGAGGAACTGTTCTTCAATACGCTGGATGAGCATTTCTCCGATGTCCATGTACGCAGGGCGCTGGCTCTGGCGATCAACCGGGAAGAGATGATGCAGGCACTGACATTCGGCTACGGTGTCACGGCACGCTCCGTACTGCCTTCGGCACTGCGCTACTATGCCGGGGATGAGATCGAAGTCCTGGACTATGATCTTGACCGGGCTGCGGAAGAGATGAAGCTTAGTGCATATCCGGACGGATTCCAGACGACCATCAGTATCGCTTCGGGCAACTACGTACGTTCGCAGGAGGCGCAGATTGTTGTGGAGGCCGGGAAGAAGATCGGCATCGACATTACGATCAATGCGCAGGAAATTGCGGCGTTCCGCCAGGACTTCAAGAACCTGAACTATGATATGATGATCAACAGTGCGATTGCGGACTATCCGGACGCGAACTCGATCTTTGCGTTCCAGGTGGATCCCAACGGCTTCAGCCAGTGCTACTGGACGAACTACAAGAGCGAGGAAGCCGTCGCGCTGATGGATCTCGGGCGGACGACGCCGGACGGGGATGAGCGGCATGCGGTCTACAGCTCTCTGCAGCAGATCCTGGCTGATGATGTACCGTATATTCCGTTCTACTATCCGGAGCGTGTACACGGCGTCAGGGCGAATGTGGCAGGTCTGGTCTACCGTCCCAACGGCAGTCCGGTCTTCACATCCGTAACATTCAAATAACAAACAGAAGAGGCAGATTTGGACAGTATTCAGACAAAAAGGAATACAGAAGAAAAGAAGCGCTTCCGGCACTGGGTGAGGGGAGCGCTCTTTCGCAGTTTACTGGTCATTGTTTTCGTTATGATCGCAGTGTTCTTCCTCATCCGTCTGGTGCCGGGCGATCCGGCGGTGATGGTGCTGGGAGAGCATGCGTCGGAAGCATCGCTGGAAGCGCTGCGGGAACGGCTGGGACTGAATCTGTCCCTGCCGGAACAGTTTGTGATGTTCGTGAAGAATGTCTTTCTGAAAGCAGATACCGGGGCATCGATCAAGTACGGTGTATCCAGCCGCTCCCTGGTCTTCAAGTATGCGCCGGTAACCCTTCTTCTGGTACTGATGGCGACCTTGATCACGGTTGCGGTATCCCTGGTTCTCGCTGTGCTTGCGGCGACGCACCGGGATCAGCTGTTCGATCATATCATCCGGGTCATTCCTGCCTTTACACAGGGAATGCCGGTATTCTGGACAGGATTGCTGTTCATTCTGCTGTTCGCGGTGCATCTGCACTGGTTTCCGGTCGGGGGTCTGGACAAAGGGATGCTCCGCGGTCTTACACTGCCGGCCATCACGGTAGCATTCGGACAGATTCCACCGCTGGTGCGCTCTCTGCGGGAACGGCTGCTGGAGGTACTGGAAGCCGATTTCGTCGTCACGCTGAAGGCGGCCGGTGTACCTTCCCGGACCATACTGTTCAAGCATGTACTGCGCAATGCGTTTGTACCTTCTTTGATGCTGTTCAGCGTCAACCTCTCCTACCTGATCGGCGGAACGCTCGTGGTTGAGCAGGTGTTCGCTGTGAGGGGTGTCGGCAAGCTGCTGTTTGAAGCGATTTCCAACCGCGACTTTCCGCTCGTTCAGGCCATAGCGCTTTACTGCGCTGTCTTTGTGGTGGTGATCAGTCTGGTGACAGAGCTGATTGCGCATAAAGCAGATCCGAGGATGAACAAATGAACGGGAAGAAGATGAAGCCGGCGCTGAAGACCGGGCTGTGCCTGATGGGTTTGATCGTACTGCTGGCAGTGCTGGGACCGCTGGTGTACGGATATGATCCGTACGCCCAGGATCTGACGGCAGTGCTTCTGCCGCCCTCCGGAGTACATCCGTTCGGTACGGATCAGCTGGGCAGGGATATTCTGGCCCGGGTGCTGTATGCGGGAAGGGTGGATCTTTCCCTGATGGTGCTGGCGGAGATTGCGCCGTTTACCATCGGTGTGTTCCTGGGCATGGCTGCGGGCTGGTTCGGCGGTAAGGTGGACTGGGTGATTACCCTGCTGATCGATACATTCATTGCGTTCCCGTACTATCTGCTGGTCATTGTGGTGGCCTTTGTGACGGGTGCCGGGATCCGGGGCATTTTCATTACGTTCATGTTGGTAGGCTGGCTGCTGTATGCCCGGGTTGCCAAGGGTATGACGGCTTCGCTGCGCAGCCAGGAATGGGTGGATGCGGCGAGGCTGCAGGGTTTCTCCGATCTGCGCATCATTGTGCGGGAGATCCTGCCGAACGTACTGCCGCAGGCGGTCGTTGTGCTGATGACGGATATGACCGGCCTTCTCGTCATGATTGTGATGCTGGGATATCTGGGCATCGGAATCAGTGCGCCGACACCGGACTGGGGAACGATGATTGCGGAAGGGCAGACGATGATGACGAGTGCCTGGTGGATTTCGGTGATTCCGGGCATTGCGGTGGTTCTGACAGGCATTGCGCTTTCGTTTATCGGCGATGGTCTGGCGGACCTCTGGAGGGAAGATGGATTCTAGGCTTCTGGTGATTGAAAATCTGAATCTGTACAACCGTTCCGGAACGCAGCTGGTGAAGAACGTCAGTCTTTCACTCGGTCCGGGAGAGACGCTGGGCATTGTCGGTGAATCCGGATCCGGGAAGACGCTGACACTGAAGTCGATCATCGGTCTTCTGCCTGCCGGGATCCGGGAAACCTGTGAACACCGGGAGATCAACGGCAGATGTGCCATGGTTTTCCAGAGCCCGCTGACGTCCCTTGATCCGCTGTATCCGGTATTCCGTCAGCTGGTGGATGTCATTGAGCTGCAGCAGAAGCTCGGGCGCAGGGAAGCGGAGGATGCCGCAAAGCAGTATCTGGAACAATTGTCTCTACCGATGGATCTGGCAGAGAAGGACCGGTATCCGGGAGAGCTGTCCGGCGGACAGTGCCAGCGTATTCTGATCGCTCTGGCTCTGGCCTGCCGGCCGGATGTGCTGCTGTGCGATGAACCGACGACAGCGCTGGATGTTACGGTGCAGAAGCAGGTCATGGACCTGATCCGTAGACTGCAGCAGGAGCTGGGCTTTGCGATGATCTTCGTTACGCACAATCTGGCGGTGGCGTCGCAGCTCTGCAGCAGGATTGCCGTGATGAAGCAGGGAGAGATCATCGAAACGGGTCGGAAGGAAAAGATCCTGAGGGATCCGGCGAATGATTATACAAGGGAACTGGTGGATTCGGTCCTGCCGGTGCCGGAGGTGGACTGAGATGGACAGAATACTGGAAATCAGGGATCTCTGCGCTTTCTACGGAGACCATCAGGCACTGTTTGACGTCAGCCTGGACCTGGAGCGCCATCATGCGCTGGGACTGGTCGGTGAGTCGGGATCCGGCAAGTCGACGCTGGCAAGGGCGGTTACCGGGCTTCTGCGGGACTGTACCGGGGAAATCCGCTTTGAGGGAGAGCTGCAGAGCGGCAGAAGATCTGCACAGTTCTGCCGAAAAGTGCAGATGGTATTCCAGAATCCGGACGCGTCGCTGAATCCGAAGCATAGGATCGGTACCATTCTGACGGACGGTATGGTGGTGCAGGGAATCCCCCGGAAGCAGGCAATGGATGCCTGCCGGGAACTGATTGCCCGGATGGAGCTTCCGGCGGATACGCTGGAAAGATATCCTCGGTCGTTCTCCGGCGGACAGAAACAGCGGATCGCACTGGCCAGAGCACTGTGCACAGAGCCTGAGCTGCTGATCCTGGATGAGCCGACATCGGCGCTGGACGTATCCGTACAGCGGAAGATGCTGGAGCTGATCAATGAAATCCGCAGGGAGCGGGATCTGACCGTACTGTTCATTTCCCACGATCTGGGTGTCATCCATGCAGTATGCGATGATATTGCTGTACTGAAGGGCGGCAGGCTGCAGGAGACAGGATCCTGTTCTGCGTTCTTTGCGTCTCCGCAGACGGAATATGGAAGAGAACTGCTGTCCGCTGTGCCGAGAATCGCCTATAATTGACATAACAGTACTAAGAAAGAAGGAATACGATATGGAATTCGAAAATGCAAGGAAGGGCATCAAGCGGATCTTTACAGCAGAGATCCTGTCATTGCTGGCGATGGTCTGCGGATTCGGTGCGGCATTTGCTCAGCAGATGATGAACGGGGAAACCGTTCCGGCCAACGGTACCATCAATCTGGATCCGTCCTCTCCGGTCATCATGGGCCTGTCGATTGCTGTACTGGCGCTCAGCCTGATATCGTTCATTATGCATCTGACCGGAATCTCCAGAGCGTCCAAGGATGAACCGAAGTTCAAGAAGGCGCTGCTGTGGGTAGTGATCGGCATTGTACTGGGGTCGGTCAATTCATCGTTCCATCTGGAGGAAGCGGTTTCCACAGGCGTGGATATGGCAAAGACGCTCAGCGAGCTGTTGGTGAAGTGCTTCATTATTTCCGGTGTGATGTCCGTTGCGGAACAGATGAACCGTCCCGGCCTGAAGTTCCTCGGCAATAAAGCGCTGGTATGGGCTGTGCTGGCGCAGCTGGTCAGCCTCGGTCTGAAGGGTGTATCCATCTGGTACGGTGTGAAGGGCGGCAATCCCGTGGTCGCGGATTTCATCCCTGTTGCGGCTTTGATGCTGGTGGTATCCCTGGTGTTTGATCTGATTGCCTACATCGTCTATCTGCGCTTCCTGAAGACAGCGACGCAGTCTCTCGGATAACGGTTTTCTGAAAATAAACACAGCAGTATTCCGGAAACCGGAATACTGCTTTTTCTTTGCAGAAGGCGGTATCTTAAAAGATTAAGATTTCTGATATGATAACGGTATGAAGCATTTGGTATTCTCCGGTCTGCTCAGCTATATCCTCGGCTGTATCCATCCGGCCTATCTGCTCGGCAGGAAATACCGGAAAATCGATATCCGGGAAAACGGATCCGGGAATTCCGGCGCGTCCAATGCCATTATGGTCATCGGCTGGAAGCTCGGATTCCTCACGCTTGTCTTTGATGTGTTCAAAGGCTACTTCGCTGTCTATGCCGCAAAGCGCTTCCTGCGTACGGTCATCGCCATGTACGTCAACGCTTTCGCTGTGATCATGGGGCATATCTTCCCGGTGCAGATGAAGTTCCGGGGAGGGAAGGGTGTAGCTGCCCTGGTCGGTGCAAGCCTGGGCTTCGGCTTCCCGGCGTTTGCGGCTGTATTCGGCGCGCTGGTGGCAGTGACGCTGATTACGGACTACATCGCTTTCGGTGCGTGTGCTGCGGCAGCGGCATTCGCCCTCAGAACAGCGGTGCTCTACGGATATACGGTCATGCTGTGGGGAACGCTGATCATTCTGTTCGTGATGATCCTGCGCCACCGGTCCAATTTCCAGCGGATCTTCGCCGGAGGAAACGGAGAAGTGACCATACGCTACTTCCTGAAGCAGCGCGGGATCAAACCGGATGATCTGGATGATGTGAACAGATTCAAGGAGTATATGGAAAACAAACACTGAGAGGAATCCCGGTGTTTTTTTATCATCATGTACAGAATGTTCCGTCTATATGGACAGGAGGCTTAAGATTTGATGAAGAGAGGTTGTATACAGCCGATCGATGGTACAATAGATTCTGACATTCCAGGAGGAAGCGTATATGGCACAAAGGGATTTCATGCGTGAACTTGCGCAGGAAATTGAAGATAAAAAAAGCGGCAAGCGTGACAGGATCGAAGGTATCAACGACTACCAGCCCAGAAGCAGAGCTGCAGAAGAGCCTGTATACAATGAACCGGAGCCTGCTGTACCGGAGAAGCCTGCGGAAATCCCGCAGGAAGAGCCGGAAGCGATTGCTGTGCCGGAACCGGATGACAGTGTGTTCGATGCCCGTCCGGCAAGCTACCGGGAAGAGGAACTGCAGAAGGTGGAGAAGCCGCACCGGACGCTGAAAACACCGGTGAAGATCGGACTGGGTGTAGGAGCCGTACTGCTGGTACTGCTCGTCTGGTGGATTTTCTTCGCCGCAAAGATCCGTATGCCGGACTTTGAAGGAAAGAAGCTGAGCGACGTCAGTGCGTGGGCAAGGCAGAACAAGATCGAGAATACAGCCATTGTTGTCACGGAAGAATACAGTTTCGATGTGCCTGCGGATACCATCATCTCCCAGAGCATCACACCGGGAAAGAAGGTAAAGACAAACACCCCGATGAACTTCACCGTATCGCTGGGTGCGGATCCGGAGGAAGCTGTGGACTTCCCCGATCTGAGGAATATGACATCCGAGGAGATCCGGGAATGGATTGCGGAAAACAAGCTTCAGAAAGTCAAGATCACAACCCAGTACAGTACAACCGTAGCGAACGGAGAAGTCATCTCCTATGATCTCAGGAACGTGGATGAGGGAAGCTTTACAAGAGGAACGAACCTGACCATTGTGATTTCAAAAGGAGAAGCGCCTGCCGGACAGATTACGGTGGAGAACTTCGTCGGCAGGACGGCTGCAGAGGCAGAGAACTGGGCACGTACGAAGAAGATCACGCTGGTGAAGACGGAAGTCTACAGCGACAAGGACCCGGCCGGTACGATCATCTCCCAGAGCACTGCAGGCGGACAGGCGTTGAAGGAAGGGGAAACCCTGACGCTTGTCATCTCGAAAGGAAAGGGTGTGCATATCCCCAACCTGGTCGGCTATACAGAGGAACAGTTCGAAGCCTGGAAAGCAGATCCGGCCAACAGTGTGACGGTCGTACCGAAGTCCGTATACAATGACGCTCCTGCCGGTACGGTCATCTACCAGTCCATTCCTGCCGGTTCGCTGGTCGACGCAGGATCGGTGCTGGAAGTCACCGTGTCCCTGTATCTGCCGCGTCTGGAAACAGCGACGGATGAGTGGATCGGTGTGAACTATTTCAAACTGGAGAACTACATTGATGATCTGAACACCAGAGGTGCAAGGATCCAGGCCGGTGAGTACGGTGCGTATGCACAGAGAGTATACAGCAATTATCCGAAGGATACGATCGTCGCGATCAGTTGTACAAATACCAATCAGGGAGTTGCGAAGGATGCCTGTGAAAGGCCTTTGAACCTGGATGCGCGTATCAGTTACCAGGTATCGCTGGGACCGAAAGAAGAGATTGTTATCACAGAAGCTGCTGCGGCAAGTTTAAGCGCTGCACAGACCTTCTGTAATTCCAATGGACTGAACTGTGAATATGTTATGGACAATGGCATCAGTACAAGTGTGAAGATTGTCTGCTCCAATGGTATCAATGTCGTCACGGATGTAGCAGTACAGACATTTGTGTCGAAGAATGACAAACTGACAGTTTACTATAGAGCGGACCTTGAACCGATCCAGGAGATGGAGAATAATACTCAACCTACTCCCACTCCCACTCCTACACCAACACCATCGGAAACACCGGATACATCGAATACACCGGAACCCAGTGAAACGCCTGAAGGATAATCAAGGAGGCACGGAATGAACGCATTCAAAAGAGCCTGGAAATACATAACAAGAAAGCCGACAAAAACGGTACTGCTGATCATTACATTCTTCCTGATCGGCAACCTGGTCATTCTGGGACTGGGTGTATCGCAGGCGGCGGACAACGCCAAGGTCCTGACAAGGCAGCGCATGCGTGCCGCAGTGAGCTATGAAGTGGATTACGAT
>JAFOIY010000108.1 GCA_017420505.1 Solobacterium sp. | reverse complement strand
GTGTCTGGATCTGATTGCCCGCTACAACGAAACGGCGACCCGGCCGCTGCCGTCGTTCTATGTACGGGAAGGAGGCAACGACCATGCGTAGATGGATGATGGCGCTGCTGGGAACCCTGTGCCTGTCCGTTGGCATGAGCACTGCAGCTGCGGCAGAAAGCGCCTACCGCACCGTGCTGGAAGACAGTATGGATCTGTTTACCGACGAGGAAGAGAAGCTTCTGACTGAGCAGATGGAGCAGTTTACCCAGTACGGGAACGCGGCTGTTGTGACCGTCAGCCAGAACGACTATACAAGCAGGTACGCGAAAGAGAAGTACGCGGAACTATTCGGCGAGGAGAGCGGGATGCTGTTTGTCATCGACATGGGCGAGCGCATGATCTGGATCCACTGCAACGGTGCTGTCTACCGGACAATCGACAAAGCCTATGCCAATACGATTACAGACAATGTCTACCGCTATGCAACGGACGGGGACTACTACCGCTGTGCCAGTGAAGTATTCTCACAGGCTATGATCCTGCTGGAAGGCGGCCGGATCGCCCAGCCGATGAAGTACATATCCAATGCGCTGATCGCGCTGGTGATCGCCCTGCTGGCCAATTTCGCACTGATGTCGGGCGAGCGCAGAAGGCCGGCACCGGCAGAAGACGCTGCCGCAGCGATGACCACAGCAGCAGGCATAACCATACTCTCCCGGAAGCTCGTACGCAAAAGAAAGACCGCGCATGTTGAGTATTCGGGCTCTTCCGGCTCCTCCGGCGGAGGCGGCGGGGGAGGCGGCTCCTCTTCCGGCGGCGGTGGCTCTTCGGGCGGAGGAGGCGGACACCGCTTCTGATGCGTTGAATGCACCGTACCATGGTGATAGAATGGAACAAGAAAAACAAAAGGGGTAATCAATATGATGAAACTGGTATTGATCCGCCACGGTGAAAGCGAATGGAACAAACTCAATCTGTTCACCGGCTGGACGGATGTCGATCTGAGCGAGAAGGGACATGAAGAGGCGAAGAATGCAGGCCGTCTGCTGAAGGCGGAAGGCTATGACTTCGACGTCTGCTATACATCTCTGCTGAAGCGTGCAATCCATACACTGAACCATGTACTGGATGAAATGGACAGGGCATGGTTGCCTGTTGTCAAGACCTACAAGCTGAATGAACGCCACTACGGTGCGCTGCAGGGGCTGAATAAAGCAGAGACAGCGGAAAAGTACGGAGAGGACCAGGTCAAGATCTGGCGCCGCTCCTACGATGTGAAGCCGCCTGCACTGGATCCGACGGATGAAAGAGCGCCGCAGAACCAGGAGATGTTCCGGGGGATCAACCCGGCGGAACTCCCGCTGAATGAATCCCTGGAGACGACGGTCGAGCGGGCAGTACCGTACTTTGAGGAAGTCATCAAGGAAGACATGAAGGCAGGCAAGCGTGTACTGATCGCTGCCCACGGCAATTCCCTCAGAGCACTGGTAAAGTACTTCGACAATCTGAGCAACGATGAGATCATCGGTGTCAACATTCCGACAGGATCGCCGCTGGTCTATGAATTCGATGATGATTTCCATGTCATCCGGCACTACTATCTCGGTATGAGCGAGGCAGAGCTGCAGGCGAAGATGGACGCTGTAGCCAAGCAGGGCGCCGCAAAGAAATAACCGAAGCATTCCCGTAACACACGGGAATGTTTTTTGACAGTTATGTGAAAAATATGTGAAAAGTAAGTATTGAAAACGTTTCCAACAGGGGAGTATAATGACGTTGTGTGAATGAAATGTTCACATGATTCCAACAGGAGGAAAGAAATGAAAAAGAAAGTATTCTCTGCTCTGCTGGCACTTGCTATGCTGGCAGGCTGCTCCAACGGCGGCGACGGTGGCGAAACACCTGCTGACGATGGTGCAAAGACGTACAACGTCGGTGTATCGATCTATGACTACAACGATAACTTCATGACACTGTACCGTAACGAGATCGAAGCTTACTTCAAGACTCTGGAGACAGACGAAGTGAAGTACAACGTTACCATCGTTGACGGTAAGAACGACATGGCTGAACAGACAAACCAGGTCGAGAACTTCATTACACAGGGCATGGATGTCATCATCCTGAACCTCGTACAGACATCTTCCGCTGACGCTGTCATCGACAAGGTCGTTGCGGCTGAGATCCCGCTGGTTCTGATCAACCGTGAGCCGATGGGAACAGACGGTGATATGTCCTACAAGGGCATCCTGGACAATGCGACTGTTTGCTACATCGGTGCTGATGCTCGTCAGTCCGGTACATTCCAGGGTGAGATCGTTGCTGAACTGCCGGATCACGGCGATATCAACGGCGATGGCAAGATTTCCTACATCATGATCGAAGGCGATCCTGAGAACGTCGATGCTCAGTACCGTACAGAGTTCTCCATCAAGGCTCTGACAGATGCCGGCTACGAAGTAGAGTGCCTGGCTGACCAGGTCGGTAACTGGAAGCAGGAAAACGGCCAGACAATCTGCGCGAACGCTCTGGCTCAGTATGGTGATGATATCGAAGTCGTATTCTGCAACAACGATGCTATGGCACTGGGTGCTTATGCTGCGATCGAGGCTGCAGGCCGTACAGTAGGCGAGGATATCTACCTGCTCGGTGTTGACGCTCTGGCTGAGTGCGTTGAAATGGTTGAGAACGGTACAATGACAGGTACAGTTCTGAACGACCACATCGGTCAGTCCCACACAGCAGTTGATGTAGCTGTAAAGGCTCTCAACGGCGAAGCGCTGGACAACTACTACTGGGTTGACTACGTAAAGGTCACAAAATAATCTGATCCAGTAAACGAATCCGGGGTAAGTCCATGGACTTACCCCTGTTTTTTGAATTATGATAGATTTACGGAGATTCAAGCGATTCACATCACACGAACAATATGGAGGATGGTTTTATGTCTGAATATGTATTGGAGATGAAGGATGTCTACAAGGCATTCCCGGGTGTTATCGCACTTAACCATGTAAAGCTGCAGCTTCGTCCGGGTACGGTTCATGCACTGATGGGTGAAAACGGTGCCGGAAAGTCTACACTGATGAAGTGTATGTTCGGCATCTACAGCATGGACGAGGGCGAGATCTACATTGATGGCCAGAAGACGGAGATTCATAATCCAAGCGAAGCACTGGAAAAAGGAATTGCCATGGTCCATCAGGAACTGCAGCCGATTCCGGCACGCACCATCGGAGAGAACATCTATCTGGGCAGATATCCGATGAAGAAGGCTCTGGGATTCATTCCGGTTGTGGATCATGCAAAGATGTATGAGGATGCTGAAAGGGTACTCAAGGAAGTACGGATGGATTTCGATCCGCACATGAAGCTAGGCGAACTGAGCGTTTCCCAGATGCAGTCGGTGGAAATTGCCAAAGCGGTATCCGCGAACTGCCGGGTTCTGATCCTGGACGAGCCTACCTCATCACTGACGCAGAACGAAGTCGAAGCGCTTTTCCGGATCATCGAGGATCTGAAGGCGAAGGGCGTAGCGATTGTCTATATCTCCCACAAGATGGATGAGATCCTGCGCATCAGCGATGAAGTCACAATCATGCGTGATGGACAGTATATCGGTACATGGGATGCGAAAGGCCTGACAACGGACTTCATCATTACCCAGATGGTCGGAAGAGAACTGACCAATCTGTATCCGCCGCGGGAGAATGTGCCCGGGGATGTCGTGTTTGAAGTGGATGACTTTACATCGATCAATCCCAAGAGCTTCCGCCATGTGAGCTTCAATGTCCGCAAATCTGAAATCCTCGGTGTAGCCGGTCTGGTCGGCGCACAGAGAACGGAACTGATGGAAGGTATCTTCGGCATCCGTTCCAAGACCTCCGGTACGGTCAAGTACATGGGCAAGGAACTGCATATCACCCAGCCCAAGACGGCGATCGACAACGGTATAGCGATGCTTACGGAGGACAGACGTGCTTCCGGCATCATGGGTGTGCTGTCCGTGGCGGACAACATCTCCATTGCTTCACTGAACCAGTATGTTGAGCACGGTATTGTACTCAACAATAAGAAGATCGAAGAACTGGTGCAGGAAAACATCAAGACGATGAACACCAAGACACCTTCCAGCAAAACACCGATCTCATCGCTTTCCGGCGGTAACCAGCAGAAGGTGCTGATCGGCCGGTGGCTGGCCAACAATCCGGATGTGCTGATTCTGGATGAACCGACCAGAGGTATCGACGTCGGTGCGAAATACGAGATCTATACGATCATCGCTGATCTGGCAAAGCAGGGCAAGAGCATCATTATGATCTCTTCCGAAATGGCAGAGCTGATCGGTATGTCCGACCGCATCATGGTCATGTGCGACGGCCGTGTCACCGGATTCATTGACGGCAAGGACGCGACGCAGGAAAACATCATGGAACTGGCAACCCAGTTTGAAGCATAGGCAAGGGGATAGGAATATGAAAAAGGTAATTGATTATTTGAAGGGTAATCCGATCGTCGTAATGCTGACGATTGTATCCATCATCGTCGGTTTTACAACACCGAACTTCTTTTCCTGGCGCAACTTCGGCAACCTGATGAGCAACACGGCTGTCCGTTTCATCATTGCGCTGGGCGTTTCCGGCTGTCTGATCACCAAGGGAACAGACCTTTCTGCCGGACGTCAGGTCGGTCTGGCTGCCTGCCTGGCCGGTATCCTGGTACAGCGTGCTGACTATGCCGGCAGACAATTCGCGAATCTTCCTGAGTTCAATATGTTCGTCGCCCTGATCTTCGTTATCATTCTGGGTGTTATCATCGGCGGCATGAACGGTATGATCATCTCCCGGCTGAAGGTTCCTCCCTTCATCACCACGCTGGGTACACAGACGATTGTCTACGGTCTGTGCCTGATCCTGACAGATGCTCAGCCGATCGGTGGATTCCGGGATACCTACATCAAGCTGATTACAGGCAGAATCGGATCGGCGAAAGGATTCCACCTGCCGTACCTGCTGTTCGTCGGTCTCGGCCTTGGCATTCTGTTCTGGTTCATCTACAACAAGACACGCCACGGCAAGTACATGTACGCGATCGGCGGCAACGAGACAGCAGCGGAAGTATCCGGTGTCAACACCAAGAAGACAACCCTGATGATTTATGTGACTGCCGGTGTTATGTACGCGATTGCCGGCTGGCTGCTGGCCGCGAAGTCGGGCGGAGCGTCCGCAGGCATGGGCCAGGGCTATGAGCTGGAAGCCATTGCCGGATGTACAATCGGCGGTGTATCCACTACCGGTGGTATCGGTACAGTACCGGGCGTTCTGGTCGGTGTCCTTGTATTCGAGCTTCTGAAGATCGTTCTGCAGTTCCTGGGTGTCAACCCGTACTACAACTACATTGTTCAGGG
>JAFOIY010000107.1 GCA_017420505.1 Solobacterium sp. | reverse complement strand
TGTATTTTTCCCAGAGTGTTTTCATATTGTGCTCCTTTTCAACAATGGTATCTTACCACGTCCGGCTTGTGTTTCACTGCCCGGAAAGGGGGCAGGTTGTGAAAAAGGGATGGATTTGGTACAATACAGGTATCGTAACCGCTTTCAACGGGTAGGACCCGATCATATTATCCGGAAAAGAGAAAAGACAAACGCCTTTTCTCTTTCCGTTCAGTAAAGAGAGGTTGAACAAATGAAAAAGTATTTAGCACTCATGCTGTCAGCGTTTCTGCTGGTAGGATGCGGTTCCGGAGGATCCGCAGACAATGGCGGAGAGGCCGAGGACGGCGTCATCGAGATCGAGTTCTGGCTTGCCCAGGGCAACAATGTTATGGACCTGGTCAACGAAGAGATCGACAACTTCAACAATTCGCAGACACGGTACCATGTAACAGCGATCCAGCAGGAGAACTATGTAAAGACATTCTCCAACCTGCAGGCTGCCATTGCGGGCAGAAACGCACCGGATGTGGTTCTGCTGGATACAGCGCCGGCAAGGCAGCTGTTCGAGAAGGGTGCGCTGGTCGCCTTCGATGATTTCCAGAAGGCAGACGCGGACTTCAATGCGGATGACTTCTATGCGGTATACGCAGACCAGGGCATCTATACCGACGGCACAACCTTCGCCCGTCCCTGGTACGGTACCATCCAGATTGCCTACTACAGTGTAGAGGCGTTTGAGAAGGCCGGTGTGGATCCGCTGAGCATCAAGTCCTGGCAGGATCTTGTAGCGGCAGGTCCGAAGTTCAAGGATGCCGGGTACCAGTTTGTCTGGGAACCGATGGGCGGCGATGCCAAGAACCTGATCGATGCGGCGTTCGCCAATGGTGCGAAAGTATTCTCCGACGACGGCAAAACGGTTACGATCAATTCTCCGGAGTGGGTTGAAGTCTGGGAGAGCTTCCGCGGCTGGATCCACGATGATGGCTATATGCAGACGAAGTGGAACGGCATTGATGACTGGGTCTACTGGTATGATACGATCGACGATGTCATTGAAGGCAGAGCAGCAGGCTATACAGGCTCTCCTGTAGACTCCGTGGACTTTGACTTCGATGTCATCCGTCCGCTGGAGCAGTTCGGCTGGAAGGACAATGTTTCGCTGCCGTGGGCGCAGGCACTGATGCTGTGCATGCCGGCAGGCGGTACACCGGAAGAGCAACAGGGTGCGTATGAGTTCATCAAGTTCCTGACGAACCCGGAGAACCAGGCAGCCTATACGATGCTGACAACCTATCCGGCAGCCAACAAGCGGGTAACGGATGTTCCGGAATACCAGAAGTTCCTGGAAGAGAACCCGGTAGCGGCTGTCCTGCTGGCACAGTCCGAGCATGCGGCGATCTATCCGGTTGATCCGACAGGCGGCAAGATTCTGGATGAGCTGAACATTGCGGCAGAGAAGATCGAGATTGAAGGTGTATCTGCCCAGGAAGCGCTTGACGAGGCACAGAAGAACGCCCAGATTGCGCTGGATGAAGCTCTGGCGAACTGAGAAAACGGACAAGTGAATGAAGCAGCCGCACTCAGCTGCGGCTGCTTTCCTGCCTCGGAAAGGGGAAACATATGGCTGAAATCATTCTGAAAAATATAACAAAGGAATACGATAATGGTTTCCAGGCAGTCAAGAACATCAATCTGGAGATCAAGGACAATGAATTCGTCATCCTGGTCGGTCCTTCCGGCTGCGGCAAGTCCACAACCCTGCGGATGATTGCCGGCCTGGAGGATATCAGCGACGGAGATCTTTTCCTTGACGGCAAACGGATCAACGATGTGCCTCCGCAGGAGAGGGACATCGCTATGGTATTCCAGAACTATGCGCTCTATCCGCATATGACGGTGTACCAGAACATTGCCTACAGCCTGAAGATCAAGAAGGTTCCGAAGGATGAAATCGACCGGAGGGTCAGGGAAACAGCGGCTTCCCTCGGACTGACGGAGCTGCTGGACCGCAAGCCGGGACAGCTGTCCGGCGGACAGAAACAGCGGGTTGCCATGGGCAGAGCAATCATCCGCCATCCCAAGGCATTCCTGATGGATGAACCGCTTTCCAACCTGGATGCCAAGCTGAGAGGACAGATGCGGGTAGAGATCGCGGATCTGTACCAGAGGCTGAATACAACGTTCATCTACGTCACGCATGACCAGACGGAAGCGATGACGCTGGGTACGAAGATCGTTGTCATGAAGGACGGAGAGATCCAGCAGATCGACAATCCGACGAATCTGTTCAACTATCCGGTCAATAAATTCGTAGCGGGGTTCATCGGTACACCGACAATGAATTTCTTTGATGCGGAGTGCGTGGAGGAAGGCGGTAAGCTGTACCTGAAGACGCTGGACGGGAAGATGGAACTGACGCCGGAGAAGGAGCAGAAGCTGAGGGAAGGCGGCTGGGCCGGCAGAAAGGTCACAGCCGGCATCCGTCCGGAACACCTGGAATTCTGTACCGAAGAGCAGGCAGCCTTCAAAGGTGAGATCTCGGTATTCGAACTGCTGGGCTCCAATGCGATCATCTACGCCCAGTGCGCGGACAGCCGCATTGTGATGAATACAAACGATACGGATTCCCGGGAGCACGGGGAAACCGTATACATGAAGCCCAGGGAAGACAAACTGCACATCTTTGATCCGGAAACGGAAAGGATCATAACGAACTGATATGGCTGCGAAGACAAAATACAAGCGCAGGTATGACAGTCTGCCGACGGTTCTGCTGTTTGTGCTGCCGGCACTGATTCCTTTGATCGTGTTCTGGATCTATCCGATCCTGCGCTCCATCTGGCTGAGCTTCACCAACTGGGATTTCATTTCCCCGACCTATAAAATCATCGGATTCAAGAACTACCTGT
>JAFOIY010000106.1 GCA_017420505.1 Solobacterium sp. | reverse complement strand
TTCGGCACCAGAAGAGCCCAGGGAGAATCCGCAGGTAATGACGGTGCTTATGCAGCAATTTTAGGCGGATGTATCGGAACGGCAAACTGTCTTGCAGAGATGCGTTACGGATCGGATGTCAAAGCAGTCGGTACGATTGCCCACAGCTTTATTGAATTCTTCCCGAGCGAACTGGAAGCCTTCCGGGCATATGCTGAAACCTATCCCGGGAATGTGTCGCTTCTGCTGGACACCTACAATATCTTCGAAAGCGGTCTGCCGAATCTGATCAAGATCGATGATGAACTGATTGTAAAGTATCCGGATGATCCGGACAAGCGCGTCAAGAGTGCAAGGATTGATTCGGGAGACCTTGCCCGGGGATACAAGAAGCTGCGCAAGGCACTGGATGCGGCAGGAAAGCCGTATATCAAACTGGTAGCGTCCAATTCACTGGATGAAACCAAGATCGACAACCTGGAGCATTATCAGGATGCTCACTTCGATTCGTACGGTGTAGGTGAGAATCTGATTACTTCGGCGACCAGTCCGGTCTTCGGCGGTGTCTACAAGCTGGTGGCGGTGAAAAAGAAAGACGGTACATATGAGCCGAAGATGAAATGCTCGGATTCCGCTTCCAAAGCCATTATTCCGGGAAAGCTGATGGCCTGGCGTGTCTTCGATGAAGAAGGAAAGGGGCAGTGCGATATTGTCTCCATGGATGATGAAGAGATCAAAGCCGGGGAGGAGATTTCCTTGATTGATCTGAATCCGGACGCGTTTGATCCGCAGGTCAGGCTGGTGCCTTACCGGGTGGAGAAACTGCTGGTTCCGTATATCATCAACGGTGAACAGGTGCAGGAACTGCCGGGAATCGCCGAAAAGAAGGCATACATCAAGGAACAGCTGGAGAACCGGATGTGGGAAGGTGAACTGCGCAGAACCATGCCTCATGTGCACTATGTGGACATGACGCACAAGGTTGCCCAGTGCCGTGCTGATATGTACCGCAAGCTGCACGGGGGAACGATCAAATGAAAGTACTCTACTTCGGGGGAGCGTTCAATCCGCCGACAAGAGCACATATAGAGCTGGCGGATCTGGTGCGTCAGGAACTCGGATTCGATAAAGTGCTGTTCATGCCGACAAAGTATGAGTACATCCGCTTTGAAGAAGGCAAGGATTATGCGTATCCGGATGATGTCAGGCTGGCGATGCTGCAGAAGATTGCAGAAAACAGGGACTGGATGATCGTGTCCGATCATGAACTCCGTCAGGAAGTGCAGCCCAGAACGTACCATACGCTGAAGCAGCTGAGCAGCGAGTATGAGCTGAAGCTGCTGATCGGAACGGACTGGCTGAAGAAGCTGGAAACTGGCTGGACATTTATTCCGGAGATCTGTCGTGAGTTCGGCATTGTTGTGATGCAGAGGGACGGTGATGATGCGGAGACGATCATACAGGCCAGCCCGTTCCTGAAGGAACTGGAGCCGTATTTCACTGTTGTTCCGCTGCCGGATCTGTTCCAGAATGTATCATCGACGATGGTAAGGACAGCGGTATCCCGGATCGTGGAGGCCAGGAGGTATCTGAAGGATGTTGTTATGCCGGAGATTGTTGATGAACTGGTACCGGAGGAATCATAGATGAAAGTCAATAACCTTATAGTCGGTACAGCAGTGACCGGATGCCGGATTGCTGATCCGGATTCGAACAGTGCAGAAATACGTCGTGTTATGGAAAGCAATGCAGACTGTGACCTGCTTGTGTTCCCGGATCTGTGCATCACCGGAAGCACCTGCGGGGATCTCTTCCGGCAGAGATTTCTGCTGGAGAAATCCCGGCAGGCATTGTACAGTCTGAAAAGTGCTTCATTCCCTCATACGGCTGTGGTAGGCTTTCCGATGCAGATCGGCAGCGGTATTTATGATTGTGCAGCTGTTATCAAATCCGGAGAGTGGGCAGGAATTGTTCCGCTCCGTCTGCTGCATGGTGAATGTGCACCGTTGCCGGAGAAGGTGCTGTTTGATGGTGTAGAGATTCCGTTGGGAAAGAATACGGTATTCCCCATCGAAGATCGACGGTTTGCCATTATCACTGAAAAGGAGCTGCTGCAGGGAGAGAAACATCCTGAAGCGGACATCTGTGTATGCCTGGATACGCGGCCGGATGAAGCAGGGCGCAGGGATGCTGCAGAACAACAGACAAAGGCATTCTCCGGTGCAAATCACTGCACGATCGTCTATGTAACCTGCAGTCCGGAAGAGAGCACGACAGACTCTGTATATCCAGGCAGGATGATTGCTGCAAAGAATGGTACCGTGCTGTCCATCGCGGATTGGACGGATCTTCCGTACTGTATGAAGACGATGCTTGGCGATGAAACGCCGGCGGACACACTCTTGTCTGCGAGCACGTTGGTTTCCGAGGACAACCCGTATCCATTCCTTGATCCGGATCCCGTCAAGCGCCGTCAGCAGAGTTCGGAAATCCTGAACCTGCAGGCCAGAGGACTGTACATGCGTATGAAGAAAACGGGAATCCGTACGATGGTGCTCGGCGTCAGCGGCGGTCTGGACAGTACACTGGCACTGCTGGTATGCGATCAGGTCATAAAGCTGGATCCTTCGCTGCGCATAGTCGGTGTTACCATGCCCAGCAAAGGAAATACCAGTGACAGGACCAAGGACAATGCGCTGAGTTTCATGGATGTGCTCGGCATTGAATCCCGGGAGATTCCGATCCATGATGAACTGGTGGTGCATCTTCGCTCCATCGGTCATCCGGAGCATTACGCCGGATCCAGCGACGTAGTATACGAGAACGCCCAGGCAAGAATCCGGACATTGATCCTGATGGATATTGCCAATATGGAGAACGGTCTTGTGGTAGGCACCGGGGATCTTAGTGAGATTGCCCTGGGCTGGTGCACCTACAGCGGTGACCAGATGTCCATGTACGGGGTCAACGGATCTGTACCGAAAACACAGGTCAGGGCGGTATGCCGGGATACAGCGGACACCTGCGGGAATGAGGCTCTCAAAGAAGTACTGTATTCCATCATTGATACACCGATTTCACCGGAGCTGACACCGAACCGGAACGGTACAATCCAGCAGAAAACAGAGGACCATGTCGGTGATTACGCAATCAATGATTACTATCTGTACTGGATGGTCAAGGAAGGAAAAACACCAGCAGAGCTGCTGGCAGGGGCGCAGAAAGCATTCCCGGACCAGGACAGGGATACACTGAAGGAGCATCTCAAGCGTTTCATCAAGCGTTTCTTCACCCAGCAGTTCAAACGGAGCTGCTCGCCTGACGGTGCCAAAGCAGGGATCCTGTCACTGTCCCCGAGGACGGACTGGCATATGCCGAGTGACGCGGACGCTTCCCTGTTCCTCAGTGAAACGGACAGGCTGTGAAAACAACCGGGATGGATTGCTATCTGTCCCGGTTTGCTTTACATTGAACATATGAAAACACTGATCTGGGATTTCAACGGTACGATTCTGGATGATGTCGCTGTTGATATCGAAATCGAGAATATTCTGCTGGAAAGAAGAGGAATGCCTCTGATCCCGTCCGAAGACTGGTACCGGGAGCATTTCCGCTTTCCTGTACGTGACTACTATGATGATCTGGGCTATACCTTCGAGGATGAAACCTACGAGGACATTTCCGAGCAGTATCAGGAGCTCTACAGCCGTATGTGCGTACAGGCCGGACTGAATCCCGGTGTCGCAGAGAAGCTGCAGGAAGCGCATGAAAAGGGCTACAGGAACGTGATTGTATCCGCGAGCGAACAGAGCATTCTGGAGCGTCAGCTGGAAGAGCTGGGCATCATCGGGATGTTTGAAGCCATCATAGGCATCAACAACAAACTTGCCCATTCCAAAGTGCAGACAGCAGCAGAATGGATGAAGAAGGACGGTGTGAGAGGAGAGGACTGTATCTACATCGGTGACACGGACCATGATGCAGAGACAGCGCACGCCCTCGGTGTGGAACAGATCTATCTGGTGACCTTCGGGCATCAGTCCAGGCATATTCTGGAGAAGGTCTGCAGCCGGGTTGTGGATACACTGGACGAGGTTGTACTGTGAACTGCCCGGCAAAGGACAGATGCGGCGCCTGCAGTCTGCTGGATACACCGTACGAAGAACAGCTGCAGATCAAGCAGAAGGAAATCAAAGCACTGTACAGTGGTAAAAAGCAGCTTCCTATCATCGGCATGGAGAATCCACTGCATTACCGTCACAAGGTATATGCCACGTTCGGCACTGACCGAAAGGGACGCCTGCGTGCCGGTATGTATGAAGAAGAGTCCCACCGGCTTGTCCCGGTACAGGACTGCTTGATCCAGCACAGCACAGCAAACGCAATCGTCAGAGAAACCGTAAGGATTGCTCAGGAGATGCATCTGGAAGCCTGGAATGAACGTACAGGAACCGGCACACTGCGGCATTTGTACCTGCGTATCAGCCATGCGAACGGCGATGTCCTGATGGTCGTTGTCATCGGTTCCCGGGATCTGCCCGGCAGCAAGCGCTTTGTCCGGGAGATTACAGAAGCTTTTCCGCAGATCCGTACGATTGTGCTCAACCGCAACAGCCGGCACACCAGCTTGATTCTGGGAGACAAGGAAACGATAATCTACGGCAAAGGAACCATAATTGATGAAATAGACGGGGTTCGTTTCCGTATTTCTTCCCGTTCGTTCTACCAGGTCAATCCGGTACAGACGGAAAGGCTTTACCGTGCAGCGATCGATGCGGCAGAGCTGAAGAATACCGATAATGTGCTGGATGCCTGCTGCGGCATCGGTACCATCTCCTTGCTCGCAGCACGGAAAGCAGGGCAGGTGATCGGTGTAGAAATCGTCCCGGAAGCAATCCAGGACGCAAAGTACAACGCCCGTCTGAACGGGATTGACAATACATCATTCTATGCAATGGATATTGAAGCGTTCATGGATCAGCTGGCGGAAAGACCGGATGTTGTCTTCCTCGATCCGCCGAGGTCCGGAATGAGTGAAAAGACACTGGCCGCTCTCGGCCGTCTGGCACCGGAGCGGATTGTATACATATCATGCTTTCCGCCGACGCAGAAGCGGGATGCGTTGATACTGGAGAAGTATGGATACAGGATCCGTACAGTACAGCCTGTGGATATGTTTCCGTATACAAAGCACGTAGAGACTGTATGCTTATTGTCCAAACTAAATGATGCCAAGCACCACATAGAGTTTGAGGTTAGTCTTGAAGATTTGGGAGTAACCACAGCAGAGGCTAAAGCAACCTACGAGAAGATTAAGAAGTGGATTGATGAGAACTACGAGTTTAGTGTATCTAATCTTTATATTGCTCAGGTTAAGAGAAAACATGGCATTATAGAGCATGAGAACTATAATCAGACAAGTAGCGGTAATGGAAAAGTACCGCAGTGTCCACTGGATAAAGAAAAGGCTATAGAAGCGGCACTTAAGCACTTTAAAATGATATAAAACAAGCAATAAATAGGCATGAAAAAAGTAATAGATAAATTTGTTCAGAAATCAGAAGAAATATTAAAAGATAATCTAGCAGGTATATATTTACATGGATCCGCAGTAATGGGATGCTTTAATCCGGAGAAGAGCGATTTGGATTTAATTGTCGTAGTTAATGAACCTATGAATGATGATACAAAACGCAGATTCATGGATATGGTTGTAGAACTTAATAAGGAAGGACCTGCAAAGGGAATTGAGATGAGTATTGTAACAAAAAATGTTTGCAAGCCATTTGTCTATCCGACTCCATTTGAACTACATTTTTCTGTGGCGCATATAGGATGGTATACGGACAATCCTGACGATTATATTCAAAAGATGAAGGGAACAGATAAGGACCTGGCAGCCCATTTTACTATAATCGGTAAAAGAGGAAAAAGCTTGTGTGGACAGCCAATTGAGGATGTATTTGAGGCGATTCCTAAAGCTGATTACATGGACTCTATATGGGATGACATTGCTGAGGCGCAGGAAGATATCTTAGATAATACAATGTACATTACACTGAACCTTGCCAGAGTTTTGGCATATAAGAAAGAAGGGCTGATTCTATCCAAAAAAGAAGGTGGTGAATGGGCTTTGAATGATGTCCCGGGAGAGTACCATCCATTGATTTCGGCGGCTATGAGTGAATATGCTGGTGCCAATGTTGTTTCTTATGATTATGATCTCGCTAAAAGCTATGCGAAATATATGCTGAATCAAATACAGAACTGAAAGCAAACGTGATGAAAAGCTTGTGTCAGCGAGGAAAAACGCGGTTCTTATCAGCGGGAGGATGCAGCTTTTAGAGAGTATTTGGAATGGAGAAAAATGGTTTAAAATGAAAAGTGTCTATGAACAAGTAGAAGAAAATATAGATAATTTAGTTGCAAAACAGGCAGATTGGACAGCCTCTGCGACTGATGAAGAACTTAATTCAGCAAAAAATGGCAGCCCTATTCTATATTTCTATGACAGGGAAGTTCCAGAAGATTGGCTGAAGGACATAAAAGGGAAAAGTGTTCTTTGTCTTGCCGGTGCAGGAGGGCTTCAGGCTCCGATTCTAGCAAGTGCAGGAGCAAAGGTTACTGCCATAGATATCTCTAACAAGATGCTTGATAAGGACAGGGAGATTGCTGAAAGAGAAAAGCTGGATATTGAAATTGTTAAAGGAAATATGTGCGATTTATCCATGTTTGCGGATGAATCATTTATCTGACTATTCTGTACAAGCATTTGTAATGAACTATGCCGACAAGAATTAACGCCGGGATTGAAAGAGTCAAGCTCTATATGGCGCTGACCATAGGAGAGAACTCCATCAGTCCAGTATCAGTCATGAAGCACTGTATAGGAATCGCAATATGCAAAGTGCTCTACGGAGCGAGCATTGCCGATTATTTTGAACTGCGCTTGTTCCGGAAAAAGCACAGCGAAAGAAAAACATACCTTACTGAAAAGCATGCCAGACAGTTCAATAGTCTCGTGAACGGACCGGAGAATGTCTGGAAGTTCCACGATAAGATTTACATGTATCAGGTTTTAAATCGGTTTATAAAAAGAGAACAGTTGTTCTGTCCTCCGCATAGTTATGCTGAGTTTGAAAGCTTTATAAAGAGACATGGAACTGTTCTTTACAAAAAAAGCAAATCGTATTGGGGAACGAGCATCGAACTATGGTCGGCGAATGCCACGGATATCGATAAGCTGTATAATAGATCCCTGAATGAACCGGCTGTTCTGGATGAACTGGTAATCCAGCATCCGGATATTGCGCGCCTGAATCCGGACAGTGTCAATACAATCCGGATCTATACATTGATGATTAAAGACACCTGCCATTTCATTGCTGCTGAGTTCCATATCGGCCGCAGTGGACAGGTAATTGATAATTATATGAAAGGCGGACTGGCTGCCGGCATTGATCTTGAGACCGGTGCACTTATGGGTGCGGGATTTGATCTGCGCGGTAATACGTATGCGGTCCATCCGGATACCGGTGCTGATATTGTCGGTTTCACAATTCCGAACTGGTCTGAGGTCCTTCGCTTTACCGAAGAATGCGCACGGGCCTGTCCGCTTGCAATTGTTGAATGGGATCTTGCTGTGAGGGAAAACGACTGTGTTCTGATCGAAGCAAATCCTAACGTAGGAAACAGTGAGATTCAAATGGGTGAATTCCACGGCAGGAAGAAGCAGTTTGAGGAGCTGGAAAAACTGTACCGGCAAAGTCTGTCATAAATATGCAAGGATGATTCAATGCCTGAGGTAATTGCAATCACAATCGAATATGCCATAGCCGCCGGCATCCTTTGGTTATTGTTCTTTGTCTCAACCTTTCTGCATGAAGCCGGTCATGCTCTAGGGTATATGATTGCAGCAGGAGACATGCACTGGCATATAAGGGTTGGATCAGGAAAGCAGTTATTGACTGCCAGGAGACTGACCGTGAAGCTGCTTCCGTTTGATGGCGTGTTCACACCATTGGAGAAGAAAAGGATAGATACAACAGCGAAACTGCTTGCTATGCTTTCAGGCGGTCCTGCAGTATCTCTCGTATTGGTCATCGGTCTGCTGCTGTTAAGGACAGGAGATGTATCCCTGCATTCAGAGATTCTTTCTCCCGCTGCTGTTGAATTCTTCATCAACAGTGCTCTTTCCATCAATCTGTTCATTCTGGTTCTGTCCTTGATTCCTGCTCACTACTTCCATGGCGAGATCAAAGGAATGGGAACAGACGGTATGCAGATTATCAATGCTATCAAGAGCCAAAGAAAAAAACTGTAAGATCAAGATAGTCTTCAGTATATACCGGTTTGTTGATTTGCTTCTCAATCAACTGCTGAGTGACCGGCTGTCTTGATGCAAAGCAGTATGAAAGGCATTTTCATAAAGATGCATGATTATAGTTTTTGCTTGAGGATGTTATGCGTGATTCTATTTGGTTCGTAATGACCGGTATTCTGTTTTCACTGTTGGGTGCAGTGTTCATCAATCTTGGCCGGCAGATCTGGAAGGAGCAGAAAACAGAGCTCATCATCAGCTATCATTCCGAAAGAGTCAGTGAAGAGAACAAAAAGGTATATTGTACACTCTTCGGAAGCGGTATCCTTATCATGGGAAGCGGCTTTCTTATTTCCGGAATATGTGTTGTGTTTATCCGGACCGTTCTTGTGTTTGTTCCAATGGCAGCAGGATTGGTATTCGGACTGGCTGTTCTGTCATCAGCGATTATAAAGTACAATCGTTAGAAGAATGACCGGCTTCTTGATTACAGGATTGTTGAAGCAGCATGCCTGATGCAGCAATGCAGAAAACAAAGTGAGGGACCAAGTATGGACAGAGCAAAGGAACTGTTTCTGAAATACAACGGAAACCGCTTTTATATGGACCGGGAAGGCGACGGTGCTGAATATGACCGTTACTGTGTCACGAAGGAAATGGAAGAAATGTGGACGGATGAATGCATTTGCGGATTTCTGGAGTCAAAGCCTCAGGGAAAAGCCGCAGTCCGCGACTATTCGTCAGTAACCGAGCTGCTTGAGAGGGATGTACAGGATGATAGATGGAACAGATGTCTGTACTATCCCCTCAGGGCAGAACATCTGGATGATGTAACGGTTCTGTACATGCTGCAAGCAAGTTACAGAATGGCGGAAAGAGCAGTGAAGAAGCACCGCTTTTCCAAGGAAGAATGCAGTATATACATCGATGAGCTGGATGAATATATCAGGGCAGTCAGACACCGGGCAGAGAACGGGACAGTGACCCGTTCGGAAGACTATACTATGCAGGAGTTTTCAGATCCTGTATATATTGAAGGATACCTGGAAGATCTTGTTCATAAGTGGAATCAATTACTCCATTGAGCCGGTATCGTACAAAGAATACAGCCAGACACCGCAATACACAAACACCCTTTATGAAACACAGGAGGCACGACGATGATCGGAGTACTGAAGAAGCGATTCGAAGATAATGCAGCACGTCATCCGGATCTTGTCTGGGAAGATGTTGAAGCACTACTGCGGAACAATGAAAAAGCTACAGCAATACTGCAGTGGATGGAGGACACTGGCGGTGAACCGGATACCATCGGCTATGATGATACTACAGGCAGGATAATCTACTGTGATTGTTCCAGGGAATCTCCTGCCGGGCGCAGAAGCCTATGCTACGATGATGAAGCATTGCAGAAACGCACCAAAAACCCTCCTGCAGGCAGTGTTGTTCATCAGGCACAGGAGCATGGCCTGGCACTTATGGATGAAACATTGTACCGCCGTCTGCAGTCATCAGGGATCTTTGACACAAAGACTTCAAGCTGGATTGCGACACCGGATGAAATCAGAAAGCTGGGCGGTGCGCTGTTCTGTGAACGGCGCTACGGAACAGTATTTACATTCCACAACGGAGCGGATTCGTATTATTCCGTACGTGGATGGCGGGGATGGATCCTTCTATAGACTATGCTGCATTGCCGCAATGAATGCAAGGGATTATACATATGAAGAATAGTGAGGATCTGGAGCACTGGCACTTTGAACTGACAGAGCAGGCATGCAATCATTTGCTTGGTCTGGTGCTGGATGGAAAGAAACGAGCTACATCAAGCAGTGTATACAGCTTCAGGCTGCAGGGGATGAAGATTCCGGAAACAGGGGATCTGAGCGTGATTACAGACTGGGATGGACATCCACGCTGCGTGATCCGTACGACTGCCGTAAGCATACTGCCTTACAAAGACATCACTTTTGAACTGGCAGTGCTGGAAGGCGAAGATGATACGCTGGATTCATGGAAGCTGAATCACGAACGGTTCTTCCGGGAAGAAGGCAGGGAACTGGGATATCCATTTACAGAGACCATGGATATCGTATTCGAGGAATTCGAAGTGGTGGAAACAATGGAATAACAGCAGGAGGAAATATATGGCGTTTGATTTCAAAAAGGAATACAAGGAATTCTATATGCCGAAGAATACACCGGCCATCATAACCGTTCCACCGATCAACTATATTGCAGTCAAAGGACATGGCGATCCGAATCAGGAAGACGGTGAATACAAGCAGTCCATCGGGTTGCTGTACGGGATTGCCTACACGATTAAGATGAGCAGGAAAAGCGACCATATGATGGACGGCTATTTCGATTTTGTCGTCCCTCCGCTGGAAGGGTTCTGGTGGCAGGATGGAATCCAGGGTGTAGATTACGCTCGCAAAGATGACTTCAACTGGATCTCGGTTATCCGGCTGCCTGATTTTGTGACCAGGGAGGAATTCGATTGGGCAGTTTCGGAAGCGGCCGTCAAAAAGAAAACAGACTTCTCCAAGGTAGAATTCTTTGTTTATGATGAAGGGCTCTGCGTACAGTGCATGCACAATGGTCCTTATGACGATGAGCCGGCGACGGTATCCCTGATGCACCGGTATATGGAAGAGCAGGGATATGTGCTGGATATTACGGACAAGCACCTGCATCATGAGATCTATCTGAGCGACGCCAGAAAGACAGCGCCGGAGAAGATGAAAACCGTTATACGTCACCCGATCAAGAAAGCATAGACGCATTGCCATAACATGGCAGGGAGAGAACACATGCTGGAACAGGAAATACGGGACAGGCTGTTTCGTCTGCAGGATACAGAGTACAGGGACTTTCAGTGCCGGCTGATCCCCGGATATGACAAGGATACGATGATCGGTGTCCGGACACCGGAACTCAGACAATACGCAAAGCAGCTGGAGAAGCGGGAAGATATTGATGACTTTCTTCATAATCTCCAGCACCGCTATTTTGATGAGAACCAGCTGCACGCCTTCATCATTTCCGAATTCAAGGACTGGAACCGCTGCATTGCAGAGGTCAACCGTTTCCTGCCCTATGTGGATAATTGGGCTACCTGCGACCAGAAATCACCGAAGGTATTCCGCAAGCACCGGAAAGAACTGCTGGCAGAGATCGACAAATGGGTTCAATCCGGCAGAACGTATACAGTGCGTTTCGGTATAGGCAAGCTGATGCAGCATTTCCTGGATGAAGACTACAATCCTGCCTATCCGGAGACCGTCGCTTCCATAAGATCGGACGAATACTACGTAAATATGATGATCGCCTGGTATTTCGCTACCGCTCTGGCAAAGCAATACGATACCGTGATTTCTTTCCTTGAAGAGCATAGACTGGATGTATGGACTCACAACAAAACCATACAGAAAGCTTTAGAAAGCCGGCGCATTACCGAAACACAGAAGGAATACCTGAAATCCCTGAAACGGAATACGCAGAAGGAGGAGAAACCAGCATGGCATACATAAAGGATCAATACAGTGTGATCTACAACGGGAAACCCATCGGATCCTACTATATGCTCAGTGATGGCAAAGCATCCTATACAGCAGGCTGGGGCTGTCCCTGGAATCTCGGAGACGAACTGGCAGTATACGGCCTTACAGAAGACATCAATGATACAGAAACGCTGCCGGTGTTCACTGATCTGATCCAGAATCAGTGCAGAGTACCAGGAAGAAAACAGATCATC
>JAFOIY010000105.1 GCA_017420505.1 Solobacterium sp. | reverse complement strand
ATTCCCGATGTGGATTTCCTGGTGCGCACCAGCGGGGAACAGCGGATCTCGAACTACCTGCTGTGGCAGATAGCCTATGCAGAACTTATGTTTGTTCCGGAGAGCTGGCCGGAGTTCACACCGGAAGTGCTGAACCGCTGCCTGCAGGCATTCGGCAAACGTGACAGGCGCTACGGAGGTGTGCATGAATCCGCAGAAAGCTAAGACCCGGGTCATAACAGCTCTGGTGGTCATTGCGGTTGTACTGCCGCCGCTGATCAAAGGCGGTCTCCTGCTGGAAGCACTGATCGCTTTTGTGCTGGCAGGTGCAGCCTATGAATCCGCAAAGCTGAAAGACGCAAAGCCGAGAATCGGGCTGAGCGTTCTGTTCTTCCTTGCGGCAGGAATGATGAGCCATCTGCCGGAGCATCTGTTCTTTGTGGTCTGTTCCATGTGGCTGGTGCTGCTCATAGCGCTTGTGATTGCATCGGAAGACATGACCATCGATTTTGCAGCTGTGATCTATCTGATTTCCATGATCGCTGCCCAGGCTGTACGCGGTCTGCTCGGCATCTACAACAGTGAACTCGGCCCTATGGGCATGCTGTACGTTGCGTTTGCCTGCTACCTCTGCGATGCCGGTGCCTGGCTGATCGGGTCCTTGTTCGGAAAGCATAAGATGATCCCGCGCATTTCACCGAACAAAACCTGGGAAGGCGCGGTCGGCGGACTTCTGCTCGGATGCGCCGGATCAGCACTGTTTGCCTATTTTACGAAGCTTGCGCTGCCGGTACAGATGCTTGCGGCTGCCTCGTTGCTGCTGCCTCCGGTATCCATGATCGGTGACCTGGCCTTCAGCATATTCAAGCGCTATTACGGCATCAAGG
The DNA here is from genome assembly GCA_017420505.1 of Solobacterium sp. Taxonomy (GTDB): domain Bacteria; phylum Bacillota_I; class Bacilli_A; order Erysipelotrichales; family Erysipelotrichaceae; genus Bulleidia. The sequence continues at coordinate 6,897 of JAFOIY010000105.1, read as the reverse complement.
ACTACAGCAATCTTCTGCCCGGCCACGGCGGTGTACTTGACCGTGTTGACAGTCTGCTGTTCTGCCTGATGGTGTTCAACGGACTGATGTTCCTGTGGGGGATTGTATGATGAAGAGTATTGTGCTGCTCGGTGCGAGCGGTTCCATAGGCACCCAGACGCTGGATGTCATCAACCAGCATCCGGACCGTTTTGAACTGAAAGCATTCGGCGTCGGAAAGAACATACAGAAATGCCGGGAGATCCTCTCACGGTTCGATGTCCCGGTGTTTGCCGTGGAACGGCAGGAGGACGCAGTCCTTCTGCAGGAAGAATATCCCGGAAAGACGGTTCTCTGGGGAAAGACGGGTCTGGATACACTGGCAGCGTCGGAAGACTATGATGTACTGGTCAATGCACTGGTCGGCTTCGCCGGATTCGTACCGACGCTGATGGCGCTGTACAGCGGGCATGACGTTGCGCTGGCGAACAAGGAAACGCTGGTTGTCGGCGGGGAACTGATCAACAAAGCCCTGAAAGAGACCGGCAGGCAGCTTCTGCCGATCGACAGTGAACACTCAGCCGTATTCCAGTGCCTGCAGACGAGCCGGCCGGAAGAAGTATCCCGCTTGATCATTACCGCATCCGGAGGATCTTTCCGGAACCGGAAAAGGGAAGATCTCAGGAATGTTACGGTAGCGGAAGCACTGGCACATCCGAACTGGAATATGGGCGCGAAGATCACCATCGACAGTGCGACCATGATGAACAAAGGCTTCGAAGTCATGGAAGCGCACTGGCTGTTCCATATGCCCTACGAACGCATCGATGTACTGATGCATGATGAAAGCGTGATTCACTCCATGGTGGAATTCCGTGATCATTCCGTGATTGCCCAGCTGGGCAGTCCCGACATGCGCCTGCCGATCCAGTACGCACTGACCTGGCCGGAGCGTCTGGATCTGCATCAGGACAAAGTGTTTGACTTGGCAGAGATCGGCACCCTGCATTTCCACAGACCGGATACAGAGCGTTTCCCGCTGCTGGCGCTGGCGTACGAAGCCGGCCGCAGAGGCGGAACACTGCCGGCTGTACTGAACGGTGCCAACGAAGAAGCGAACCTTGCGTTCCGGGAGGGAAGGCTGTCCTTCCTCGGCATCGAGGAGATGATCCAACGTGCCTGTGCTGCGCATGATATCAAAGAAGTGACCTGTACCGAAGATTTGGCGGAAGCGGACCGCTGGGCAAGGGAATACGTCAGGAAAGAGATGAAGGGCCGTATATGACATTGCTGTATTTTCTGATATTGCTGTCGGTCATCATCTGCATCCATGAGGCAGGGCACCTGATTGCCGCGAAGATATTCGGCGTCTACTGCTATGAATACTCCATGGGCATGGGACCGCTGCTGCTGAAGAGGCAGAAGGGGGAAACCCAGTATTCATTAAGGGCGCTTCCCATCGGTGGCTTTGTCGCCATGGCAGGTGAGAACGATGGTTCGGAAGCCTATCCGGATGTCGTTGTACCGGAGGGCAGGAGGCTGAACGAAGCGGCACTCTGGAAGCGGATCATCATCCTGTGCGCAGGTGTGTTCATGAACTTCATCCTTGCCTTCCTGCTGTTCTCGCTGGTGAATCTGATGTACGGATACTATGCAGAATCACCGGAGCCGGTCATCGGCTCCCTGATCGAAGGGCACCCGGCAGAGAAGGCCGGACTGCAGCCCGGAGACCGCATTGTCTCGCTCTCCAGCGATACTTCGCAGATGATACCGGAATCCTACATGGATATCCAGGTATTCCTGTCCGAAAACGAAGGCGCAGCGATTACTGTAACAGCTGAACGCGGGGATGAGCAGCACGTGTTTACCATTGAACCGGAGTATCTGGAAGAAGAAGGACGCTACGTCATAGGCATCACTTCTGCAGAGCCGGAAGTGATAGAAGTGACCCTGGCAAACTGCTGGAAGTACGGATTCATGGACATGCAGTCTTCTTCCAAGCTTCTTGTCAGGACGCTCAGACGTCTGCTGCGGGGCAGGGGACTGAATCAACTGAGCGGTCCGGTCGGCATCTACAACGCTACGGAAGTATACGCATCCTACGGACTGGCGAGCTACCTGTTCCTGATGGCAGAGCTTTCGCTCAACGTCGGAATCTTCAATCTGCTGCCGCTGCCGGTACTGGACGGCGGGCAGATCGTCATCAATGCCGGGGAAGCAATCGCCGGCAGAAAGCTGTCTACCAGAGCAAAAACCATCATCATCGGTATCTGCTGGGTGCTGTTGATCTCATTGATGCTGTACATTACATTCCAGGATATTCTGAGACTGGTCATAGGAGGTTAGGAATGAAAAGAATACTTGTTACCGGAGGAACGGGCTATATCGGTTCCCATACATGCGTTGAACTGATCCAGGCAGGCTATGAAGTGATCATCATGGACAATCTGTACAATTCGTCCATCGCAGTGCTTGACCGGATTGAACAGATTGCGGGTACAAAACCGAAGTTCTACCGTACGGATCTGCTGGACAAGGAAGGGCTGGAACGGATCTTTGCAGAGAACGAGATCGATGCCGTTATCCACTTTGCCGGCTACAAGGCTGTCGGTGAGTCTGTACAGATTCCGATGACCTACTATGAAAACAATATTGCCGGCTCTTTGAACCTGTACCGTGCCATGGACAATGCCGGAGTCAAGAAACTGGTGTTCTCCTCCAGCGCTACCGTATACGGTGATCCTGAATCGGTACCCATCCGGGAAGATTTCAAAACCCATACAACCAACCCCTATGGATCGACCAAGCTGATGAACGAAATGATCCTTGCGGATATCTGCACCAGCGATCCGGAATGGTCCGTCCTGCTGCTGAGATATTTCAATCCCATCGGAGCACACCGGTCCGGCCTGCTCGGTGAAGTGCCGAACGGCATCCCCAACAATCTCGTGCCGTACATTGCAAGGGTAGCGAACGGTACGCTCGACTATCTGCGTGTCTGGGGCAATGATTACCCGACACCGGACGGTACCGGCGTCCGTGACTATATCCATGTCGTGGATCTGGCCAAGGGGCACATCAAGGCTGTGGAGTACGCCTTCGGGCATCCTGGATGCGAACGGATCAATCTCGGCACCGGCAATGGCTACAGTGTGCTGGAAGTCCTGCATGCGTATGAAAAAGCCTGCGGCAGAGAGCTGCCGTACCGCATCATGGACCGGAGACCCGGCGACATCGCAGAGTGCTGGGCGGATACGGAGAAGGCAGAGCGCCTGCTCGGCTGGAAGGCTCAGTACAATATCGATGATATGTGCGAAGATTCCTGGCGTTTTACAGTGAATAATCCGGATGGTATAAAATAAAGAATATGACGGAACGGCGGAAGAGGAACATTCTGATCTGGATCCTGGCACTGCTGGTCATCTGCACCGGCTGTCTGGTGTTTTATGATGTGTTCTTTTCCCGGCGTCCCGGAAACACCCAGCCGGAGGCTCCGGTACAGATCCCGGAAACAGGGGGCCAGGACAGGCCTGCGGCTACTGATACAGAAAAAGAAGACATCCGCATCCGCTGGCGTGAGTACACGGTCTATGATTTCGACGACCTCGGTTTCCGGTTTATCATTGCGAATGTATACATAGAGGCGGAAGGACCGACCAATCTGACGCTGGATCATTTCCGCACAGAGGAAGGCATTGTACTGAACGATACAGCTTCCTATGTCGATGCACTGGAGGAAAAGAGCCTGTATCTCGGCAGGCAGAATGTTTCCTTCAGCCTGATCAGTGTGGAACCGAGCTATACCGCAGTGATCTTCATCCCGGTCAAGGACGCAGAACGCACTTCACTGACGGTCAGCTGCGATATCGGCAGCACCCGGGATATGAAGTTCCAGCTGGTGAACGCGCAGGGAAAGCGGGAACAGCTTGAATACCACGCAGATGACGTCATTACGGACGGAGATACCTATATGATGCGTGTCTCCGCTGCCTACGATATCACCGGGCAGCCGCTCTACAGAACTGTGAACGGAACGGATACAGACTATCCTCTGGCAAGTACGACCAAGGTCTATGCGTTCAAGGTGGAGGCTGTCTCTCTGTGGGGTGATGAAGTCGTCATTGAAAGCGCTGAATACATTCCCAGCACCACCGGTGAAGTATTCACCGCCTTATCATCCGATATCCATTCTCTGAAGTATGACAATATTCTGGGACGGTCGGTTACAGAGAATGATATGGGATATCTCTTCTTCTATGCCTACGATCCGGATGATCATCCGGTGACCTATCATGGTGTTCTGAAGCTGAAGGTCCGCGGTTCCCAGCGGAGCATCAGCATCAATGTGGATCTGAACTAGAAAGGGGCTGCAATGAACAGAATCAGGAAACTTCTGCTGTCTCTGGCTGTTGCGGCAGCCTCATTGTTTGCTGTGCAGCAGGGAACAGTCCCTGCAGAAGCCAAAACATACTACGATCTGTATCCTATGTCCTGCTCTGCCTATGAAGTGGACTATGTGACGGAAAACGGTACGTTCGCCAAGGTCGGCTGCTACAACGATCTCGGTGCAGCGAAGACCGCGATGTTCAGCGTGGGGGATGACGGTGTCATCCGCCACAAGGAAAGCTTCAGTCCTACAAAGATCATCATGATGACTTCCGGTGTGGTCTATTCCTATCCGCAGCGCAGCAAATCCAATACCGGTACAATCTACCAGTACATGGAGAACATCTACGACCGCAAGACAACCTACGTCACCGTCCACAGGGAAATGGCCTATGAGGGCACCTATACCTACAATGGAGACGGTACCGGCTGGGTCAGGGTCATGATCAGCGGATTCGACGGGTATATGAACCTGAAGGATATGGACCTTGTTCCAATGCGCTTCATTACGGACAATCTTCCTCTGTACCTGGGCGGCAACTCTACGTACGACGGGGAAGAGCCTTTCAGCATGCATGTGATCCAGGGTTACTACCGTGTGGAACAGAACGGAAACTACCTGGATCTGGTCTATTACTGTTCACCTGGCTGGTCCAGGGATTCCTGGCCGATCCAGTGGAAGTTCGTGGTCGGCAAGGCAGCGGACTGGATGATGAAGGGGGCAACGTACTTCTCCAATGACGGCTATACATTCTTCAATGACCGGAAGTGTACGGATCCTGCCGGGGTGTACTACAACTATTACCAGTTCGTACCGCTCCGGACACGTTCCACCATTTCCGCAGATACCTACAACCGTTTCCTGAGCGCCAAGGGGATCGATTCTTCCTCCAAGCTCTGGGATACGGGAGAATACTTCCTGGAAGGGCAGGACAAATACGGCATGAACGCAATGCTGGTGTTTGCACTGGCCTGCCTTGAGTCCGCCTACGGTACCAGCGACTATGCCATCAACCGGAACAATCTGTTCGGCTGGACAGCCTATGATTCCGATCCGAACAGTGCAAGCTGGTTCCCTTCGGTAAAGCAGGCGATCATGGAGCAGATGGGCATCAATCTGCGCAGTTTTGTCAACATCAAGGACTGGCGCTATTTCGGATCGCATCTCGGCAATAAAGGCTCCGGCATCAATGTCAAGTATGCCGGTGACAATTACTGGGGCATGAAGATCGCCGCAATCGCCTATGAATTCGATAAGTTTGCGAATGACTATGACGGGAATCTGACGGACTGGGACAGCGCGGCTACCGGTATTATCAAAGACAATGAAATGACCAGCATCTGCACGGAGATCAACGGTCCGGAACTGTACTATACCAGATACGGTCCGACGTATCAGATGAATCATACGGTTGCGATTGTATCGGAGGCGGACGGCTGGTATGAAGTACAGTCGACCAGCTATCTGAGCGGCACATCGGTAACGGATGTCAAGAATACCGGACTGCTTGTCTGGGACTGGCAGAACTATACAGGCTGGATCAGTGCGGACAAGATCACCCGGACCAATACAACCGTACCGGTCAAAAAGGGCACTGTGCCGACCGGAGATCCGGTACTCCGCTTTGATGCCCTGACTATGAACGGAACCCAGCTGAGCATCCGCGGCAAAGCCTATACGCCGGGCATCTACGTAACGGAAGACAATACGGTACAGCAGGTACTGAAGATCCAGGATATGAACTTTGCGGATGCGGCAGAGCAGATTCTGGCATCGTCGGTGCTGAACAACGATGAAGTCAGCTTCAACGGTACCATCGATGCGGCTGCACTGCCGGAAGGAAACTACTTCCTGATGTTTACATCCGGGTATGCGCTCTATCCGCAGTATGCCCAGGCTTCGTACGTGAATACGGAAGAACTGCCGGCAGAGACCGTACAGCAGGGACGTGTCTATTCCTTTGAGAGGAACGGGGATGCTGTTGTACTGAAGATCCGTGCCGTGGACTGCGGCAGCAATGCGCACTATGACGAGCAGAGCGATGCCTGTACGTGCAACGAAGGCTTCCAGGACTACGTCGAGAACAAAGGCTGCACGGTTGTCCTGCAGTCGCCGGAGCCGACGCAGAGCCGGATCATGCAGTCTGTGGAAAGTGTTGAGACAGCGGAAGACGGAAAGGTGAACATCAGCGGTGTTGCCTACTTTGATCAGGTCAATGCGCCTGCAGGCGGGGACGCAGTCATTACACTGCTGCTGGTGGATATGGAAAGCGGCCAGGAGACCGAGCTGGAAACAGTAACACTGGATCTGGAAACACCGATTGATTTCCATGATGGATATGATTATACCCGGGCCGGCTATACGGCTATGATCGACCCTGCAGCCATACTGGAAGGAAATTACTACCTGCGTGTACGGGTGCAGAACGGTGACTATGATGCGACGCACCTGGTCATTTCCAACAAAGAATCCATGGACCAGGAAGAGATGGAACAGGATGGTCTGAAGTTCCGCTTCTACGCAAGCCCGAT
>JAFOIY010000104.1 GCA_017420505.1 Solobacterium sp. | reverse complement strand
CTGCCGACAATCCGCTCCCGCTGCATGATGGTACCGTTCCATCCGCTTCCGGAAGAAGTCTACCGGGAGACTGCGATCAGTGAAGGTGTGGATCCTGAGGATGCGTTCCTTCTGACGGATTGTGCAAAGATCCTGAACGGATACGGAGCCCTTGCAGCAGAGGAGACCTATCAGCGCGCCAAAGCCATGTTTCGCCAGATGATCGGTGTTTCCGGTGATCCGGACATGATCCTGGTGGACTATGAGCGCCTCTACCGCTTCCGCGAAAAAACAAACAACCGGAACATGCGGGATCTGAACATGGATACTCTGTTCTACTTTTTCGGTATGCTCGGCACCTACTGGCGCAATGTGATAAAGGGTGATGAATCCGGTCCGGCATGGTATAGTGAGTCTGTCGGAAAAGCACGGTCCGGCAGAGCGGAGAAAGCCGTGGAGGCTTTCCGGATCGTACGTGAAGCTCGGGACCGGACCAACCGGAACAATGATCTGAACCTGGTCCTTGCCCAGGCAGTCTACAGATTGGAGAAACTGGCATGACAGTGGAAAATACAGAAACAGTACAGGAAACACATTATGACTATCAGGTTGCGGTGAAGTTCCGCAACAATTCCCATCCCTACACCTTCGGTACAGACCGGGACGATTTCCGTCCGGGAGATCTTCTGGTTGTAGAGACAGCACAGGGTGTGGAAGTCGGTGAGTGTGCGGAAAAGCCGCTGCCGACAGACAAATATCCTCCCAGGTTCCCCCTGAAGCCGGTCCTCCGGCTGGCTGATTTCCGGGACCGGAAGAACTATGAGGACAATTTCATCTATGCCCAGGAAGCGATGAAAGTATGCCAGGAAGAAGTGGATGATCTCGGACTGGGAATGCATCTGCTGAACTCTTCCTACGTGCTTGACCGTTCGAAGGTGCTCTTTGTCTATACAGCAGAGCAGCGCGTGGACTTCCGCGAACTGCTGAAGCGTCTGGGTTCCCGGCTGCACTGCCGGATCGAACTGCGGCAGATCGGGGAACGCGATCAGGTGAAGATGATCGGCGGCATCGGCCTCTGCGGCATGGAGTGCTGCTGCGCGCGCTTCAAGACGCACTTCGACAATATATCCATCAATATGGCCAAGAACCAGCAGCTGGCGCTCAACATCGAAAAGCTTTCCGGCATGTGCGGAAAGCTGATGTGCTGCCTGCGCTATGAGAACGATATCTATACCGAACTGACCCAGGATCTGCCGAAGGTCGGTGCACACGTAGAGTATGAAGGTGAAATGTACCGGGTGACCTCCATCAATGTCATTGCCAATCAGGCAAGGCTGGAGAACATGGACACCTATCAGGCCATTACCGTGGATGAACTGCGGGAAAAGGCTATCATCCGGAAGGGTGTTACCATCAAACGTGCAACCGGCGGACGCCGGGCAGTCAACCGTACAGCGGTAAAGCCGGCGGAAAACCGTACACCGGAAATGCCGAAGCCGGAAGAAAGGCCGAAAACGGAAACACCGAAGGTACAGACACGCAGCTTCAGCGGGAAGAAGCAGAACAGCAAGCCGAACAACAATCCCCGCAGTAAGGAGCACCAGCGTCCGCAGAACCGGAACCGGGATGCCGCACCTGTAAACAAACCGAATGTCACCGTCCGCAGTTTCAAGGCTGCGCGGGACAGGAAGGACAGCCAGGGAGACTGACCGTGCAGCGCCAGAAGAGCTTTGAAAACGGAAGAGCGACGCTGTACCTGGTACCGACACCGATCGGGAACCTAAGCGAGATGACGCCGCGGGCAGTGGAAGTCCTCAGCAGCGTGGATGTCATCGCCTGCGAGGATACCCGGACATCCGGCACCTTGCTCAAGCATTTCGGCATCCACAGGAAACTGATTGCCTGCCAGAACTTCAATGAAGCAAACTCGGCGAAAGGCATCGTTTCTCTGCTGGAACAGGGAAACAACGTAGCCCTGATCAGTGATGCAGGCTATCCCCTCATCAGTGATCCCGGGCAGCGGGTCGTCAATGAAGTGACCTCCGCCGGCTTCAATGTCATGCCTCTGTCAGGAGCGAATGCCATGCTCAACGCACTGGTAGCCAGCGGCCTGATCGTCCAGCCGTTCCTGTTCATCGGCTTCCTGCCGGCCGCAGAGAGCGACTGCCGCAGAAAGCTGGAGGAATACCGCACATTCCCGGCAACCATGGTCTTCTACGAAGCACCGCACCGGATCGTAAAGATGCTGGGCAGCATACTGGAAATCATGGGTGACCGCAGATGCTGTATTGCCCGGGAAATAACCAAGCTGCATGAAGAATTCCTGCGGGGAACGGTCAGTGAGTTGATTGCAGCGCTGCAGGAAGAAGCCAGAGGGGAAATGGTTGTGGTCCTGGAAGGGAACACTGCCCCGGAAGAGATTACGGATGAAGCAATCCTGGCGGAAGTGCAGCAGTATATAGACAATGGTATGAGCACCAGCGCGGCAGTCAAGGCAGCCGCCAAGGCGCTGAAGGTGAACAAGAACAGAGTCTATGAACTTGTTCACGGTAAGGAGGAATAGGTCATGAGACTTCCTTTGTTCACAGTAGACGCGGTCTATGTAGCTGCCGCTGTCATTCCCGCAGTTTTCCTGATGCTTTACACCTACCGTATGGATAAAGCGGACAAGGAGCCGACCGGGCTTCTGGTCAAGCTGGTTCTGTGCGGCTGTCTGGCCGGGCTGCCGGCGTATCTTCTGGAAACGGTGATGCAGGATGTCATCCTGCCGCAGATTCCGTTCCACAGCTATACGGTCTACTATGCTGTCCTGGCGCTCGG
>JAFOIY010000103.1 GCA_017420505.1 Solobacterium sp. | reverse complement strand
TCTGTGGTAGAACAGGTTCCACGCCGCAAAGACCAGTCCGGGCGTAGCCATTGTCAAACCCGCAAACGGCCTCCCGCCCCGGAAACAATCCCGGAACAGCACCATCAGGATCAGGGCAATGATGACCCTGGCGAAGGCACCGGCAGTATCTCCAGCACCCGGAATCAGCGCGCTGAGTACTCCGGCAGCCAGTATTGTTGCAAAAAAGAGAATGGTCCCGAAGACCATCGGGTGTTTTGTACCAAGTGTTTTCATCGTGTTTTCCTGCAAAGAAAAGGTCCGGCACCCCGGACCTTGCTGTGCCTATACTTTCAGGACTTCCTTGTTCTTCTTGTCAGCGAGTTCGTCGATCTGCTTGATGAACTTGTCCGTCAGTTTCTGGATCTCGTTCTGGGCATCCTTCTGGACATCCTCGTCCATGGTCTTGTCCTTCTTGATCTCACTGTTGGCATCACGGCGGATATTCCGTACGGAGACCTTTGCCTCTTCCGCGTACTTGCCGACCTTCTTGGTCATTTCCTTACGCGTTTCACCGGTGAGCTGCGGTACCTGCAGACGGATGACTGTACCGTCGTTCTGCGGGGTAATGCCCAGATTGGCTGCCAGGCAGGCCTTCTCAATGTTCTTGAGGCTGCTGGGGTCATACGGCTTGATCACCAGTGTTCTTCCTTCGGAAACCGTAATGCTGGCGATTTCCCTCAGGGATGTGGGTGATCCGTAGTAGTCCACTTCCACCCGGTCCAGCATGCTTGCATTGGCCATACCGGTACGGATGGTGGTCAGGTTTTCCTTGAAGCGTTCAATGACGCCGTCCATTTTTTCTTTGCTTGTGTCAACGATCTGATAGGTCATATGCTCCTCCTGCTATCTACTCAATGATGGTGCCGAACTCTTCTCCGGTTGCGGCACGGACAATGTTGTTGGGTTCATTCATGTTGAATACAACCAGACGGATATGGTTCTCCATGCACATACTGATGGCTGTGGAATCCATTACCTGGAGTTCCTTGTTCAGAACGTCCATATAGCTCAGCCTGTCATACTTTACGGCGTTGGGATCCTTGCGGGGATCAGCGCTGTAGACACCGTCCACACCGTTCTTGGCCATCAGGATGACGTCGGCACCGATCTCGGACGCACGCAGGGCAGCTGTGGTATCCGTGGAGAAATACGGACTGCCGGTACCACCGCCGAAGATGACAACCCTTCCCTTTTCCAGATGCCTTACGGCTCTTCGCTGGATGAAGGGTTCCGCTACTTTATGGATATCGATCGAAGTCTGTACTCTGGTGTCTACACCGATGGATTCCAGTGTGGACTGTACGGCAAGTGCATTTATGATTGTCGCCAGCATGCCCATGGAATCGCCCTGTACACGGTCTATGCCCATCTCCACCAGTGCTTTGCCGCGGATGAAATTGCCGCCGCCGACAACAATGGAGACTTCTACGCCCAGATCATGGACCTGCTTGATTTCTTCCGCAATGGTCTTCAGGCAGACAGGGTCAAAATTGCGTTCGTTTCCGGCCAGGGCTTCACCGCTCAGTTTCAATAGAATTCGTTTGTACATGGATATTGGATCCTTTCTTTTTCCATTATATAGCATTCAATCTAAGGTTTCTCATTGATTTATGTTATATTTTCTGAGGGTGATTGCTATGAAATACGGTGTCGTTGACATCGGTTCCAATACCGTTGTACTGATCATTTACAATACTGATACACCTGTACCGGAGGTCCTGTTCTATGAATCCGATGCGGTCCGTCTGGTACAGTACAATACCGGAGGGCATATCTCGCAGGAAGGCATTGACCGTACCTGTGAAACGCTCCGGAGATACCGGGAGATTCTTTCCCGCGAACAGGTTGAAAGTTTCGGTGCGTTCATTACCGAGCCCGCCCGCCATATAGACAACAAGGAAGAACTGCTTGCGGCGTTCCAGGAAGCCGGCTTTAACGTACAGGCACTGAGCGGACGCGAGGAAGCTGAATACGATTTCGAAGGCAGCCGTCTGTACGTCCCTGACATCACAACCGGCAATGCGTTCGATATCGGCGGCGGCAGTACGGAACTGATTGCGTTCCGGGACGGAAAGATCATGGAAGCGGTCAGCCTTCCCTGGGGCTGTGTGCGTCTGCTGCAGTCGGAGATCAACGCTGCGGACATCAATGATATCCTGATGGATGCCTTTGATCAGTATCCTCTGCTGCAGTCCGTATCATCAGATACCATGGTAGGCATCGGCGGCACATGCCGGGCAGCCGGCCGGGTATGCGATGCGGTTTACGGAACCGGCAAGGTCATGTACCGCCGGGATCTGGGCACCATTTACCGGAAGCTCAATGACTATGATCAGGAAACGACGGAAATCATGCACAGGAAAGTCGATCCGGGCAGATGGGAAGTATTCATGCCCGGCGTACGGATGCTGATGGGTATCCTGTGGGCATACAATGCCGACAAAGTCGTAATCAGTGAAGGTTGTGTCAGGGAAGGATTCCTGATGCGGCAGATTAAAAATAAGGGCTGATGCCCTTATTTTCTTATGAATCCCTGATCTGTATTCGGGAGTTCTTCGGAGATAAACCGCTCTGCTTTCATGTGCAGATCGTATTTTTCCCTGAGTGCCGCAAGCTCCTTCATCATGTCCGAAGCGTGGTGCAGATCCAGCGCCGCCTGATCCTTCCATTGATCGATCAGCAGTACGGTTTCCGGATCGGACACAGGCAGGAAGTATTCATATCTTTCATTGCCCTCTTCCTGACGGATCCTGTCCGCAATGCCGCTGCTCTCCATCTCCTGCGCAAACCGGCGGGCAGCGCCCTTTTCTCCGGTATAGAACAGATGTACAACAATGCTCATATGTATCCTTTCATAAAATCCGTGGAGCTCCAGCCCCACGGATTTCTGCTTTCAACAGCGCTTACTTCGCCATTGCGGCTACTTCTGCCGCAAAGTCTGTCTGTACCTTTTCGATGCCTTCACCGACCTTGAAGCGGACGAACTTCGTTACTTCAGCGTGCTGCTCCTTGAGGTACTGCTTGCACTTGATGTTCTGGTCCAGGAAGAAGATCTGGTCGACCAGGCACATTTCCTGGAGGGACTTGGAGACCTTTCCTTCGATGGCGCCGAGCTTTACCTTTTCCGGCTTGTCCTTGAGCTTCGGATCGTTGTTGACGATATCCGTCTGGATCATACGCTCATGCTCGACAACATCCTGCGGCATATAGTCGCGGGAGATGTATGTCGGGGACATGGAAACGACCTGCATGGCCATGTTCGCAGCGACTTCTTCCTTGTCTGTACCCTTTACAACAACCAGACCGGAAATGGTTCCGCCCATGTGCATATAGGTTCCGAACAGTTCATCATCCGCCTTCTCGACGACTTCGAAGCGGCGGAACGCGATCTTCTCACGGATGACTCCGATGGCATTGATGATCGCATCGTTCAGCGTACCGCCGTCAACCGGCAGTGCCAGCGCTTCTTCCATCGTAGCCGGCTTGTTGTTCAGGATAGCATCCGTTGTCTTGTCCAGGAGTTCCAGGAACAGCTCGTTCTTGGCAACGAAGTCTGTCTCGGAGTTGATCTCGATGACAACACCGGTGTTGCCTGCTGTCCTGACCCTTGTCAGACCTTCAGCAGCCGTACGGCCTTCCTTCTTCTGTGCTGTTGCGGCACCGTTCTTGCGGAGCCAGTCAACCGCAGCGTCCATATCTCCTTCACAGGCAGTCAGGGCCTTCTTGCAGTCCATCATGCCTGCGCCGGTCATTTCGCGCAGTTCCTTAACCTGTGCAGCAGTAATTGCCATAATTATTCAGCCTCCTTTGCTTCAGCCGGTGCTGCAGGCGCTGCTTCAGCAGCTTCAGCAGCCGGTGCTTCTTCCCTTGCCGGACGGGTGTTCGCTCCGTCCCTGCGGAAGGTACGTCTTTCTCCGCTGTAGCGGCGGTCCTTCTGCATCTGCGCCTTGCGCTCTTCATATCTCTGTCTGCGCTTGCGCTCGTATTCAGCCGCCTGCTGTTCAACACGGATGATGACATCCTTCATTGTGATGTCCTCAACGGTCTCATCTTCCTGATATGCTGCCTCGAGCACACCGCCCTTGGCTTCAACGATCGCGTCCGCAATCAGGCTGACCATCAGCTTGATGGAACGTACCGCATCATCGTTGGAAGGAATCGGATAATCCACCGTTGTCGGGTCTGCGTTTGTATCGATCAGAGCGAAGACCGGGATGCCCAGCTTCTTCGCTTCAGCGACCGCGTTGTGTTCCTCGAGCGGGTCGACGACGAATACGGCATCCGGCAGCTTCTTCATATCCTTGATACCGCCGAGGAAGTTCTCCAGACGATCCTTCTTCTTCAGATAGCTCGCCTGTTCCTTCTTTGTATAGAGCGCCAGTGTTCCGCTTGTCTCCATTTCCTCGATGTCGACCAGCTGCTTGACGGACTTCTGGATGGTACGGAAGTTTGTCAGGGTACCGCCGAGCCATCTCTGGTTGACATAGAAGCTGCCGGAACGGATCGCCTCTTCCAGGATGGTCGCCTGTGCCTGCTTCTTTGTACCGACGAAGAGAACCTTGCCTCCC
>JAFOIY010000102.1 GCA_017420505.1 Solobacterium sp. | reverse complement strand
TGGCTTCGGCGCCTGGGAAAACCGTCCGGAACTGTCGGAAAAGCTGACCGGAGAAACCATACAGTTCTTCAGGGACTATCTGTAAAACCTGTACCGGAGGTACTGCATGACAAAAACACATTGGTACAAGGAAGCTGTAGTATACCAGGTCTACCCTTTCAGCTTCATGGATTCCAACAATGACGGCTGGGGAGACATCAACGGCATCATTGAAAAGCTGGACTACATCAAGGAACTCGGGGTGACTGCCATCTGGTTCTCCCCGCTCTACCGTTCCCCGGACTACGACTACGGCTACGACATCAGCGACTACCGGAGCATCGATGAGAAATTCGGTACCATGGCAGACTTCGACAGACTGTTGATGGAATGCCACAAAAGAGGACTGCGGGTCATCATGGATATGGTCATCAACCACACCTCCATGGAGCATCCCTGGTTCCGCAAAGCCATGGAATCCCCGGATTCCCCCTATCGTGACTACTACATCATCCGCAAAGGGCGGAAAGAAAAGGACAGGCTCCTGCCGCCCACCAACTGGGCATCCACCTTTACCGGCTCTGCCTGGGAACGGATCGGTGCTACTGATGAGTTCTATCTGCACCTCTTCTGCAAGGAACAGCCGGATCTGAACTGGGAGAATCCAGCGGTCAGGAAGGAGATCATCGACATTCTGTGCTTCTGGCTGGACAAGGGTGTGGACGGGTTCCGTTTCGATGTATTCAATATGTTTTCCAAGATGTATCCTTTCCAGGATGACAACGACAGGAAGACCTACCAGAAGGGTGCGCGGTACTTTGTGGACGGTCCCCGTATGCATGAATTCCTGAAGGAGCTCAATGAGAAGGCATTCTCTCTGTTCGATATCTTTACTGTCGGGGAATCCTATCACCCCTCTGAAGAGAACGCCCGTGCCTATGTGAAGGAAAGCAATCACGAACTCGACAGTATATTCAGCTTTGCCCATCTGGATTCCGACAATATCGGCAGCAAGAAATTCTTCTGGAAACCGTTTGACCTGAAGCAGTTCAAGGACGGACTGTTCAGACCGCAGACGGACAACTACGAAGAAGGATGGAATACGCTCGTTCTGGAAAACCATGACAATGTACGCAGTGTCAGTCGTTTCTCCATCGATACCAAGCATTACCGCTATGAAGCCGCGACCATGCTGGCAGCGGTCACTTTCCTGGGGCACGGCACACCCTTCATCTACATGGGAGAGGAAGCCGGTCTGACCAACTGCGATTTCCGCAGCATAGACGAGATGAAGGATCCGGTCAGTCATTTCGTATATGATCTGATGCGCAGCTACGGTATGCCGGCAGGACTGGCATTCCGCTTCATCAAATACGGTGCCCGTGACCATGCACGCACACCGATGCAATGGAACAGCACTGCCAATGGTGGATTCAATGCAGGACATGAGCCATGGCAGTGCATCAATCCAGCCTACAAGGAAATCAATGTCGAAAAGGACCTCCGGAGTGAAAAGTCCGTCTACCGCTTCTATCAGAAACTGCTTGCTTTACGGAAGGACAGTGATATTCTCCTACGGGGAAGAATCGTTGAATATGACCATGATCACCGCCGAATCATTGCCTACAGCAGGGAGCTTGATGAGAACAAACTGTTCATCGTCGGCAATTTCAGCAAACATCCGGTGAAATACACATTGCCGGAGTGGCTGGGGGATGCCCCGATTCTCCTGAACAATTATACTGAACTGTACCACGCTGGTCCGAGCATCACACTGAAGCCATACCAAGCACTGCTGCTGAAGCCCGAACATTAGCAAAAACAGCGGTATCTACCGCTGCTTTTTTATTGTTTCCTTCTTCCTGCCAGGATGATCCACAGCAGAGCTTTCAGCGCATAGCCTGCGAGATGCGTACCCGGAACCCGGTAATCCGGAACGTCCTCCATCAAAGAGAGCGCACTGCCGGAGAACGGGTCCAGCGCTTCATACACATAGGCTTTGATGCGATCGGAACCGGCAAGATACTCCGGGTTGGGAACCAATTCCGGCGGATATTCCGTACCTTCCAGTACAATGACATTCTTCGCCTCGTCATAGTAGTATCCGTCAAAGCCTTCTTCCAGGATGCGGCTGTCGATCTCTGCCAGGTAGGCAAAGGATTCTGTACAGGCAGGCACGTACAATTGACCCTCAAAGGCGGCACTGAAGAGAAACAGTACGAATACCAGAGGCAGGACAAGCAGGGATGTGATCTTTTTCAGTGGAATGATCCGGATCAGTACATCCAGTGCGCACAGACCGCCGAGCACAGACAACAAAGAAACACCGAGCACCGGCAGGCTCCCTGGTTCCGGCAGACGGAAAGGGATCCGGTTCATGGCGTGCATGAGCACAATCGCTGCGATGTACAGTACATACACCAGTACGCTTCCGAGCAGGATACTGCGGATCCGCCTGCTGTGGTTGTCCCGGTGTTTCTGATAGTGGTAGAAAGCCGCTATGGAAGAAATGATCATCGTATAGACGATGCCGGCAGAGAGAATCCTCCCGTCAATGGCTGACAAAGACTCTTCCAGGTAGTCTGCCAGGATCTGCGGGGATGCCGGATCCGCCGGATTGGTTTCTATGCCATAGCCTACCACTGCATACAGTCCATCATCATAGGAGATTGTCCCGCGGTATACCTGCGAGAGATCTGCCTGCTTCATTTCTGCATAGCTTTCGCCCAGTGTCTTCACTGCAGAAAAGGAAAAGAACAGAACCGCGAGAAAACATGCGGTACTGATCCCCAGCATCAGTTTTCCGAACAGCTTATCTGCTTTGCATTTCTCCATATGCTTTGTTTTCGGCGGTGATTGCCGCATGCGGATTCTGTCCCGCTCCTTACGCTTCTTTCCTGAACGCTGTGCGGAACACTTTGTACAGAAGCGGGATATAGGTCAGGGCAAATACGGCACCGGATGCGGCGATTGCCTTTTTCCTGTGCTTCTTCGGTACTGCAGTGCCTGCTGCGAATCCCATAGAGAACAGGCAGAGCTTCACCAGTGCAAAGTCCTTCCAGGTGCTTTTCCGGGCATAGTCATTGCCGAAATCCAGTAGTTTCCTGAACATAAACTCCTCCTTCAGTCGATCCTTTCAACGATCAGATCAACCGAACCCTCCTCCAGAGAGTTGTACTGATCCAGATGCATATGGCTGCCTGAGGGTTCCTGCACAAGTCCCATCAGGTGGGACGTCAGGGACAGCAGGCCTTCTCTGTTGGCAGAGATGATGACCGCATCATCCACTGCACTGACCTTGATTCTGAAACCATCGATCCATTTGTATTCCATTGTTCTTTCTCCCTTGCTTTTCTTCATCATTGCACAGGATGCTCAGTCCGTAAACCGGAGAAGATATCCATCCGGATCCTGGACCAGGAATTCCTTCTGTACGATTTCTTCTTCACCCATCCGGTACCGGCTGGTTTTCAGTTCCCTGAACGGCCGTATTCCTGCAGACAGTACCCTTTGGTAGAGGTCCTCCACACCGGATACCGTCATTTCAAAGTTGACACCTCTTCCAAAGGGATATACCAGTTCCCCGGTTTCCCAGTGTCCGTTGATCTCTTCCAGCATCAGCTGATTGCCTTCCCGGGCAAGAAAGACAAACCGGTCCTCCGGGCGTTCATATTCTATCCTGAACTGCAGGACTTCGAGGTAGAACTGTTTTGATTTCTCTATGTCCCTGACACTCAGTTCAGGAATCAGTGCGTTGAACTCCATACGCCCTCCGTACAGGCTACCGGTCTTCCTGTTCCAGTGTTTTGCAGAACGACTCGAATTCCTTGCGTTTACCCAATGAACTGAATGTGTATTCCTGATAGACGGAACCGTCCTTGTCCCAGTACAGGTATGTCCAGGGACCGCTGTCTCCGTCTTCCAGTGATTCTTCCCGTTCCTTGACGGTACCGTCTTTCAGGAATCCATAGAATGTATCCCATTCCTCTTCCGTCAGCTCAAAGGTACCGTAGCTGGTTCTGTCCTTCTCCGATGCAGGTCCGTAGTCATCCGGGCGTTCCCGTGTTTCATGGAAGAACATGTATTTCCCGCTCTCTACGTAGAAACGGTAGCGCTGGTAGAACGCGTTGTAGTTGATGTTTTCATATGTATAGTAGAACTCTGTGATCTGTTCCTCGGCAATGTCCCTGCCGACAATCAACGATCCTGCACTCCCCATATCGGGCTCCTCCTCTTCTGTACAGCCTGCGGCAAGCAGACCCGTCAGTATGCACAGTGCAAACGACAGGATTCTTTTCATGGATCCTCTCCCCTTTCCCTGCATTCTCAGCTGCAGAGCGCTATGACGTAGATCTGGCAGGGATTGTGTTCATCCCACAGATCCGGTATGACTTCGAATTCCTTGAATCCCAGATGCCGGTAGAATGCATTTGTGCGGTCGTATTCTTCGTAGCAGCCTTCCCTGACAGTCTTGACCTGCAGGAAGGAATAGCCCTTCTCCTGTGCAGCCTTCCTGGCTGTTTCAAACAGCTTTGTACCGATGCCAGCATGCTGGTATTCTTTGCGTACACCCATAACAGCGATTTCGGCAGTATCCCTGCCGGTTTCCTTCAGGCAGAGAAAACCGATTGCCCGGTCTCCGTCAAAGGAAGCGATCATGAGCTGATCCGCGCTCTCACGGATGTAGTTCTCTCTGGCTGATGGAATACCGAACCATTCCGGCAGTGCTTCCAGGATTTCCCGGACAATCCTCTGCTTTGTATCTCTGTCTTCAATGATCGAAATCATTCTGCATCTCCTTCCGGTATGAGGGATGCCCGTCGGTAGTCCGTGACATCCGTACCCAGCAAACGGTAGATCTTCTGTACGGACTCCCTGCTGGAAAGTGTCTTCAGTTCAGCATCCGTCATACCGATCAGTTCCAGGAATTCCACGGTACCGTTCGGTGTCTCTATGGTATTTACGGTCGGATCCTGAACCGTGATGAAACCGGTCAGGTTTGATTTCCTGTATGCATCAATGCCCGCTGTTTGTCCTGTATAGATGTATTCGTCCGGGCGGAATACTTCACCTTTGGTAAATGTAATCCGGGCAATGGACTGCAGGATTCCACAGATATTCCTGATTTCTGCTTCTTCGTCTTCATAGACGTCCTTCTTCAGTTTGAAGGTCAGTTCATACCCGTAGCCGCTGATTTCCGCGTTGTCTGTTTCCTTCCCGTAGATCTCTGTCTGTCCGAAGGTAACAAAGTGCCAGTACGTGCCTCCGTCATAAATGCTGATCCCGTCCAGCGGATCCTTGCCGCCGAAAACCCACTTGATGAGCGTTCCGTAGTGCTTAGGATTTGTCTGTCCCGGATATACCCGCAGGAATTCCTGTTCAATGGCATCCCAACCGATTGTTTCCGGCTCTTCCTGCTTTGCCGGTTCCTTCTTTTTCTTCAGTTTATCGAACAGTCCCATATGCACGCCTCCAGGACTATTATACTGCATCGGACGGGAAGCCTGTGCAGTATGAAAGGCTGTACCGGTATTCCGGCACAGCCTGATCACTGCATGGAAAGACACGTACTCAGTAGAATTCTTCGATCTCTCCTTCAATGCCGTATATCCTGCGGAACTCTTCCAGATCGCTCTCGTTCCGTACAAGCATGACTTCTTCGAACCGACCGGTATGGATGTTCCGGAAACCGGCGGTCTTCTCACCGGTGCAGATGCTTGCGCGTACTGCAGGCTTCTTGTTTGCGGCATCGTAGGTCTTTCTTTCCTGCTTTTTCCTGAAGAACATACTGTGGCTATCCTTTCTGTCTTCCGTACTCTTTATTCATGCATGGAGGAAGCTTTTCTCTCCATGATCATACCGGTAATCATCATGATCACTGCAGCAGTAAACAATACAACAGCAGCCGGATGCGGCAGTGTATACACCAGATGGTCAAACGCAATCGTTCCGCCGCCCAGTACGATGCCAGCGGTGATCCAGCGGTTCATTGATTGTTCCCCCTGGCCTTGCCCAGCAGCCTGAGCTTGGCTTCCCGGATCTTCGCCGCATGCCTGCCGGTGAAGATGATGCCGATCACGATTGTTCCGGTTGCTATGCCAAGGCCGAAGCTGCCGATGAATTCATACGGAGCTTTTTCATCCACTCCGAGCAGAATGGTCACGAGATACAATGCCAGGCCGATCAGGCCGGCAATGAACAGCCAGTGCATTCTCTGAAGCAGTCTTGTCTTCTCTTCGTTGCTGTAATCTGCCGCCAGCATGACGGTTTCCTTCAGTTCTTCGTTCATTTTCTCACTTTTCCTTTCTCCGTTCAGGATTTCCCGGAGATCAACACCATAGAAGTCGGACAGTTCGATCAGAATGTCCAGATCCGGCATGTTGCTGCCGGTCTCCCAGCGGGATACGGTTCTGCGCGCGACACCTGTTCTTTCTGCGAGCTGTTCCTGTGTCAGTCCTCTCTCTTTCCGAAGATCCTGCAGCAGTTTACCGATTTTCATGAGATCCATGGTCCAATGACTTCCTTTCTGCTTTCAGCCTAAAGCTGTATTGCCGGGAAAAACAGGACACAAAGTGAGCAAATGCCCTGTTTTCCTGAATGGGACATACTCCGTCCCGCTGTTTTATCTGTGCTTTCGCTTCGGTGCCGGCAGTTCTTCATACATGGCTTCCACGAGATCACAGAGGAACTCCCTGTTGTCTACATTGTCTACCATCAGCATTTCCTTTGCGCCTTCATAAGGCAGTTCCATAGCTGCGTCCGGCATCATCTCTCTGGCTGCGGCTGTCGGCTTCATCAGAAAACGGTTGTCGTAGATTCCACCGACAATTCTGCCGTGATAGTAAATGATATATTCACCCATCATTGCTTTGTATTCTACGCCGCCCAGGGGTGACAGCTGCTCGAGTATATAGTCCAGATAATCCTTGCTTGATGGCATGATTCTGCTTCCTTCCTGCTGTCTACTATCATAATACCGTTAACGGAAGAGAATGGGCTATACTAGTAGATGATGAAACTGAATGAATGCGATGTACTTTGCATCGGTACAGCACTGATTGATTCCATTATCAAAGGCTTTGACCCGGATCCGGTATCAGCTTCCGGCTACCGGGCTGTTTCCGGTTCCCTTCACGTGGGCGGAGAGGCAGTCAATGAAGCACTGGCTCTGGCAAAGCTGGGGAACAGGCCGGCAATCCTCTGCGGTATTGGCCAGGATGAAGCGGGAGAGATGATCGTCCATCAGCTGAGGGAAGCCGGTGTTGATACTTCCCTGATCCAGCGTTCCGAGCATCCGACTCCGGTCACGACCATGTTTGTCCGGGATGATGGAACCCGGCAGTCCATTACCAACCGGGCCCATTTCTACAATTTTCATCCCGAACAGTACCTGAATGAATCCCTCCGTCCCCAGGCGCTGATCCTGGGTTCCCTGTTCCGGGCACCTTTCGATGACCCGGCCGTTACGGACGCAGTCCTGCGCTTTGCGTACAATCAGGGCATCCCGGTCTTTGCGGACACCAAGCTTCCCAACTCCCGTCCCTGCACGCTGGAGGAAATCCGCTTTTCCCTGCCGCTGATTGACTGGATCACACCGAACGAGGATGAGGCCCGCTTCTATACCGGCAAGGATGAGCCGGAAGAAATGGCGGAAGTATTCCTGCAGTACGGTGTAAAGAATGTAATCATCAAGCTCGGAGCCAAAGGGTGCTGCTTCCGCAGTTCCGGCGCTTCCTGTTCCCTGCCGGCGTTCCCCATCGAAGCGGTTGATGCGACAGGTGCGGGGGACAACTTCCTGGCCGGATTCGTCAGTGAACTGCTGCAGGGGAGCACCGTCGAAGACGCTCTGCGCTTTGCGAATGCCTGCGGAGCGATCTGCACGACAGCCGCCGGTTCCTCGGCCGGTCTGAAGAACAGAGCACAGGTACGGGAATTCCTGAAGAGACAAACAGCCATCGGGTAAGCCGGTGGTTTTTATAGGCAGCTGAGTATATAAAAACCCCCTTGTACAAGGGGGTTCACTGTCAATGACGGAACAGAAATGTCAGCAGCCAGATGAACAGACCGAAGGCAGCAGCGTATACCAGCCAGATCATTATTGCAGCCCGCAATGCACCGAAGAGATACCAGCGGCCTTCTTCCCGGGTGAACGGATCATCGTTGTTCCGGGATGCACTGCGGTATTCCTGTGCTTCTTTCCTGCGGCGGTCGCTCACCGCCTGCGGCAGGAACAGACTCCTCTTCCGGACATCTGTCATGTCAGCGATGACCCGTCCGTCATCATCGTCATACTGCTTCTTCACTTGTTACCACCATCATACAGATGACAGACAACGAAGTGATCCGGCTCCACTTCCACCATTGCCGGCATATCCGTTCTGCAGCATGCCATGCATTCCGAGCAGCGTGTATGGAACTTGCAGCCGGCCGGCGGATTTGCCGGAGAAGGAA
The DNA here is from genome assembly GCA_017420505.1 of Solobacterium sp. Taxonomy (GTDB): domain Bacteria; phylum Bacillota_I; class Bacilli_A; order Erysipelotrichales; family Erysipelotrichaceae; genus Bulleidia. The sequence goes on along the minus strand of JAFOIY010000102.1, from coordinate 450 downwards.
TGGACCCTTCCAGCACGATCCGGTTCATCTTGGCGTCCGGATCCGGTACCGGCACAGCAGACAGCAGCGCCTTGGTGTACGGATGCAGCGGGTTGTTGAAGATCCGCTCCGTAGGTCCGTATTCCACCAGATTGCCCAGATACATAACACCGACTGTATCGGAGATATGCTCTACGACCGAGAGATCGTGGGAGATGAAGAGATAGGTCAGATTGTGCTTTGCCTGCAGTTCCTTCAGCAGGTTGATGATCTGTGCCTGGATGGACACATCCAGCGCAGATACCGGCTCATCGCAGACCACGAATTCCGGATTCAGGGCCAGTGCTCTGGCGATGCAGATCCTCTGCCGCTGTCCGCCGGAGAATTCATGGGGATAGCGGTCCTTCTGGAACGGCTGCAGTCCGCATTCATCCATGATCCTGTCGATGTAATCATCGAATTCTTCCTTCG
>JAFOIY010000010.1 GCA_017420505.1 Solobacterium sp. | reverse complement strand
GGGAGATGCCGGATTCATGGAACAGCTTGTCCTGGATGACACGGACACTGTGACCGTGGCGGAGATTGACGAATGTTTCGTTCTGAAGATCCGCTGCAGTGACCGTGTCTTTTGCGTGGTTCTTTGCCAGCGCAGAATCCCTTCCGGCAAGGACACCGATCGTTTCCGATTCGATCAGGTCATAGCGGATCAGCGGGTTGGCCGGTTCGGACACTGCGAGCGCAAGATCCAGCTTTCCGTCCAGCAGGAGCTCCTCCAGTGTCGTACTTCCCTGTTCCGTCAATTGTATGGTTACATACGGCCAGGCGGACATGAATTCCGGGAGGACGGACGGAAGAATCTGCATGCTTCTCTGCACCGATATGCCCAGGCGCAGTGTCCCTTCCTGATTGTCCCGGATCCGCTTGAGGCGGTTGTACAGATGATCGTGAAGATCGAGCAGTTCCTCCGCGGCGCTCAGGCAGGCCGTTCCGGCTTCGGTGAAGCGGTAGGGCGTGGTGGAACGATCAATGATCTGCACCCCGAGATCATCTTCCATCTGCCGGATTGTCTGGCTAAGGGCCGGCTGTGAAATATACAGCCTTCTGGCTGCTGCCGTGATGGATCCTTCTTCTTTCAGTACCAGGAGGTACTCAGCCTGTTTGATGTTCATAAGAATACTATATATCATAAAACACTAATGTTGAAGGCATACAACATAAGTGATTGCTTATGATTTGTTAATCATAATTGTATTTGTGCAGAATGCCGGTGCATTTCACAATAAAAGTACAGGTAGGGATTTTTGACTATGAAGATAATGAAACCGGCAATGGCAGGAACGCTGGAATCCAGTGACTGCCAGGTGAGCATAGAACCCGGTGAGGGAAAGATCGAACTGGATCTGTCCAGCAGTGTAATGAACCAGTACGGACGGCAGATCCAGGCACAGATCCTGTCCGTTCTGGAACGGCTGGGCGTGGACGATGCCAGGATTACCGTGGTGGACAAGGGGGCGCTGGACTGTACGATCGCTGCCAGGGTGGAGTGCGCAGTCTTCCGCAGCTGCAGTGCATCGGATAAGGATATTCCCTGGGGAGGTACCGTACGATGATACCGAGACCGAAGCCGGAACGCTTCCGCCTCAGGCGTACCATGATGTTCATGAACGCTCAGAAGCCGGGACTGATCCGGGATGCCTATATCTATGGGTGTGACAGCATCATGCTGGATCTGGAAGATGCAGTCGCTGAGAACCAGAAGGACGCAGCGAGGTTCTCCCTGTACCACGCACTGAAGTCGATCGACTACGGTGATACAGAGGTCATTGTCAGGATCAACGGTCTGGACACACCGCACTGGCAGGAAGATGTCCGGGTATGCGTTGCCGGCGGAGCGGACGGAATCCGGATCGCTAAATGCGAGAGCGCAGAGGATGTCCGTACCGTGGAGAAGACTGTAGAGGCTGCGGAAGAGGAATTCGGTGTGGAAAAGGGCAGGACACTGCTGATGGCTGCGCTGGAAAGCCCGAAGGGGATCCTCAATGCCTATGAGATCTGCACGGCTTCGGAACGGATGTTCGGTGTGGCAATCAGCGGCGGGGACTTCCGCAAGAGTATGCAGACAACACCCCAGCCGGACGGAATCGATATGCTTTATGCAAGAGGGCACATGATTCTGGCAGCGAGGGCAGCGGGCATCCAGTGCTTCGATACCGTGTTTACGGACCTGAATGATGATGAAGGCTTCCGGAGGGAAGTGCTCCAGAACAAAGCCATGGGCTTTGACGGCAAGTCATTGATCAACCCGAGGCAGATCAGATTCGTTCACGAAGTGTATACACCAACGGAAAAGGAAGTAGTCTATGCCGAGAAGGTAGTCCGTTCGATCCGTGAAAATACGGAGAAGGGACTGGGCGTCTTTACCGTCGATGGGAAAATGATCGACATTGCTTTCCTGCCCGGAGCAGAGAGGACGCTGAGGCTGGCGAAGGCCTGCGGTATGTACGAGGGGGATCTGGTATGAAGAATGCAGTAGGCAGAGAGATTCCCGATGAACTGCTGACAGGCGGCAGAGAAGTCTATCAGGGAAAGAACTATATGGACGGCCGGTATCTTCAGGAAGCCGGACCGAAAACCAGAAGATACGAGAAGCCGCAGGAGACAAAGGTCGTCGCCGCAATCGCAGACGCATTGAGGCAGTGCGGCGCAAAGGACGGAATGACGTTCAGTTTCCATCATCACCTGAGGGACGGCGACTACGTGGCATGCATGGTCATGAAGGCAGCGATCGAGGAACTGGGGCTGAAGGACCTGACCGTAGCCGCAACAAGCCTCGGTTCGGCGCATGACCTGATCGCGGATTATATCGAACAGGGCATTGTGACCGGCATCCAGACGTCCGGTATCCGCGGACGGATCGGAGAAGTGGTATCCGCCGGAAAGCTGAAGACTCCGGCAATCATCCGCAGCCATGGCGGCCGGGTACGGGCAGTGGAAGGCGGAGAAGTCCATATCGACATTGCGTTCCTCGCCGCACCTACAAGCGACTGTATGGGCAACTGCCGGGGCATCGGCGGCAAATCCAACTGCGGCAGTATGGGCTATGC
>JAFOIY010000101.1 GCA_017420505.1 Solobacterium sp. | reverse complement strand
TCCGAAGTTCATACCCAGCTGTTCGCTGAACCTTTGGATGAGATTGTCTACATTGTAGCCGTAACCCTGTTTCCCCAGCTTTCCCAGAAAACTGAAATCACGCCGGATCGTCGTTGATTCGATGGATACATATTCTGCCAGCTCCTTGGACATAATATGGTCCACACCCTCTTTTTTCAGCTTTCTCAGCGCTTTTAAATAAACAGGATACCTTTGAAAGGTCGCCTTAGGCACAATCCTCTTCTTATCCATACTACTATCACCTGATCACATTGTAACATGTTTTTCAGTTCTTGTGATAGAATACGGATTTTTCACGAATTATGAGGCATTTCCAATCCGGGATCTGCGGAATCCGTCCAGGTTCCGAAAGCCTGGTGACGCCAGGCAGCGTAGCCGGCCGCACCGATCATCGCCGCATTGTCCGTGCAGTATTTCAGCGGGGGAATGATCAGTTCTGTATCCGGTATTTCCTTCATGCGTTCAGTTATCATCTCCCTCAGCCGGGAATTCGCCGCCACGCCGCCGGCCAGCACCAGCATCGCCGGCCTGTATTCCTTGACTGCGGCGCAGGTCTTGTCCACCAGGCTGCCCAGTGCTGTTTCCTGGAACGCATACGCAACGTCTTCCTTGATGATCTCCCTGCCGGCTTTCTCCTCGCGCTGCACCAGCTGCAGTACGGCTGTCTTCAGACCGCTGAACGAGAAGTCATACGGACGGGCTGTCTTCGGTGTCGGCAGGTGGTAGTGCTCCTTTCCCTGCCTGCCCATTCTGTCCATCACCGGACCGCCGGGATATCCCAGCCCCAGTACTCTGGCTGCTTTATCATAGGCTTCACCGATCGCATCGTCGCAGGTCTCACCGATCACTTCGTAATCCCAGTCGTTCTTCATCCACACCAGCTCCGTATGACCGCCGGAAATAACCAGGGCCAGAAGAGGAAACTTCAGTTCTCCTACAAAGGAATTCGCATAGATATGCCCGGTCAGATGCTGGACGGGAACCAGTGGCTTGCTGTAAATGAACGCCAGTGTCTTGGCTGCCTGTACACCGACATGAAGAGAACCGATCAGACCGGGACCCTGTGTATAGGCAACCGCATCGATCTCCTGCATGGATACACCGCTTTCCCGCAGCGCTTCCGAAATGACAGCCGAGATGTTCTCTACATGGATCCGGCTGGCGACTTCCGGCACTACACCGCCGTACAGTGTATGTACATTGATCTGGCTGGACACAATGCTGGAGAGGATTTCCCTGCCGTCTCTGACTACAGCGCACGCTGTTTCATCACAGCTGGATTCAATTCCCAATATCAATGTCATTCCTGTACCTCCTACAGCGGCTTTACCATCAGCCAGGCATCTTCGCCGTTGTCTTCATAATAGTTTTTCCGGGTATTGACGGTTATAAAACCGTTCTTTTCATAGAAGCGGATCGCCGCATCATTGGAAACCCGGACTTCCAGGGTGATGTTCTCACACCCGGCTTCCAGGGCGTCAGCGATGACGCGGTCCATCAGCTGCTGAGCATATCCCTGCCGCCTGTATTCTTCACAGACACCGATGGTTGCGATCTCCGCCCGGTCATAAAGGATCCACCGGTCCACATAGCCGATGATTTCACCGTTTTTCTCAAGCACATATACAGCCGCAAACTGATTGCCGGACAGTTCATATTCAAAGGCACTGCGCGGCCAGGGACTGGAAAACATCTGCTGTTCCAGTTCGGCGATCCTGTCCAGGTCCGCTCCGCACATCTTTCTGATCATTTCTTCACCATATATGCAGCGGCAGGCTTCAGATATTCCGGAACGAGCAGATGCACATTCTCTACCGGAAGCCAGTCTTCCTTCAAGGCAAGGAAATGCTCAACCAGATCCGGGTAAACATCCTCTGCACCGATCAGATGACCGTCGCCGATGACTTTCCTGTCTCCGGCAGCGATGTCCTGAACAGGAACAGCCTGTTCCTCTCCCTGAAGCAGACCACGGTCATAGACAGCCGTATAGGCACGGCCGCCTCTGGCATCCACCAGCACCAGGCAGTTGTCTTCCCTGCCGGCGTACAGCTGCAGCGTACTGACGGTATACAGCGGAAGATTCTTCTGCGAAGCGTAGACCTTGGCAATGCTCATGGCAATGCGTACACCGGTATAGCTTCCGGGACCGCGGGATATAACAATGCCGTCAATATCGTCCGGTGTCATCCCGCATTCATCAAACAGACGGATCAGACAGGGGAATATTTCTTCCGATTGTTTCTTCCAGCACTTTTCCTGTATTTTTCCAAGTACCCTGCCATCCTGCAGAATGCCCAGAGTCAGGAATGTCGTGCTTGTATCCATGCATAGCCAGTTCATTGTATTTCCTCCAGCAGTGCTTCATAGGCAGCACCGTGCGCTTCCAGAACAATCTCTCTTGCCGTGTCACCGGTCGGGCGGATTTCGATGGAGAGATACTCTTCGGGAAGAATGCCCGGAAAGAACTCCGACCATTCAATCACCGTCAGTCCGCCGTTCTCAAAGTCATCCTCAAAGCCGAGGTCCTGTTCGATTCCTTCCAGCCGGTAGGCATCGATATGATACAGGTCCATGGAAGTGCCATGATAGATTTTCTGGATTGTAAAAGTAGGGCTGGAAACCGTTCTCCTGACACCCATGCCGCGGGCTATTCCCTGCGTCATCGTTGTCTTGCCGGCTCCGATGATCCCTTTC
>JAFOIY010000100.1 GCA_017420505.1 Solobacterium sp. | reverse complement strand
TCATCGAGATCTTGTTGCCGCGGATGTCGCACATCTCGCGCTCGGTCTTGTCCAGGAGGTTCTCCCCTTCCAGCTCGATGGTGCCGGCGACGACCTTGCCCGGGTGCTGGAGCAGCTGCATCACGGACATGGCCGTCATGCTCTTGCCGCAGCCGGACTCGCCGACTATACCGACTACCTTTCCGCGGGGGATCTCGAGCGAGATGTCGTTTACCGGCTTGATCAAGCCGTTTTCTGCATTTTCCTTCCCCAGTGGACATACTGCCCTGCGCCTATACAATCTGAAGGATAAAGTTCTTCAGGTATTCCCCTTCGTCGGACACCAGACGGACAGGATGGTCGGGCGCCGCATGGGCTTCCTTCACAATCCGCACTTCCACCCCGGCATCCCGCGCCGCGTCCATCAGCATCCCCAGGAACAGCTCCCGGGTCATATAGTGCGAACAGGAATTCGTCACCAGGTATCCCCCGCGCTTCAGGACCCGCATTGCCAGTGCGTTCAGCCGGCGGTAGCCGCTGCGGGCGTTCTGTACACTCCGTTTGTTCTTGGTGAACGCCGGCGGATCCAGGATGATCAGATCATACCTTTCATGCCGTGCCAGTGCCTCCTCCAGGAAATCAAACATATCCGCCTGAACGAAGTTCACCCTGTCCTGCATTCCGTTGAGCAGGGCATTGCGCCTGGCCTCCTCCAGGGCCGTCTCCGAGATGTCCACTCCGGTGACCTCTGCCGCACCGCCCATCACTGCATTCAGTGCAAACGCACCGGTATGCGTGCAGCAGTCCAGTACCTTCAGGCCGCTGCACAGCGTACGTACGCTCACCCGGTTGTACTTCTGGTCCAGGAAGAATCCGGTCTTCTGTCCGTTCACGATATCCACCTCATAGCGGATGCCGCACTCTTCAATGACAACCTTGTCCGGACCGGCTTCCGTATACCAGCCCTGTTCCTGCACCAACCCTTCCTTCAGGCGCAGCGCACCTTCATTGCGCTCATAGATGAATGCCTTAATCCCGTCTTCCGCGAACAGATCCAGCAGGGTCCGGTAAAGGATATCCTTGCGCTGTTCCATACCGTAGGACTGGATCTCGCTCACCAGTACATTCTCATAGCGGTCCACGGTCACACCCGGCAGTCCGTCCGCTTCACCGTGGATCAGCCTGCACGCGCTGAAATCATCCCCCATGACCTGTTTCCGGTAAGCCGCTGCATAGCGCACCCGGCGGATCCAGAACGCATCATCATAGACTTCGTTGGCATTCCTGCCCAGAATCCTTACCCGGATCCGGGACGTTTCACTCCAGAGACCGCTGCCCAGATACGTCCCCTTTTCCGAGAACACATCCACGACAGCGCCGTTCCCGATGGTTCCTTCCTGTGAGAGGATTTCATCCTCATAGACCCACAGAGAACCTGACCTCAGGCTCTTCTCCTGCTTCTTTGTAACCACAATGGAAGGAAATACCGTATTGTTGTGCATATCGTTTTCTCCTGCAGGCATATGTTACCACGCCCGGTGCACTTTGTCAGTGTGGTTTGCCTTCTTCACTGCTATAATATCCAGGTATGGTATTCAGCTCCCTGACATTCCTGTATGCCTATCTGCCGGTCGTTCTGCTGGTCTATTTCCTTTGTCCGTGGAAGTACCGCAACTTCGTTCTCTTCGCCGTCAGTCTGTTCTTCTACGGCTGGGGAGAACCGGTCTATGTACTGGTCATGGTTGCGTCGATCCTGATGAACTGGCTGATGGGCAAGGTCATTGCCCGCAGGGAAGGAAAAGCCGCAAAGAACGCGCTCATTCTGTGCATCGTATTCAACCTGTGCCTGCTGGGCTTCTTCAAGTACGCCGGCTTCATCATCCAGAATCTCCGCGCGCTGGGACTGCGTTCCCTGCGCCCTGTGCAGATCTCCCTGCCCATCGGCATCTCTTTCTACACCTTCCAGACCATGTCGTACCCCATTGATCTCTACCGTCGGAAGACGGAATAACAGCGAAGTCTGATCAGCTTAGGTTCCTATGTCGTCATGTTCCCGCAGCTCATTGCCGGACCGATTGTCCGCTACCGTGAAGTCGCGCAGGAACTGGATGACCGCACGATCACGGTCGGGGACGCGCATGACGGACTGATCCGGTTCTGCCAGGGACTGGCCAAGAAAGTACTGATTGCCAATTCCTGCGGCGCTGTCTTCGAAGAGATCAGCCGGCTGGCAGATCCGGACATGACCATCCTGACAGCCTGGCTCGGCATACTCTTCTACGCTCTGCAGATCTACTATGATTTCAGCGGCTATTCCGATATGGCGATCGGCATCGGCAGGATCCTCGGCTTCCACTTCCCGGAAAACTTCGACCATCCCTACACAGCCCGTTCCATCACGGATTTCTGGCGCCGCTGGCACATGACCCTTTCCTACTGGTTCCGCGACTATGTCTACATTCCGCTCGGGGGAAACCGCAAAGGCCTGCCGCGCCAGCTGGTGAACATCATCATCGTCTGGTTCCTGACCGGTCTCTGGCACGGGGCTGCCTGGAACTTCATTCTGTGGGGCATGTTCTACGGCTTCCTGCTCATTCTGGAAAAGCTGTTCCTGCTGAAGTACCTGCAGAAAGCACCGCGCTTCCTGCAGCACTTCTACACCATGGCGGCCGTACTGATCGCCTGGGTGTTCTTTGCCTTTACCGATATCGGCCAGGGCATGCACTACCTGAGCAGAATGTTTGCTTCCCCTGCGCTGTACAGCGGACTGACGCTCTACTACCTGCGGGACAATCTCGCTGTGCTGATCGTCGGCATTCTGGCTTCCACAACCCTGCTGCAGAAAGCAGACCGTTTCCTGCAGGAGCGCCTGCCGTGGACCACACCGCTGCTCTGCGCCGGCTGTCTGCTGCTGTGCACGGCCTTCATCGTGGATGCCAGCTACAATCCGTTCCTGTACTTCCGGTTCTGATATGAAAGAAAACACGCTGAAAAAACTGAATCTGCTGCTGTGCGGCACCATCATCCTTGTGTTGTCCGCGGCTTTCATCGTGCTTCCGCGCCGGGCCTTCTCCGAGAACGAAAACCGGGCGCTCGCTGCAGCACCGGATACCTCTGTGCGCAGTGTGTTCTCCGGTGACTTCGATACCGCCTTTGAGACCTGGTTCACAGACCATTTCCCGTTCCGGGATTTCTGGATCGGTCTGAAGGCATATACCAAGCAGTACAGCGGGTCGCTGGAGAACAATGATGTCTTCTTTGCGGACGATGGGTATCTGATCCGCCGGTTCCAGACCTATGATGAGCGCACTCTGGTGCAGAACACGGAACTGATCCGGGAATTCTGCACGGATCAGGGTGTACAGCCGTACATTCTTCTGGTGCCGACGGCAGCCGGTACCCGGCAGAATCTGCTGAAAGCCGGGTCCTACAGTCTGGATCAGGAAGCCCTCCGGAACCATGCGGAAGAACTGCTGGGATACCCGGTCATTGAAATCGACACCACCGTGGACCCCTTCTACTTCCGTACTGACCATCACTGGAACGCCTACGGTGCGCTGCAGGGATACAAAGCCATCTGTGCGCAGGCACTGCAGAAAGAGCCGGAAGACTTCACCATGACCGTCGTGGCCGATGACTTCCGCGGCACCATGTATTCCCGTTCAGGCGCTTTCCGGCATGCCGGGGAAGACATCGTCCGTCCCGATCATGCAGGACTGCAGGCAACGGTCACCCTCGAGGACGGTACTGTCCACGAAGGACTGTTCTTCGAAGAACGCCTCGCTGAAAAAGACAAGTATATGTACTACCTCGACGGCAACCACGCATTCGAGTCCATTGAGACCAATGTACACAACGGCAGACGCGCCCTCATTCTCAAGGACTCGTATGCCCATATCCTTGTACCCTACCTTGCGGCGGAATATGAGCATATCGATATGATCGACCTGCGCTACTTCCGCGGCAATGCGTCGGATTACCTCCAGGAGAATACGGATGTATGGTTCATCTACAGTCTGGACAACTTCTGCGAGGACCCCTATCTGGTATTCCTGAAATGAAGCTGAACTTTGTCAAATCCGGAATCAACGGGGAAGGCATCGGCTATGATCACCGGATACCGGTGTTCTGCCCCGGTGTACTGCCCGGTGAAACCGCGGATATAAGAATTACAGAGGACCATGCGCGCTGGAGGAAGGCAGAATGTATGCAGCTGCTGGAGACCTCCCCGCACCGTGTTATACCTGCCTGCCGGAATCAGAAAGCCTGCGGCGGCTGTTCTTTGATGTGCGCGGACGCTGCGCTGATGAAGGAGATCAAGCTCTCTCTGCTGAAGGAAGCCCTGTGGAAGTACGGGCATGTCAGCGAGCAGTTCGTCCGGGATCTGCACGAAGCGCCGGATCCTCTGCACTACCGTTCTGCCTGCAAGCTGCCGGTAAAGGAATACCGGGGAAAGCTGGTGACCGGCATGTACGCACCGGAGTCCAATCGGTTTGTACCTGTAGAAAGCTGCGAAGTACATACCGGTGAACTGGAGAAACTGCGCACCGGTGTGCTGGAAGTGCTGAACCGGCATCACATCAAAGCCTTTGACACAAAGACCGGTACAGGGCTCCTGTATCTGGTCCTGCGCGTGATCCAGGATCATGCCCAGTGCACGTTCATCACGGGCAGAGACATCCGGTTCCCTGAGGCCTGCATCCAGGATCTCGCAGCCCTGCCGCATCTGGAATCCATCGCCCAGAGTGTCAACAGCGACCGCCGCAGCCGGGAGATCTTCGGCTCGCGGGTACGGACACTCTGCGGAACGGAACACATTGAAATCACCCTGGACGGTGTACGGCTGCGCCTGAGCCCGGCATCCTTCTTCCAGCTCAATGTAGAGCAGGCACTGCAGCTCTACCGGACAGCAGTAGGCAAGGTGCAGGACTGCCGCACACTGGTGGAAACCTACTGCGGTGTCGGTGCGATGTCCTTGATGGCAAAGGTCAGGGCACAGACGATCTACGGTATCGAGAATGTACCGGATGCCATTGAAAACGCAATGTACAATGCGTCCATCAACGGCGCGGATCATGTCCGCTTCCTGTGCGATGACGCAGCAGAGGGCTATATCAAGCTGGCGAAGAAGCAGCGCTTTGATACGATGCTGGCGGATCCGCCCCGTTCCGGCATGGATGATGCCATGCTGGAAGCGCTGGAGAAGTATCCGGTGGACCGGCTGGTCTACATTTCCTGCAATCCGGTAACCCTGGCCAGGAACCTGAAGGTGCTGAAGAAGACGTATGAACTGCGGACGGTCATTCCCTTTGATCTCTTCCCGCAGACACCGCACGTGGAAACCGTATCCGTGCTGACCCGCAGAGGAGTCAAAGGCCTATGATCGATCTGGTACGCTATGGAAACGATCTGGTTCTGACCGTGCGGGATGAGCAGGATGGGAAGACCCTGCCGGAGGTCCTGGAAATCTCTGCGAAGACAGGATATCTGCTCCAGCAGGAGAAGCGCCTTGTGCTCAATCATAAGCCGATGGACATCCTGCACATCCTGCACAAAGGAGAGCGCATCACCATTCACCTGAAGGAAGAACCCCTGGACTATACCCCGGCAGACAGAGCCTGCCGGGTGGTCTATGAAGATGACTGGATCTATATTGCCCACAAGGATCCCGGCATCATTGTTCATGATGGTTTTGACAATAAAGATACATTTGCGGCCCAGGCAGCTGCCTGGCAGGCCCGCAATGGCATAGAGGCACCGGTACGCTACATCCACCGCCTGGACCGGGAGACGAGCGGACTGATCCTGTTCGTCAAGCATCCCCTGTTCCAGCCGTTGTTTGAGAACATGCTCAGGGAGAGAAGGATCCACCGAAGCTATCTGGCTGTCTGCTGGGGCAAGGTCCGTCCCGGGCAGCGTTTCCACTGGACGGATCCGATCGGGAGGGACCGCCATGTCAGCGGCAGATACCGGGTATCCCCTTCCGGAAAACCAGCGGAAACCGATGCGGTTGTATTGCTGCGCGATTATCCCTTCGTTGTTCTGAAGTGTGAGCTTCTGACCGGAAGGACCCATCAGATCCGGGTCCATACATCCCATGCCGGGCTGCTGATCGTCAATGACCCGCTTTACGGGCGCAGTACCAAGGACTTCCCCCGCATGGGCCTGTATGCCTACAAAATGCGCTTCATCCATCCGTTTACAGGCGAGCCTGTACTGGTACAGGATAAACCGGATCCATCCCTCAGACGCTTCCGCGGTCTGCAGGATGCCCTGGATCAATATCAGGTAAGAAAATGAGCCGGAACGATCGTATGACCATGATGGCAGAGCTCCCGGTACACCGGGTTCTGCTGAAAATGAGCCTGCCGATGATGATCTCATTCTTCATCCAGGCCATGTACAACATCGTTGATTCCATGTTTGTCGCAAGAATCTCGGAGAACGCACTGACGGCTGTCTCCCTGGCTTTTCCTATGCAGCAGATTGTGACCGCCATTGCGGTAGGCACCGCGACCGGTGTCTCTGCTGTATGGGCCAGGCACATGGGACAGGGACAGAGGGACAGCGCATCCCGGGCCATCCGGACCATGACCTTCATGAGCCTGTCCTTTACCCTTCTCTTCCTCGTGCTTGGCCTGTTCGTCTCCGGTCCTCTGTACCGCATCCAGACGGATGTACCGGAGATTGCGAAGATGGGTGCGGTCTACCTGATGATCAACTGGTGCCTGTCCTGCGGGTCCATTTTCGGCAAATACTACGAAAGGCTGCTGGTATCCGCGGGCATGGCTTCGCTCTCCATGGCTGCCATGGCATCCGGTGCTGTATTCAATCTGATCTTCGATCCCTTGTTGATCTTCGGCTTCGGACCCTTCCCCCGCATGGGAATTGCCGGTGCAGCGTGGGCAACGGTCGGCGGACAGATCTTTGCGGCAATGATCGCTGTCCTGCTCAACCGGAAATACAATGCGGCTGTGCGGGATGATATGCTGAAGCCGGCTTTCTCACCGAAGGAAGCCGCAGCCATCTTCCGTGTCGGACTGCCTTCCATCATCACGATGGGGCTGTCCTCCATGACCAGTTTTATGATCAACCAGATCCTTCTGGTCTATTCCACCACGGCTACCGCTGTCTACGGAATCTGGATGAAGCTGCAGAACTTCTGCTATATGCCGAGCTTCGGCCTCAACAACGGTCTGGTACCGGTGCTGTCCTACAACTACGGCATCGGAAAGAAGGAACGGGTCAGGCAGACGATGAAGCTGTCTGTATGCACCATTGCCCTGCTCATGTGCTGCCTGGCTGTACTGTTCGAGATCATTCCCGGAACCATCCTGACGCTGTTCAGCGCAGGAGATACGATGCGTACCATCGGTACTGCCTGCCTCAGAGCCTGTGTCCTCTCCCTGCCCTTCGGTGCGGTATCCATGATTCTGTCCACCAGTATGCAGGCACTGGACCATGCCCGCTACTCCTTCGTCATCAACATCCTGCGCCAGTGCGTACTGCTCATCGGCGGCTTTGCGCTGCTGTCGGTCCTGACCCACAGCCTGCAGCTGATCTGGCTGGCGGTACCGTTTACCGAGATCACGGTATTCCTGCTCAGCACAATGCTGTACAGCCGCTTCCGCAGGAATCTCGGAATCTGAACATTAAAAAGCATCCTCCTGGGGGATGCTTTTATTACCGCTTCAACAAACGCAGAACAGGATCAGATGCTCCACTGCGCACCTGTATTCTGCAGTTCACTCATATGCCGGAAGATACTGGTATTCCTGGCATACAGTTCAGCAGGTGTGCCTTGTTCCGCAACCTGTCCGTCAGACAGCACAATGACCTTGTCCGCTGCTTCGATCGTACGCATACGGTGCGCAATGACAAGCACTGTCCTTCCGCTCAGCAGTCTGGACAAGGCGTTCTGCACTTTGGTTTCATTCTCTACGTCCAAAGAGGCAGTCGCTTCATCCAGCAGGACAATCGGGGCATCCTTCAGCAGGGCTCTGGCAATGGAAATCCTCTGCCGCTCCCCACCGGAAAGCCGTACACCGTTTTCACCGATCGGCGTATGGATGCCCTGCGGCAGTTTCTCAATGAACTCTGTACAGTTGGCTGCTTCCGCTGCAGCCAGCACTTCCTCATCACTCGCACCATACTTGCCGAGCCTGATGTTTTCCATAACCGTATCATCGAAAAGAACTACATCCTGGAATACCATTGAGTAATCCCTCAGAAGTATTTCGGGATCCACGGTCGAAATATCCACACCGCCGGTTCTGAGCATACCGGATGTCACATCCCACAGCCTCGCTGCCAGCCGGGCACAGGTGCTCTTGCCGGAACCGGAAGGACCTACCAGTGCTGTGATTTCCCCCTCCTTTGCGGTGAAGCTCACATCATGCAGCACTTCATGATCACCGTAGGCGAAGCTAACATTTCTGAATTCAATATCATGCCCTTCGGGCATATACTGCTCTGAGCCTTCGGCTGCAGGGGTTTCATACATCTCCATCAGCCTCGATGCCGATACCTGCGATACCAGCATCTCCGCAATCAAAGCCAGCGCCTGGTCAAACGGTGCATAGATCCGGGTAATGACCATCATGAACAGAAAGAGCGTCATAAAATCCGTCCGGCCGTTCATGATCATATGCACGGCTGTAAAAATCGTGGTCGCTGTACCGAGCCTCATGATTACGCTGGCACCGTTGACAAACAGTCCTGTTACCAGTTCACCCTTCCGCATAATCCGTTCATGTTCATCGATTTTTCTGTACAGGCCTTCCAGATACTGTGTTTCCTGGTTTGCCGCCTTGATTTCCCTGACATTCTCTATCGCTTCCTGGATTCCGTCCGATACAGCAACCGCAGCTGCTTTGTTGCGTTCAGAATTGCGCTTTTCGATCCTTCGCGATCCGAACAGAAGCCCGAACGCCACCGGAACACCCCAAAGGCAGGAAAGTGCCAGTCGCGGGCTGCAGAGTACCAGAAATACACCTACCACCGCTGTGGACATATAAGCACCGTACAGATAACCGAGGCAATGTGACCATACATGTTCCAGACGGTTTACATCACCCATCATTGTTTCTGTCAGATCAGCCAGATCGCGTTTCCCGAAATAGCCCAGAGGAAGCTTTCTCATCCGTTCCGCCAGCGAGATTCTGGTGTTTCTCACTTCCGAATATACCAGGCCGTATGTTGACATGTACTGCTCCAGATGTGTCAGGAAAGACAACACAGCAAAGCCCGCAGCGCCCAGCAGGTACGGCAGCGCCCTGGGCAGCGGTGCTCCGTACACAGCTGTATCCATGAAGGCTTTCATCAGCCGGTACAGAATACCGGCGCCGCCCATGACAACCAGATTGACCACCAGTGTCCAGAACGCACCTTTCTTTACATTCTTCAGCCCTTGATCACTCAGAGCGTATTTCCTTTGGAAATCTTTCCCGAACATCCTACTGTACCTCCTTGCTGGATTGGATGCGCCAGTTGACCGCTTCCCGGTAATCCGCCCACATACCGGCATATTTACCGCCTTTTTCCAGAAGCTGCGCATGCGTTCCTTCTTCCACAACCATCCCGGAATCAAGGACTATGATTCTGTCTGCAGAAACGACTGTCGACAGGCGGTGGGCAATCATCACCACCGTCTTGCCTTCCGTCAGCTTCCGGAATGCTTTCTGGATCAGCACCTCATTCTCGGGATCCGCAAACGCAGTCGCCTCATCCAGTACAATGATCGGTGCGTCCTTAAGAATAGCCGCAGCCAATGCGATTCTCTGCTGCTCGCCGCCGGACAACCAGGTGCCTTTTGTTCCGATAACCGTATGTATATCATCAGGCAGTTTCTCAAGAATATCCTCGCACTGCGCTGCCTTCAGCGCTGTGTATACTTCCTCCAGCGTGGCCTGCGGCCTCGCTGCCCTGACATTGTCCAGAACAGTGGTCTTGAACAGATGATTGTTCTGGAAGACAAAGGCAATCCTGTCCATCAGCACGTGCGGATCGATATTCCTGACATCTGCACCGCCCACTTTTACACTGCCTTCATCTGTATCCCAGAACCGCGGGATCAGGCTTGCGGCAGTGGTTTTCCCACCGCCCGAAGGGCCGACCAGTGCTATGGTTTCTCCGGGCGCTGCATGGAAAGAAACATGCTGAAGGGCAGGATAGTCCGAACCGGCATAAGTGAATGTCACATCATTGAAATCAATGCTGTTGTCTGCTGGAGTCTCCGGATGATCGCTGATTTTCAGCTGCGGTGCATTCATAACCTGATCAATCCGGGCGAGCGCTGTCCTGGCCAGCATCATACCGGATGCAGCGAACATGATCCTGGCAAGCGCTGTAGAAATGACAGAAGAGAATACAGCATAGAAAGCGAAATCTGTAACAGCTTCCAGGAAATTCCCCGCAGCCAGCGCTCCCGGGGCAATCAACAGCACTGCCGGGACAAGAAAGATGAACGCACCTTCCGTTGCGGTCAGATTGATGGACTGGGGAACACGGCAGATTACTCCCTGATAGCGTTCCGCCTTGGCACTGTAGTCATTGATTGCTCTCTCAAAGGCTTTGAATGAATAAACGGTCTGCTGGAACACCTTCACGACCGGAATCCCGCGCACATATTCCGTACCTGCCTTGGACATGACATCCTGGGCTGTCTGGTATTCAAGCATCAGAGCAGCGTTCTTTCCACCCATCATGGAGAACAGCGCAGCAATCGAAATCACACAGGCACACAGGCAGGCTGCACCCATTCGCCAGTCAAATACCAGCATCAGAACGAGCGTTGTCACAAACATCGCAGCCGTTCCTACGATATCCGCCAGATTGTGTGCAAGCAGGGTCTCGGTATCTGCCGCTGCCCCGTCAAGCCGGTTGCGCAGCAGACCGGAAGCGTTCATATCAAAAAAGCCGAGCGGTGCGTTCATTAAGCGCTCCATTCCCTTCTTCCGTATGTTTGCGGCGGTGCGGAAGGCGGCAAGGTGTGTACACATCAGCGACAGGAAATAGACCAGAATGCCCAGTACAGCGAACGTAAAGGCCATCCATCCGTAGCGTGCAATATGAACCGCCTTTGTCCAGTCCGGAGCCACCATCACCAGATCACGCACAACCAGCCAGATACAGATATACGGCAGCATTCCCAGCACCATCGCTGCAGCGGAAAGGAGCAGTCCGAGATAGGTCAGCCCCCGGTAATTGCCTGCATATTCCAGAAGAACTGCTGTACTGCTTCGTTTCTTCCCTTTCATCCTTCATCACCATCCTATTTCAGTTAGTTCACGTTAACTAACTGCATTATTCCACAGGATGAAAGCAGACGCAACAAAAAATGAAAAACCATGCTTTTCTGCATGGTTTTCTGTTTACTCTGCAATGTCGCAGACATCGATCCAGGCTTTGTACCCGGAATACTTCTCCAGCTCCTCCAGGGACAGCTTGATCGCTGCGTGCGGTCCGCCGCAGGCAGGATAGACGTACGCAAACCGTTTCAGTGATTCATCCAGGTATACCGTACACCCTTCCTTCAGACCGAACGGACAGACACCGCCGATCAGATGGCCTGTACGCTCTACGACTTCCTCTCCCCGCAGCATCCGTGCTTTCCTGTGGAAGGTTTCCTTGTATTTATGATTGGAGATCTTGGCGTCCCCTGCCATGCAGATGATGATCGTTTCCTCATCCAGCGCAAAGGACATCGTCTTGGTGATCTCCTGTTCCCGGCAGCCGAGCGTCTGCGCTGCCAATGCTACGGTAGCCGTAGACTCCTCCATCTCCAGGATCCTGTCCTCCATACCGAACTGCCTGAAATAGGCCTTTACTGTTTCAACCGACATATTACTCTCCTGTCTCCAGATATTCCTTCAGCGCATCCAGCGCTGCCTGTGCATCATGATAGCCCAGCCAGTACAGATCCCCCAGCTTCTCTACATCCGTTTCAAACCGGGATACGGTCACTTCTTTGCTGGGTGCGATCACGAACAGCTGTCCGCTCTTTTCCATGGCATTGATCCGTTCCACCAACAGATTGTACCGGGGCGCTTCTTCCTCGAGTGCCCGTTTGATCTCCGGATATTCATAGTAGGCAAGCTGCGGCAGCGTGATGGATCCGCTCTTCTTGCGGAAATTCCTGTCCCGGGTCCGGATCAGAACCACCTTGCGGAAGCCTTCTTCGAAGGGCTTGTCCAGCGGGATCTTCTCACCGATGCCGCCGTCCAGGTATTTCATCCCGTTGATTTCTACCGGTTCGGATACATAGGGCACTGTTCCCGATGCCTGCACTGCCTGCCGGAAATACGGTGTTTTTCCTTTTTCAAAGAATTCCACCTTGCCGGTATAGCAGTTCGTCGCTGTTACGAGCAGACGCCGCTCCGGCTCCAGAAAACGCTTCATGTCGAACTCATCACTGCCGAGGAAGGATTCGAAGAAGTACGAGAACCCGGTGACGCCGTGGTCCCTGCGCAGTGCAGACAGTCCGGAATAGTCCTTATCGAAGCGATGGGACAGATTGTAACGCGCGGACAGACCGATCTGCCCGGACAGATAGAACAGCGCAGTCAGTGCGCCGGCCGAGGTCCCGACCGTCGTCTGCAGGTTGATCCCCGCCTGCATCAATGCGTCCACAGCGCCCTGGCTGTACAGGCAGCGCCATCCGCCGCCTTCCAGTACAAGGCAGCCCTCCGTTACTGTATGCGGAGCTGTCCCCAGCGGGATCTCCTCCAGCCGTGAATAGACGGCTTCCCCTCTTCTTCTCATACCGTTTTCCCTTCTTTCTCCAGATTCTCTCTGGCTACCGCCAGCATCAGTTTGATCCGGTTTTCCTGGTTGACCTTGGTCGCCGAAGGATCGTAGTCCACCGGCGTAATATTCGCTTCCGGATAGCGCTGCCGGATGCGGTTCACGACACCCTTGCCGGCAATATGGTTCGGCAGGCACCCGAACGGCTGCGCACAGACAATGTTTACATAGCCGTTTTCAATGAGCTCCACCATTTCAGCTGTCAGAAGCCATCCTTCTCCCATCTTGGCGCCGAGGGACAGAATCCCTTCCGGTTTCTCCATCAGATCATAGAAGGATCCCGGTGCGTAGAACCCGTACTCCTTCAGTGCCTTCGACATCTGTATCCCGATACTGTTCAGCACCTTCAGCCCTGCAGCAGCGTACCGGCCCATCTTCGGGCTGATACCGTAGAATTCCGTATCCATGGCCCAGTTCGCGCAGCAGTATTCAAGATAGCCCATCAGGCCCGGCAGGCAGACTTCACAGTCCTGGCTCTCCAGGAACTCCACCAGATGGTTATTGCCGGTAGGCGAGAACTTAACGTAGATCTCTCCTACCACGCCTACCTTCACTTTCGGTACCCGGTCCAGCGCAATTGTTGCGAAATCCTCGCAGATCTGCTGGAAATGCTTGCCGAAGGAAGGAATCAGGTAGTGCCTGTCTTCCCGGATCCAGCGGTCCACGGTCATGATCCACTTCTCCGTCATACGCTCAGGCTCTTCCGGATCCACAGCATAGGCATGCGTTTCATTCCGCAGCGCCATGATCAGATCTCCGTACTCCACCGCTGCCAGCAGCTTCATTGCGAGTTTCTTCGTCATCGGCATCATGGATCCCGGTTCCAGACCGTTCGCGTTCGCACTGGCAACCGGGATGTTGCCGTAGCCGGAACGCACCAGCGCCTTCCGCAGCAGCTTGATGTAGTTCGAAGCCCGGCATCCACCGCCGGACTGGGAAATGATCAGAGCGGTATGGTCCAGATCATATTTTCCGCTGTTCAGCGCCTCCAGGAACTGACCGATGACGATCAGCGCCGGATAGCAGGTATCGTTGTGGACATACTTCAGTCCCTGCTGGGTGACTTCGCTCGACCCGCTGCCGAGCAGCTCCACCCGGTGGTATCCCTCACTCTCCAGGGCAGCTTTGATCAGCCGGAACTGGATCGGGCACATGTTCGGGACCAGAACGGTGTAGTCCTTGAGCATATCCTTGGTGAAATTCGGTGTCAGATATTCCATCAGTGCACCTCCTTCCGCTCTTCCACAGCCGCCAGCAGACTGCGCAGCCGGATATTCACGGTACCCAGATTGGTGATCTCATCGATCTTCAGCTGGGTGTAGAGCTTCCCGCCTTCCTGCAGGATCTCCCGTGTTTCATCCGTTGTAATGGCATCCAGGCCGCAGCCGAACGATACCAGCTGGACCAGATCCATGTCCTCCTGGTTGGTGCAGTATTTGGCTGCCGCGTACAGCCGGCTGTGGTAGGTCCACTGGTTCAGCACAGAGGTGCCGAACTTCGGCACAAGGTGGCTCAGACTGTCCTCCGTAATGACTGCGCATCCCAAACGTACAATGAGCTTGTCGATCCCGTGGTTGACCTCCGGATCGACATGGTACGGCCTTCCGGCCAGCACGATGATATGCTTGCCCTGCTGTCTTGCCAGCTCAATGATCAGCTCTCCCTTTGTCCTGAGATCCTGCATATGGATCTCGTACTCCGCGTACGCTGCACCGATCGCCGCTTCAATATCCCGTGTCTTCAGATCCGGGAAATGCTTGCGGATGATCTTCGGGAACCGCTTCCGGAATTCCTTCCGGTCGGATACATCGACATATTCATTGATGAACCGCATATTCTCCAGTTCACTGCAGTTGTCCTTCAGTACTTCCGGATAGTAGGCCACAATGGGACAGTTGTAATGATTGTCCCCCAGACCTTCATCCATGTTGTAGCTCATGCAGGGATAGAAGATGGCGTCCACATCCTGCTGGGAAAGCCAGTGGATGTGCCCGTGCGCCAGCTTGGCCGGATAGCACGCAGTATCGCTCGGTATGGTCCCCTGTCCTTCCTGGTACATCCGCCGTGTTGACTGCGGGGAAACCTTTACCTTGAATCCCAGCATCCGGAACAGGGTATACCAGAACGGCAGAAGCTCGTACATATTCAGGACCAGCGGAATGCCGATCGTTCCCCGGCTTCCTCTGCCTTCCCTGGATGCATAGTCCTGCAGGAGCTTCATCTTGTAGGCATACAGGTTCAGGGAATCGTCACTGCTCTTGCCGGTGATGGGATGATCACAGCGGTTGCCGGAGATCATGCGCTTGCCGTCCTGAAACGTATTGACCGTCAGCATGCAGTGATTCCCGCAGCCCTGGCACAGGAAGGAAGTCACCTTCTGGAAGAACCCGGCAATTTCCTGCTCATTCAGTACTGTACTGACATGGCCTTCCGCTGTATGGGCTTTCCCGTACAGAGCCGCACCGTAGGCACCCATCAGACCGGCGATATCAGGCCGGATGACGTCCACACCCATTTCCAGCTCGAACGCGCGCAGTACAGCGTCGTTATAGAACGTACCGCCCTGTACAACGATCCGCCTGCCCAGCTCCTCTGCGGAAGCGCAGCGGATGACTTTGTACAGCGCGTTCTTGACTACAGAGATGGAAAGGCCGGCACTGATGTCCTCAATGGTCGCCCCGTCCTTCTGGGCCTGCTTGACCTGGGAATTCATGAACACCGTACAGCGCGACCCGAGATCCACCGGACGCCTGGCATAGAGGCCGAGGTCCGCGAAGGATTCCACATCATAGCCCAGCGCACGCGCAAAGGTCTGCAGGAAACTCCCGCAGCCGCTGGAGCACGCTTCGTTCAGGAAAATGTTCGAGATCGCCCCGTCCTCAATGCGGAAGCACTTCATATCCTGCCCACCGATATCAATGATGAAATCCACGTCCGGCATGAAATGCTTGGCAGCGGTGAAGTGCGCTACGGTCTCGACCACGCCCGCGTCACAGTGGAACGCGTTCTTGATCAGTTCTTCTCCGTAGCCTGTCGTAGTCACACTGGCAACAGCCAGTCCCGGGTGATCGCGGTACAGTTCTGCCAGTTTTTCCTTTACCAGGGTCACCGGATTGCCGTCATTCGGCTGATACCAGGTGTACAGCAGTTCCTCATGGTCATTGATGACCGCCATTTTGATTGTCGTTGAACCGGAATCAATGCCGATATGCACCGGTCCGCAGTCCCGGTCGAATACACCGCGCTCCACTGCATCCTTGGCATGGCGCTCCCGGAAATGCTGGTAGACTTCTTCAGAGCTGAACAGTGCCGGCAGACTGTTGTATACCGCAGTCCCTGCATAGTTCCGCAGGCGCTCGATCGCATCCGCGAGGTCCACCTCTTCATCCGCGTACCAGGCTGCGCCGAGAGCGACATAGTACAGGGAATTCTCCGGGCAGATGCCCTTTACACCGAGCGTTCTGTCAAAGCTGCGGCGCAGGCATTCTGAAAATGTAAGAGGTCCTCCCAGATACATGATGTTTCCCTTGATCGGGCGCCCCTGTGCAAGACCGGCGATGGTCTGGTTGACCACTGCCTGGTAGATGCTGGCAGCGATGTCGCCGGTCTTCGCTCCCTGGTTGATCAGGGGCTGGATGTCGGACTTGGCGAATACACCGCATCTGGACGCGATGGTATAGGTCTTCTCTGCTTTCATGGCCTCGCGGTCCATGTCTTCAGCGTTCAGTTTCAGCAGCGTGGACATCTGGTCGATGAAGGCGCCTGTGCCGCCGGCACAGCTGCCGTTCATCCGGACTTCCACACCGTTGGTCAGGAACAGGATCTTGGCGTCTTC
>JAFOIY010000099.1 GCA_017420505.1 Solobacterium sp. | reverse complement strand
GACAATACCACAATCGCCGCCATCGTTACCAACGCTACCTTCAGCAAAGCCCAGCTGTGCAAGATCGCCGGTATGGGGCACGATGGCTTCGCCCGGACCATCAACCCTGTCCATACCTCCGCGGACGGTGACAGCATCTACGCGCTTTCCGTCGGTGATGTGACAGCGGATATGGATCTTGTCGGTGCACTGGGTGCAGATGTCCTCAGCCAGGCTGTTCTGCGTGCCGTCAGCGCAGCAGAAAGCGCCTACGGCTATCCCAGCGCAGCAGATCTCGGCTTCCTCGGCTGAGTACACAACAATACAGATGCATAAAAAAACAGGGACCGGTATCCCTGTTTTTCAAATGACTTTTCCCCTGTGGATGATTTTCTGGATTTCCAGATTCTCATTCACCAGCAGAATATCAGCGTACCTGCCTGTCTCCAGACTGCCGTAGTCCTGATCAATCCCGGCAATCCGGGCAGGATTGACCGTAACGGCTTTTACAGCGGAAACCAAAGGAATGCCCATCTCCCGTACTGCTTTGCGGAACCCGGTATAGAGATCCGTCACACTGCCTGCCAGGATGTCCGGATGATCCTTCAGTACCGCACGGGCACCCTGTTTCATGACGGACTGCCCACCGAGCAGGTATTCCCCGTCCGGCAGTCCCGTACCGGCCATTGAATCCGACACCAGGATCACCCGGTCATCCCCGAACAACGCAAAGGTCATCCGGATGACGGAAGGATGAACATGGATCCCGTCACAGATCACTTCCACGGAGGCACCCGATTCCCATGCCGCAAGGACAGGACCGGGCTTCCGGTGATGGATGGGATTCATGGCGTTGTACAGATGCGTTACGTGCGACGCACCGGCCTGGAAAGCCTTCCCGGCTGTATCATAATCCGCTGTCGTATGCGCAATGGATACCCGCACTTCCGGTGAGATCCGGCGGATGAAATCCAGGTTACCCGGTATTTCCGGCGCCGTGTCAACGATCCGGATCCGGTTCCCGGAAGCCTGCTGCAGGCGTTCATAGAGCGCAGAATCACCCGGAACAGCCGTCCTGCGGTCCTGAGCACCGCAGCGCTCCGCGTTCAGAAACGGTCCTTCCAGACGGATACCTGCTACATCCGCGCCTCTGCCGTTATGATGCTTGCCCACTGTCTTCATCATCTCCAGCAGCTGCGCCTCCGGCAGACACATCGCCGTTGGACATACCGCCGCGATGCCCCGCTGCAGTTCATCGTCCAGGAACCGCTGCAGTTCTTCCTCACCGGCATCGCTGCAGTCCACACCTGCCGCACCGTGCACATGAATATCCACCAGGCCGGGCAGTGCGTACAGCCCGCAGCCGTCCAGTTTCTCTCCGCATGCTCTCTCAGCAATCCGTTCACCGTCCGTGCACAGACGGCCCTCTTCAAATCCGTTTCCCCGGAAAATACGTATATTCTCAATGATCATACTCATCACCTGTATTAATCATATCCCGTTATTCCAACCCTGAATGTATTTTTGTTAGAATACTCTTAGTGCAGACTGTACAGCACAGTAATAACCTGAACGTTCAAGGAGGTACGGATCAATGAGCTTCAAGAAAGGATTCCTGTGGGGAGGCGCCACAGCAGCGAACCAGTTCGAAGGTGCATGGGACGAAGATGGAAAAGGACCTTCCGTTCCGGATCATGTCCGGGGAGGAACCGTCAGTTCTCCGCGTCTCTGGGATATGGAAATCAAGGACGGCGTATACTACCCTTCCCATAAAGCTGTGGACTTCTATCACCGCTATGCCGAGGATATTGCCCTGTACGGAGAAATGGGCTTCAAGTGCTTCCGTCTCTCCATCAACTGGTCCAGGATCTTCCCGACCGGCATGGAGAAGGAACCCAACCGGGAGGGACTGGATTTCTATCATAAAGTCTTTGCTGAGTGCCGGAAGTACGGCATTGAACCGCTGGTAACGATGTCCCATTATGAACTCCCCTGGGGGCTGTCCGAAATCTACAACGGCTGGACCGGACGGGATGTCATCGACCACTGGATGAACTACGCAGAGACCCTGTTTACGGAATACAAGGATGAAGTCAAGTACTGGCTGACCTTCAATGAGATCAATATTGCGACCATGCCTATGGGCAGGATTCTCGGCCTGGGCATGCAGGGAGAAGACGGGAAGCCGATGTTCAAAGCCGAGGAAACACCGGAAGAAGCCTCCGACCGCTTCACGGCTCTCCATAACCAGTTTGTGGCCAGCGCGCTTGCCGTCGTCCTGGGTCACCGCATCAATCCGGAATTCCGCATCGGCTGTATGATTGCGGGTACAGAGATGTATCCCTACTCCTGCAACCCCGCTGATGTCAAGGAAGCCCAGGATGCCATGAATATGCGCAACTACTTCTGCGGTGATGTACAAGTCAGGGGACACTATCCCTACTACGCTGAACGCTATTTCAAGGATCACGGCATCACAGTGCGCAAGGAAGCGGGAGATGATGAGATTCTGAAGAAAGGAACCGTAGACTTCTATTCCTTTTCCTACTACATGAGCAGCACCTGCTCTACGGATCCCGATGTCCTGGAGAAAGCCGGCGGCAATATGATCACCGGCATGAAGAATCCGTATCTGAAGTCCAGTGACTGGGGATGGCAGATCGATCCTCTCGGACTCCGCATCTATCTCAACGATGTCTACGGCAGGTACGAAATCCCGCTGATGGTGGTGGAGAACGGTCTCGGGGCGAACGATGTCCGCGCCGAAGACGGTCTCTTCCACGATACCTACCGCATTGATTACCTGCGGGATCACATCAAAGCGATGCATGAAGCGGTGCTGGACGGCGTTGACCTGATGGGCTACACCATGTGGGGATGCACGGACCTCGTATCCGCCTCCACCGGTGAAATGAAGAAGCGCTACGGCTTCGTCTACGTGGACCGTGACAACGACGGCAACGGCGACCTGCACCGGGAGCGCAAGGATTCCTTCTACTGGTTCAGAAAGGTCTGTGAAACCAACGGAGAGGATCTGGACTAAAGCATGCAAAAAGCCAGGTGGTTCACCTGGCTTTTCGTATGCCTCAGTATTCCTTCTTCTCAACAGCCTGGATGCTCAGCCGGCACATCAGCACCACAATCAATACTGTGACTGCCAGCAGACCAATTGCGGCCGCAGACGGAGAGATGTTTTCAATCAAGCCGGGGAAATCAAAGCGGTCCTTGAATCTGGACAGGATTGCCACACCTGCCAGAATGATGCCGTAGAACAGGAACATCACCAGCCGGCTCTTCTCCGGTCCGTATTTCAGCTGGATGAAGATCAGCAATGACATGATTATCATCAGCACCG
>JAFOIY010000009.1 GCA_017420505.1 Solobacterium sp. | reverse complement strand
GTATTTTGTTGATGCGGATGACTGGATTGAGCCGGAAACGCTGGGTGTTCTGGCCGTTGAAATGGTAGAACGGGAACTGGATATCCTGTGTCTGAACGGTATCTGCTATGGCGACGACGAGCAGACACAGGCATTTGCCGAGGAAGAGAACCAGCTCTATCTCCAGCGGAATCTGCGCACAGACGGGATATATACCGGTGCAGAGCTGTTCTGCAGACAGATGGAAAACGGGAGCTTTGCGTCCCCTGTCTGGCTTTCCATGATCAGCCGGCGCTGTTTCCTGGAACAGGAACTGTGGTTCCGTCCGGGTGTAATCCATGAAGATGAGGTCTATACTTGCCTTGCGCTGCTGAAAGCCGGCCGGGCAGAAAACATAGATGAAATGTTCTATCACCGCCGGTTCCGGGCAAATTCCATCATAACCAGCGGCCCCTCCTTCAGCAGTTCCTACGGCTTTTACCGCGCTGCTGAGGACATCCGGCCGGTACTGGAAGATCTGCCGCTGCGGCAGGAAGAACAGAGCGCTGTCCGGAAGCGGATCCGTCTGCTGCAGCATCTGAGCATCATGGAGTATCTGCGGTGTACCCCGGAAGAAAAGCAGAAATACCGGCTGGTTAGTACGGAAGAGCAGGAGAAGTACCGGCAGACGATCATTGTGCCTGCGGAACAGGGAGAACTGTACCCGCAGGAAAAGCCGTATTCTATCCACAACCGGATGCGCCGCCGCTTCGGCAGTACCGCTCCGTACCGGCTGGGCAAGGACGTGAAGAACGCAGCGCTCCGGGTGATGGAAAAGGCAGCGGTCCCTGCACGCAAAGTACGCAGAGACCTGCACCGCTCTGCATTGCGAAAACAGAAAACCGTCATTCAGCTGCGGAGCAGGCTGGGCAATCAGATGTTCATCTATGCGTTCGCCCGGAAACTGGCTTCCCAGGGTGTGGATGTAGAGTTCGACGACCGGACCATGACCCGGTACGGAGAACCCGGCTACAACCCTTCTCTTCTGATGAACGCCTTCGGCATCACCTTCCCGCGGGCGGAAAGAGAAACCGTAGAAGCGTTCATGCATACGAACCGGCTGCACAGAAAGCGGACCAACGTTATGCACGAAGCAGACGATTTTGCGTATGATACCCGGTTCTTCGGAAGGCCGTCCGGCTATTATACAGGCTGGTTCCAGAACAGCAGCTATTTCGAGGATATTCAGGAAGAGATCCGGGACTGTTTCCGGTTCCGGCCAATAGACCCGCAAAATACCGCAGCGCGGGAAGCGGAGAGCAGAATCCTGGCGGACGATGATTCCTGCGCTGTCCACATGCGTTTCGGTGACTACATCGGTGAAGCGTTCTCGAAGAAGTACCAGGGCTTCTGCACGGACGAATACTACCGGAAGGCCATCCGTACGGTACAGGAGCGCAGGCAGGGCCGTCCGCTGCACCTATATGTATTCTCCGACGACCAAATACGTGCATCGGAATGGTTCGCATCCCACAAGGATGATCCCTGCCTGTCTGCCGTGTCCGTGATCCCGGTGGATGTATGTACGGAGAGGGACAGCTGGATCGATATGTACTTAATGAGCCTCTGCAGGCACAACATCATAGCGAACAGTACATTCAGCTGGTGGGGCGCCTTCCTGAACCGGAACCCGGACAGGATCGCTGTTGTTCCGCAGTTTTGGCTGCGGGATAAAGGAAAAGTATATCCAGGTGTCCGGCTGGCCAATGAAACCATCATCAGCCCGGACGGGGAAACCGTCCGCTGACCTCTTCCGGACAAAGAAAAACGCACGGCAGCGTGCGTTTTATCATGTCAGCTAAAGTATCTTCTTCATGAAGATCGTGGTATCCAGCGGACTGTCGTTGTAGCGGTCCGTAATCTCAAATCCGAAGCGTTCATACAGGCGCAGCGCGTCCTGCAGCTGCGGCAGTGTATCCAGGTACATTTCCTGATACCCGGCTTCCTGTGCATCCTTCAGAATGCGTTCCACCAGAGTCCGGGCGATGCCCTGCCCGCGGTATTCCTTCCGTACATACAGCCGCTTCATCTCACAGCGTGCATCATCCAGTTTCCGGAATCCGATGCAGCCGACGGGATACCCTTCATCCAGCACGATGTACAGCCTGCCTTCCGGCTTCCTGTACTTCAGTGCAGGATGCAGGTATTCCTCATCATAGTTCTGCAGCTCCAGATAGCTGCGGAAACGCTCATCCGCATCCACCAGCATCTTTGTATACTCTGTGAACAGTACCCGGATTTCATCCGTGTAATCGTAGGCTTCCTGAACTCTAATCATATACTTTGCCTCCGCATCAGAACTGATGCGCCTTATCCGGCAGAATCCGGAACATGACCGCAATCACCAGTGCAGTAGCCACCAGTGCCGCGATATAGAAGAGATTGTACGAACCCATCATATCGTAGAACCGTCCTGCCAGTACAGGACCGATGACACCGCCCAGAGAGATCAGAGCACTGTACGGGCCCATGATCGCCCGGTAATCCTTCTTGCCGAATACCAGCGGGATGGAGAGCGGGAAGACCACAGCACCGAAGATACAGCCGAAGGCGACACCGATGACAATCAGGATCAATGCCGGTGCTGTGCGGCAGAAAATCAGTCCGGCCATGGCCAGTACCAGCGAGAAACATGCCCAGCAGAAGCCGATGCGGGCACCGGCTTTGTCGAAGATTTTTCCGAGCGCGATCTTTCCCGCAGCCAGTGCCAGCATGCATACACTCATGAAGTTGGCGCTGAATGACAGCGAATAGCCGCTGTCCTGCAGATGCGGGGAGATCGAAGTGTACATCCCGTTCATGCAGGTGCCGATCAGTACCGCCATGACGCAGATGATCCAGAACTGCGGCATCTTCTTCGCTTCCGCATAGGTGTAGCCGGTCGCTTCCGTCTGTACTGCTGCTTCGGCGTGTCCTTCTTCCGTATACGGTTCCAGACCCATATCCGATGGCTTCAGCTTCAGCAGGAAGAATACACACGGTACTGCGATCACCAGGATGAATCCGGCCAGTACACGGTAGGTCATCCGCCAGCCGATCCGGGTCATCAGCTGTCCGGCAAGGGAATTGAACAGTGCACCGCCGATGCCGGAGCCCATGGATGCCAGTCCCATTGCGTACCCTACCTTGTCCCGGAACCAGTTGTTGATGAGGAAGGTCACCGGCAGTACTGTAACCAGGCACATCGCGACACCGTTGATCAGATGCGTCGCATACAGCATCCGGATATCCCGGGCAAAGCTGTTGGAGAAGTAGGCAACGACCATGACAACGATCGCTGCCCGCATGACTTTGACAATATTCGTTTCACTGAAGATCCGCCCGGCGAAGAACGACGCGGCCATGGAGCCGAAGCTCATCATGGACAGCATCATACTGACGGACTGCCGGGAGAGTCCCAGTTCTTCAGCTACCGGACGGATGAACAGAGAGTTGCAGTTGGACGCAATGCCCATGGCGGTTGCCATGATGACGCAGCCGGCTGCGACAATCACCCAGCCGTAGAAAGGTTTCTTCTTTTCCATAAGCTGTTTTCCTCACATAAAAATCCCCTTTACTCTACCATAAACCAGGCAGGTAAAGGGGATTGATTTACGGTCTGCAGACTGTGATCATCCACAGATCATCCATCTCTTCCAGATATCCATCCGGATCTGCATGCAGGGAATGGTTCCTGTCTATACAGAGGATCTGTTCCTCGTCCGAAGGAATGAGCCATGTTCTTCCCTGGATCATCTCCAGGTCTGCCTGGCCCGGCCAGTCCTCCATATATTCCTTCCGGTTCTGCCGCAGCCAGGGTGTATTGCGGTAATCGGGCAGCCGTACTTCAGCATTGAGGAAGTACTCTGCACTGATGTATTTATGGCTTACGCTCAGGTCTCCGTTGGTCCGCTGATAGAAGGTCAGGACCATCTCTTCATGCGGAACTCTGTACTGGATCCGTTCATCGGAACGGTGCGAACGGTAAAGCCAGGGTGCTTCATACTTGAAGAGATACAGGCCCAGGATCAGGACGGTACCGCGGCAAGCACCGCAAGCCTGCAGGACGCTCTTCTGCTGCTGTTCTCCGCTGTTTCGGAAAACCGGGAAGTGATTCCCGCTGTCAGACCCAACAGGAACGCTGCAGGAAGAAGCAGGTTCCTTACCGGTGTTAGCCATCTGTACATCGGGACGAGAAACCCGGCATACCCAAGGTACCCATGGCCCGCTGC
>JAFOIY010000098.1 GCA_017420505.1 Solobacterium sp. | reverse complement strand
GACTGCCATGAATACCCGCTGCTGATGGAGACGGAGGATGAACCGTTCCTCCCGGGCATGGTATTCTGCGCCGAACCCAAAATGATCTTCCCCGGTGAAATGTACATGCGGGTGGAGGACATGATCCTGATCACCGAAACCGGCGCGGAATCCCTGACCCGCTTCCCACGTGATCTGTTTGAAATCGGCAATTGAAAACTATAAAGGCAAGGTTGAAACCTTGCCTTTTCTTTATTCTGCCTTCTTCAGGTTTCCCTTCCTGACATTTTCCTGCAGAATATCATCCGTTACTTCGTACAGGATCACCGATCCTGCCTTTGTCTGTCTTTGCCTCGCATAGACCTGTTCCGCGGACACACCGTGCGCCTTCCAGTCCCCGCCATTATTGCTGTTGTTCAGCAGCAGCGGCTGCAGATTGTCCATTGCCCGTACAAACCTGGCCTCCGGCGACTGCAGTGCCTCGAACTCTTCAAACAGCGCTGTCAGTTCTTCCCTCTGGTCCTCCGGCAGCATCCCGAACAGCCTTTCCTTGGCCCGCTGCTCCCGTTCCTTCTGGGTCTTCTTCGCTTCCGGATCATAGGCATAGGTATCCCCGGCATCGATCTCCACAATGTCATGGATCAGGCACATGATCATTGTCTTTGCAATGTCGATCTCCTCGTTGGCATACTCCTTGAGCAGGTATGCCATGACCGCCATATGCCAGGCATGTTCCGCATCGTTTTCATTCCTGCCCTGTCCCGATAGATGTGTCTGCCGGAATACATTCTTCTCTTTATCGATCTCCAGGGCAAAAGCCAGCTGTCTCTTCAAACGTTCGTCCATTGGTTGCTTCAGTCCTTTACTGTCTGCTGCAGATGCATCCTTTCCATCCGGTCATACGCTTCCTTCAGCTGATCCATGCCTGCCGTGCAGGAGATCCGGAAGTGGTCCTTTCCGGAAGGTCCGAAGAAGATCCCCGGAATCACAACAACGTGGCACTCTTCCCTCAGTCTCCGTGCAAACTCCGTACCGTCCATCCCGGACTTCCGTACATTGGGGAAGATGTAGAAGCTTCCGGATACGGGCATAACCTCAATGAACGGCATCCGGGACAGACGCTCAAAGGAATACTCTGTCCGTTCTTTGAAGGTCTGTACAACCGCTGCCTCGAATTCAGCGAAATGCCGGTATCCGTGGAGCGCGCACCGCTGGGAGATGGAAGGCGCCGAATACGTCGTCTTCTCGATCACCTGCTTCACCGCCCGCACCACGTCTGCCGGTGCCACGATATTCCCGATGCGCATCCCGGTCATGACGAAATTTTTGGAGAAGGAATTCACGGTCACCGTACGCTCGAACATGCCCGGCAGTGACGCAATCGGCACAAACGGACCGGTGAAGTCGTAGGATGTGTAGATATCATCCGCGATGATGGTCAGATCATGGCGCTCAGCGAATGCCGCAATCATCTCCAGCGTCTGCCGGGAATACACTGCCCCGGTAGGATTGTTCGGGGTATTGATGATCAGTGCCCTTGTACGTGGTGTAACTGCCTCTTCCAGCCGTTCAGCCCGGATCTGGAAGTCTTCTTCGAATACCGTACTGACGTAGACAGGAATGCCGCCTGCCTCCATCACCGCATCCCGGTACGGGGTGAAGAACGGTTCAATGATCAGAACTTCATCCCCGGGATTGATGACGGTCTGGCAGACCGCATACATACCGAACTGCCCCGATGTGGTCACACAGATCTCTTCATCCTTGACCCGCATGCCGTAGCGTTCCCGGTAGAACTTCCGGATTTCATCGCGGAGTTCCGGATATCCGCGTGTATCCGTGTATTTCGTATGTCCGTTGTAGGCATCCTGGAACGCTGCGTCCAGGATCACCTTCGGTGTCAGGATATCCGGATCCCCGCGGTTCAGAAAGATCATATCGGCCGGCTGTACACCATCCGACGCAAAAGGATCCTCCGCAGCAGGTATGTCGTATTTACGGTTCAGCAGGGTTCTCATACATACTCCTTAAGAAAATCACGGATTCACCGTGACTTTCTGTTCCTGTTTTTACGCCGGCTTTCCGGTCGTTACATCTGTCTCGTACTGGAGTTCCAGGAGCTTCTGGTTCAGTTCCTGTTCAATCCGGTTCAGCTCAGCCTCAGCTGCCATACGCTTCTTGTGGCCCTCACGCTGGATCTCAAGCACTTCGTCGAAGGTCTTGATCAGCTGCTCGTTTGTATGGGTCAGGGTCTCAATGTCGATGATGCCGCGCTCTGCTTCCTTGGCGGTTTCCACTGTAGCCATGTGCAGTGTCTCAGCGTTCTTCTTGAGCAGCGAGTTCGTCATGTTCGTGACTTCACGCTCTGCCTGCATCGCTTCCTTGGAGTGCGTGATGCCCAGCGCCAGGACGATCTGGTTCTTCCACAGCGGAATGGTATTGACCAGGGTGCTCTGGATCTTCTCGGTCATCAGCGTATCGTTGTTCTGGAGCAGACGGATCTGCGGCCCCATCTGGATCGCTACCTGCCTGGTCAGTTCCAGGTCATACAGCTTCTTCTCGAAGCGGTCGCATGCCTGAGCCAGGTCATTCGCTGCCTGGGAATCCTCCGGCAGTCCGGTCTCCTGTGCCTTCTTGATCAGTGCCGGCAGATCGTTCTCGCGGACATTCTGCAGCTTCTTCTTGCCGGCGATGATGTACATGGACAGCTCCTTCGCATTCAGTGCGTTGCGCTCGTACATCTGGTCCAGCATAGCGATATCCTTCAGCAGCTGGATCTGATGGTCTTCCAGTACAGCCGAGATCTTCTCTACGTTCGCTTCTGCCTTGTCATAGCGGATCTTCAGGTTCTCCACCTTGTCCGTTCCCTTCTTGAACAGACCGAAGAGGCCTTTCTTCTCATCCTCACCGTTCGGATCGTTGGACTTCAGTTCCTTGACCAGCTCGGTCAGCAGATCACCGACTTCACCCAGATCCTTGGTACGTACATTCTTCAGTGCCTGATCGGAGAAATCCGTGACTTTCTTCTGGGCAGCCGAACCATAGCTCAGCACCGAGTTCGTTTCCGTAATGTCAATCGTCTTCGCGAACTCTGTAACCTGCGCACGTTCAGCGTCCGACAGCTTGGCATCGTCGAACATCTCTTCGATGGTCTTCTGCTTGGGTGCGGCTTCTTCCTGTTTGGCTTCCAGTTCGGTCTGCAGGTTTTCCAGCTCTTCCTTGGTTTCTTCCGGTGTCAGCGTCAGGGTGATTGCCTGCGCCTGTGTATTATTTTCACTCATCTCCTGTACCCCTTTCGTTTACATTTCCGATACTGCAAGTATATCATAATCCTTCATTGAGTATATGCGTTGAGCGTACAAAATATCCCTGTGTCCTGAGTGTCTCCATCGCGCTCTCCAGACAGGTACGGTCCCGGGTGATTCCGAACACCGTCGAGCCGCTGCCGGACATCAGCACACCGTCGAATCCGCAGTCCGTCAGCTTCTCCTTCACCGTCCGGATTTCCTTCACCAGCTTCAAGCTGGCTCCTTCCAGACTGTTGCCCAATGCACGCACAACAGCAGGATAATCATCTTCCATGAGCGCTCTCTGCATCTCTCTGCAGTCCGGATGGACCGGTTCTTCCTCATCCACTGCCTGGAACGCCGCCGCGGTGGATACA
The DNA here is from genome assembly GCA_017420505.1 of Solobacterium sp. Classification (GTDB taxonomy): domain Bacteria; phylum Bacillota_I; class Bacilli_A; order Erysipelotrichales; family Erysipelotrichaceae; genus Bulleidia. Next base: position 2,400 of record JAFOIY010000098.1, on the reverse strand, counting down.
CCGCGCCTTGGCTTTACCAGCAGGATGTCAAACCGGCAGCGGATGTCAAACGGCGTGATCTTCTCACCGGTGCCTTCCACCAGTGCCGGATGGTTCAGGATACAGAACGGAACATCCGAACCGACCTGTTTTCCTGCCTCCAGCATCTCTTCTGTACTGAGGTGCAGCCCTTCCATCCGGTCGATCATCCGAATGGCAGCTGCCGCGTCCGCGCTTCCCCCGCCGAGTCCGGCCTGGGTAGGAATGTGCTTCACCAGCCGGCAGTCGTACTGTGTACGGATGCCGTATCTTTCCTGCATCACATGGATTGCCTTAATAACCGTATTTTTATCATTGACCGGAATATACCCGCGGTTGGTCCGCAGGCTTGTCTCCTTGCCCGGCACCATCTCCAGTACATCGTAGAAATCCAGAGGAACCATGATCATCTTCAACTGATGATACCCATCCTCCGTCCTGCCGATTACATCCAGGCAGAGATTGATCTTCGCATATGCCCGTTCCTTCATACCACACTCCTGTACAGTTTCAGGAAGTCCGCCACGGACAGTTCCTGCGCACGCTGGGACGGGGAGAACCCTGCCGCAGCAATGACCTCCTGCGCCGTCCCTGCGTCATTGAAGTACTCCCTCAGATTGTTGTACAGCGTCTTGCGGCGCTGCTTGAAGCATGCTTTGACGAAGGTGAAGAAATCATTCCTGTCCGGTACTTCATCGATCACTTCCCGGCGGGTGAACACAATGACCGCGCTGTCCACATTCGGTGATGGCCAGAAGGAGTTCCTCGGTACGTTCAGCAGTTTCTTCGTCTCATACAGATACTGGCTCTCTACACTGATGGCACCGTAGTCGGGATCCCCCGGACCTGCTGCAAACCGGTCGGCGACCTCCCGCTGCATCATGGCGGTGATTACGGTGAACGCGTTTTCTGCTTCAAAGAGCCGGAACAGGATCTGGGTTGTAATGTAGTACGGCAGGTTGCCGGCAGCTTTCAGGCTTCCGTACTTCTGCCGCAGGTCCGCGGTATCCCGGTCCAGATCCACCGTGAGGAAATCCTGGTGAACGACCTCAGTGTTGGGATACGGAGACAGCGTGTCCGCCAGCACCGGCAGGAAATCCGCGTCGATCTCGTACGCCCGTACCGCCGCACAGCGCTGGGCCAGCTGCTCCGTCAGCGCACCGATGCCGGGACCGATTTCGATCACTGCACCGTCTCCTGCTACACTTTCCGCAATCCTTGCGGCTGCCGAAGGATCCACGAGAAAATTCTGTCCGTAGCCTTTCCGGGCATGGATCTGCCACCTTTCAACGATTTCCTTCGTTCTGGAAGGTGTCGCAATCGCTTTCGCCATACAGAATCTCCCTGATCTGTTCCTTTGTAATCTGCGCAGCGTTCAGCCTTCTGCGCATGGTCTTTGCGTTGCCGTCCCCGAGATGCAGTTCTCTTCCGAGTACGGTTCTTCTCTGCTTGCTTTCAGGCTGTCCGGAAAGACCCAGCATATACATATCCTGCACGGTAATGGTTTCCGTGCTGTCGGTAAACGTAATCTGATGCGCCAGCGCTTCCTGGATGACTTCCCGGGAAGCGTGCTCCACGCCGACCTTGTGCTCCGTACGTGCCTGCTTTTTGTCCAGGAACGCGTTCCGGCAGCCGGGTACTGCCTGATTGATCCGTTCCCGGATCCGGTTGCCCGGGGAGTCCGGATCTGTCAGGATGATCACACCCCGGGTCTGCCGGGCCTGCCGGATACGTTCCAGGACGTCATCGCTCAGTGCCAGTCCCCCGGTCACAATCACATCGCACTCGAAGCACTGCTTCAGCAGAGCTTCATCGTGCCTCCCCTCTACCACAATCACTTCCCGGATCTTCATTCTTCCCCCAGGAACCGCTTGTAGTTCTTCAGAACAATCTCTGCCAGCGCTTCCTCCGTCATACCCCGGTATGACGCCAGTGCGCGCAGTATGTAAGGCAGGTTGCGGGGTTCGTTGCGCTGTCCGCGGAACGGTTCCGGCGTTACATACGGCGCATCCGTTTCCGTCAGCAGATAGTTCAGATCCATATCCGCCACCACTTCCCGGGCATGCCGTACATTGAGCCAGGTTGCCGGTCCGCCGTAGGAGATGTAGTATCCAAGCTTGATGAACTCCCGGCTCATCTCCAGGCTGCCGGGGAAGCTGTGCATCAGTGCTCTTGAAGGGTGTGCCTTCATGATACTGTAGGTATCCTGGATAGCCTTCCGGCTGTGGACGAGGATCGGTTTGTTCAGGGAGACTGCTTTTTCAATGGAATGGATGAACACTTCCTTCTGCAGTTCCTTATGGTCCCTGTCGGTGATATAGTCCAGTCCGATTTCACCGATGGCCGTGATCCGCGGGTCTTCCGCAATCTCATCGAATTCCT
>JAFOIY010000097.1 GCA_017420505.1 Solobacterium sp. | reverse complement strand
TCCGGAATCAGGACTTCGAATCCCTGATCGATCAGACGCTGCTTGTAAAAGTCCTGGGTCATGGTGTACCGGGTGCCCAGCAGAGCGATCCTGCGTATACCGTCCTGCTTCAGTACTTCTGCCGTAGCGTCGGCGATGTGGATTACAGGGACGGAGATCATGCGCTGGATCTGCGGAGCGACCTTGTGCATCGTATTGGTGCAGATGACGATGTAGTCCGCACCGCAGGCTTCCAGTTTCCTGGCGGCGTCTCCGAGGACTTCCGCGGCGGTGTCCCACTGTCCGGCGGACTGCATCTCCTCGATCTCCGCGAATTCCACGCTGTACAGGATCAGCCGGGCGGAATGCAGACCGCCGAGTTTGTTCTTTACGATTTCGTTGATGATCTGGTAGTAGGGAACGGTGGATTCCCAGGACATACCGCCGATCAGGCCGAGTGTTTTCATGATGCTTTCTCCTTCAGTACATCCGCGGCGAATGCGCGGGCTTCTTCTTCGGTCCGGAAATTGGCCAGGTACATATAGTCTGCCATAGCTCCGGAGAGAGCAGGTTCGATCGGTCCTTCCTCGATGAGGATATCCTTGTACTTCTCGGATACTTCTTCATAGGACAGGACAAAGTCACGGCCGTAGCGGCGGGAGGCCATACAGCAGACCTCCCGGCGGACACAGTCCTTGTCACTGTGATCGAAAGCGATCATATCCGCCCAGATCTTGTAGACATCCGTTCCATTGGCGTAGTTCATCATGGTCGGGGAAATGCCTCCGCTGGGCCGCATATTGACTTCCAGGGCGACGATATCGCCTTTCTTTCCGATGTGCTGGTCCTTGTTGAGGCGGAAGAACTCCATATGGACCATCCGGCTCTTTACACCGAAAGCTTTGACGGTTCTTCTGCCGGCATCCTTGAGGTCCTCCGGCAGAACACTGCGTTCATACAGGCAGGAGTTCCTGTGTTCACTGACGGTTTCCATCAGGTTCGTGATCGTAACGTTGCCGTTTTCGAAGATCGGCTCCCCCTTGGAATTGATGATGGCATCGTAGGTCTGTACTTCCCCGTCGATGTATTCTTCCATGATGTACGGCTCATCGTACTTGTTTTCAAAGAAGCGCTTCAGATCCTCTTCACTGCGGATCTTGTGGGTATCGTTGGCACCGACACCGTTGTCCGGTTTGGCAACCACCGGCAGCCCGACTTCCTGGATGAATGCCAGGCACCCTTCGTAGTCGTCCACCATGTGATAGCGGGCAACGGGGATTCCTGCCTTGATGTAGTTCTCCTTCATCCGGGATTTGTACTTGACCGGTTCCATATCCGCAGTATGGAATCCGGTGGTGATGTTGAACTCCGTTCTCAGCAGTGCGTCCTTCTCCAGCCAGTATTCATTGTTGGATTCCAGCCAGTCGATCTTTCCGTACTTGTACGTGAAGAACGCGACAGCCCGGAAGACTTCTTCATAGTTCTCCAGGGAGGAGACTTTGTAGTATTCCGTCAGGGAGCCTTTCAGTTCCGTGGTCAGAGAGTCATAGGGCGCATCACCGATGCCCAGTACATTCATGCCGTTTTCCTTCAGATGATGGCAGAAGTTCCAGTGATTGGCCGGGAAATTGGGCGAGATATAGATGAAGTTCATACTATTGTTCCTCATCCAGGAGATACGGCAGGAAGTAGGCAGCCTGCTTGTACCACCACGGCCAGTCATGGTTGACATCGCTTCCCCAATAGTCTACGCGGATGTTGATGCCGAGCTCATGGAAGCGCCGGTCAAGGTATTCCGTGGACCAGGGTTCTTCCCAGGCGCCTCTGCCTACGCATACAACCGCCTTATTGTTGTTGTAGCGGGCAACGAAGGGATGATCCGGTGCCATGTTGCACATATAGTCCGTCGGTGAGTTGACGTAGACCAGGTCATCCATGTAGCCGTCCATGAAATAGGATGCGTGGTAGATGCCGGAGAGGGCCAGGCAGCGGTCGAAAAGATCCGGGAAGCGCAGATACAGGTTCAGTGCGTGCGTTGCGCCCATGGAACAGCCGAAGGACATGATGCCGGGATAGCCTTCCCAGCCGTTCTTTTCGTTGACGTATTCCCGCATGAAAGGAACCAGTTCGCGGGTGATGTAGTTGATCCAGCGTTCGTGGTTCTGGATACGTTTTACCGGATCACCGCCGCGGTCGCTCCAGGACTCCTTATCATTGGTATCAATGGAGAAGACGATGACCTTTCCGGCTTCGATCCACGGTGCGAAGACATCCGTCATGCGGAAGTTCTCAAAGTCAACATAGCTGCCGTCCTGGCAGGGAATGAAGAGAACAGGTCTGCCGTGATGTCCGTAGATCTTCATCGGCATATTCCGGTCCAGGCTGGGGGACCAGAAGTCTGTATAGTTGATTTCCATAGGTTATTCCTCCTGAAGGTTTTCAAACAATGTATTCATAAAGAAGGGAATCTGCTTTTCCCAGCTTGCTTCGTTGTGCTCACCGCCGGGGACAATCCGGCTGTACAGCCGTACATTCCTGCTGAGAAGCAGGCTGCAGGCTTCATCAAAGGTTTTTCGGGACCGTGGATTCAGTTCCTTCTCTCCGGCAGACATGTACAGCATGGTGCCGCTATCGTAATCAGCGCTGCGGATCATCGCCATCGCCAGCTTTTTGTTGAAATCCAGGGAAGGCGAGAGCGCAGCACCGCGGGAGAAAACATCATTGTATGCACTGAGCGCGTACAGTGTCATCAGACCGCCCATGGAACTGCCGGCAATGAAGGTGTGCTCACGGTCGGTAAGGACAGGATACTGTGCATCGATGTACGGCTTCAGCTCCTGAGTAAACCAGTCCATCGTCAGCCTGCCGCGGCCTTTGATCAGAAATCTCCGGACCCGGAAGTCATAGGGAGCGTATTCGGAGAGCCTGCCGCCACAGGGATCCGTTTCCGCATGATGATTGCATTCCGCACCGACTACCACCAGCGGTACATGGTTGTCCTGGAGGTATTCCAGCATGCCCCAGCTTTTGCCGTAGGTTGCGTCTTCGTCCAGGAAGACATTGTGCCCGTCGAACATATAGAGTACGGGAAAAGGACCTTCCTGATCCGGTGTATATACGTATACTTTCCGTTTCTCTTCTCCTGTAATAGGAAAAACAGTCATCTCAAAGATATCGAGCATACTAAAACCTGTCCAATTGATTCCATTGTAGTGGAATACAGGGACAAACGCTACTGGACGCAGAAGAAAAGACCGGCAATTCACCGGTCTCAATGAAAGAATGAAAACGATAAAGACTACTTCCCGGCTGCGGCTTTGATGAAAGCAGCGAACAGCTTCGCTGTCAGCGGAGAATCGTACATCATCTCCGGGTGCCACTGTACGGCCAGGGTGAACGGATGTCCGCCGGAGAACTCCATCGCCTCTAC
>JAFOIY010000096.1 GCA_017420505.1 Solobacterium sp. | reverse complement strand
TTTCTTCATACGCATCACCTTAAGTATTATAGCATGTACCGGAAAGGAAAAGGCGGGTCTTCAGCCCGCCCTTCACAGCGTCACTCAATGATGAAGGATACCAGCAGATCCTCTGTATTTACATGATCCCCCGGTCCAACATAGATTTTGTCCACCGTACCTCTCACACTCGATACGAACGTTGTCTCCATCTTCATCGCTTCTACAATCATCAGCGGTGTATTTACATCCACCCTGTCGCCTTCCTTAACCAGTACGGTCTCCACTGTCCCCGGAATCGTTGAGCCAAGGTGGGCAGGATTATTCCTGTCTGCCTTCAGCTTCCGGTCACTGACCACTTCCATGGTTTTATCCAGGATCTTCATTTCCCGCAGCACACCGTTGACTTCAAATGTCAGTATCCGGTACCCTTCCTTATCCGCATCGGACATATCGATGAACTTGATGAGCATATCCTTGCCGTCACCGGCCTTCAGAACGGTTTCTTCGCCCTTGCGCAGACCATAGAAATATACATGGCTTTCCAGTGTCGTAACATCATTGTAGGCTTCAAAGTGTGTGCAGTAGTCTTCAAAGACTTTCGGATACATAGCATAGCTGAGCGCCTTCTGCCGCATCTCCTCCGGTGTAAATGACCGCATATCGAATTTCTTGGCCAGCATCTGCTTGATCTCTTCAAAGTCCACCGGCGGCAGGAGTGCGCCCGGTCTTCCCTCGACCGGCTTCAGGTCCTTCAGGACGATCTTCTGCAGATCCTTGTTGAACCCACCCTCCGGAGTACCGATCATGCCCCGGAAGAAATCCACTACCGAGTCCGGCCAGGACAGGCTGGCTCCATCAGTAAGAACATTATCCATCGTCAGACCGTTCTTATGCATGAAGATTGCCATATCACCCACAACTTTGGAAGTCGGTGTAACCTTGACAATATTGCCCAGCAGCAGATTCGCCTGCCGGTACAGTTCCTTGATCCGTTCAAAGTCTTCCCGGCTGCCCATCTCCGATACCTGGGCAAGCAGATTGGAGTACTGTCCGCCCGGGATCTCATACCGGTAGATCGACGCGTTCGGTGAGGTCATACCGCTCTCGAACGCATGGTAAACCTTCCTGACATGTTCATAATACCGGGACAGTTCATTCAGGCCTGCAGGATCAATGCCTGTATCCCTTTCTGTACCCCGCAGGGCTTCCACAACCGCGTTCAGGGAAGGCTGGGACGAATTCGAGCTCATCGATTCAATCGCACAGTCCACGATATCCACACCTGCTTCCGCTGCCTTCAGTACGGTTGCTACACCGGTGCCGGTCGTATCATGCGTATGCAGATGTACCGGGAGGTGGATTTCCTTCTTCAGTTCCCTTACCAACAGCTCTGCTGCATATGGCTTCAGCAGAGCTGCCATATCCTTTATGGCTATGATGTGCACACCCATGGCTTCCAGTTCCTTGGCTTTGCGGATGTAGTAGTCCAGTGTATACTTCGTTTCCTCCGGGTTCAGAATATCACCGGTGTAGCAGATTGCGCCTTCCACGATCTTTCCGGTCGCCAGGGCTGTCTCCACCGGCATCTTCATGTTCTCCATCAGGTTCAGGGAATCAAAGATACGGAATACATCCACACCATGCGCTGCTGAAATCCGGATGAATTCCTGTACCAGGTTGTCCGGATAGTTGCTGTAACCGACCGCATTGGATGCTCGCAGCAGCATCTGTACGAGCGTATTCGGCATACGCTCATTGAGAATCTGCAGACGCTTCCACGGGGATTCCTTCAGGAAACGGTAGCTGGTATCATAAGTGGCTCCGCCCCAGGCTTCCACCGAAAATCCATTCTGCATGATATGGTTCGTCATCCTGGCTGCGCCGACAATATCCTTTGTCCGCATCCGTGTTGCGATCAGTGACTGCTGTGCATCCCGCATGGATGTATCGGAGACATAGAGCTTCTTTGCCTTCAGAATACTCTGTGTGAATTCCTTCGCTCCGAGCCTCTTCAGTTCATCCTTCGCTCCGTACACCGGCTCTGTTTCATCGAACACCGGCAGAATACGGTCCGCGTAGTACGGCTTCTCTCCATGCGATACGTTTACGATCCGGTCTCCCAGGAATTTCAGGATCTTCGTTGCCCGGTCTACACTGTAGGAAAGATCGAACAGTTCCGGTGTTTCTTCTATGAAGGTTGTATGGCATTCACCTTTCTGGAAGACCGGATTGTTGACCACGTTGATCAGGAACGGAATATTCGTCTTGATGCCGCGGATCCTCGTTTCCCGCAGTGCACGCAGTGACTTCTCCACCGCACCTTTGAACGTTCTGTCATAGGAACAAAGCTTGACCAGCAGGGAGTCATAATACGGAAGAACTTCCGCACCGGTATAGAAATTATCGCCGTCCATGCGGATACCATTTCCGGTACTGGTCTGGTATACCTCGATCTTTCCCGTATCCGGCATAAAGTTGTTGGCCGGATCCTCAGAGGTGATTCTCGTCTGGATGGAGTATCCATGGACACTGATGGAATCCTGCGAAGGAATGCCGATTTCTTCCGAATCCAGCGGATAGCCTTCGGCAACCAGGATCTGGGAACGTACCAGATCAATCCCCGTTACCAGTTCGGATACGGTATGCTCCACCTGTATCCTTGGATTCATTTCGATGAAATACGGCCTGCCATCCCTGTCCACCAGGAACTCGCAGGTACCTGCATTGCGGTAGCCTACCTGCCTGCACAGACGTACAGCAGCGTCAAAGATCTCCTGCCTGGTCTTCTGCGGTACCGAGAATGCCGGTGCGTACTCCACGACCTTCTGATGACGCCGCTGCACTGAGCAGTCACGATCGTACAGATGCACAACATTGCCGTAATTATCTGCCAGTACCTGCACTTCGATATGCTTCGGACCCCGCAGGTACTTTTCAATGAATACCTGATCATCACCGAATGCCTTCTTGGATTCGTTGATGGCTTCCTTGAACTCTTTGGCCATGTTTGCCGGATTGTCTACAATGCGCATTCCGCGTCCACCACCGCCGTTGGATGCTTTCAGCATCACGGGATAGCCTACTTCTGCCGCAACTTTCTCCGCCTCTTCAGCTGTCTTGATCGAATGGTCCACACCCGGAATGATCGGCACTCCGGCAAGGATTGCGTTCTGTTTGGAAGAAATCTTGTCCCCCATTGCGTTCATACTCTCTACGGTCGGGCCGATGAATACAATTCCGTTCTTCTCACAGGCTGTTACCAGATCCGGGTTTTCGGACAGGAAGCCGTAGCCGGGATGGATCGCGTCCACATCGTGCTCCTTGGCAATCCGTATGATCGTGTTGATATCCAGATACGCATCTACCGGACCCAGGGCAGGATCCAGCTGGTAGGACTCGTTCGCTATGGTACGGAACATAGCGTACTTGTCTTCCTTGGAATAAACCGCTACAGATGTAATTCCCAGCTCGGACAGTGCACGGAAAACACGGATGGCAATCTCGCCGCGGTTGGCCACAAGCACTCTCCGGAACGTGTGAATCAATGCTTTGTTATTCATATACACATCCTTTCTGATACTTTCATTATACAAGAAATGAAAGCCCTTTCAGGAATCTGCTGTACAAAAAAAGCTGTGGTTTCCCCACAGCCCTTCACTCTGCTTCATTCAGATTCAGGATAGCCTGTACATAGATCTCTACCTGCTTCAGCAGATGATCCACCGGACAGTTCTCATCCGCATCATGCAGATGATAGTCATATCCCGGAAAAGCGCACCCGAAAGCGATTGTATTCCCGACCGTCTTTGCGTAGGTGCCGCCGCCGATCACCAGCGGTTCCGCTTCTGTATCCCCTGTCACACTGCGGTACGCATCCACCAGCGAGGTCACAAGCACTGAATCCGGCGGGAAGAACAGCGGATCCACCGAACGATGGAACTCGATTATCCCATTGGCATCCTCCAGACGGTCCTGCATCCTGTCCAGGACCTCCCGGGCACTCATGGTAACCGGGAAGCGGATATTGATCGTACCGCTGATGGTACCGTCTTCCATTGAGATTACACCCTGGTTGTCCGTCAGTTCTCCGTATTCATCGGAGCACTTGCAGCCAAGCAGCGTACCGTCCCAGTACAGTCCGAAATGAGAGCAGTAGAAATCAACGAACGGATCGCTGAAGCCTGCTTCCTTCAGACCGCAGAGCAGGCAGGAAATGGCGTTGACGCCGAGCCACGGCACTGCTGCATGCGCCGGCTTCCCTTCCACCGTGATCACATCCCTGTCCTCTTTTTCTTCCACCAGGAACTCAATGCTGTTCTGATGGAAGAAATCGGCCAGTTTCTTGCTGGAATAGCTGTTCTTCTTTACGGCAGCCGTGCATTTGCCCGCAACGACATTCCCGGCAGTACCGCCCTTGATATCCAGGATCTCTGTCTTCTTTGAACGATAGGTTCCGGCCAGGATCCCCTTCTCGCCGTACACGCCCGGGAATTCTCCATCCGGTGTAAAGCCGTAGTCCACACTGCCGTATTTCTGTACATAGTGCTTCATGCATGCCGAGCCGGACTCTTCATTCGTACCCATGATCAGCCGCACGCGCTTCTTCAGCGGCACTCCGAGATCACGGACGATCTTCATCGCCATCATGGCTGAAACAACGGCACCTTTGTCATCGGCTGTTCCCCTGCCGTAAACGGTATCTCCGATCCTCTCCATCATGAACGGATCGGTGTGCCACCCATCCGCTTCAGAGGCCGGTACAACGTCCAGATGACCGATGATCCCGATCACCTGCTCGCCTTCCCCCATCTCGGCATAGCCGGCATAGTGGTCCACATCGACGGTACGGAAACCGTCTTCCTTCAGCATCTCCAGGGCACAGTCCAGTACCTGGCGCGGTCCTGCACCGAACGGTGCATCCGGCAGCGGTTCCGATCGGACACTCTTGATCCGTACCAGTCTGCCCAGTCTGTCCAGCAGTTCTTCCTCACAGCTCACTGCCATCTCATGAATCGTCATAGTGCCTCCGTTCCATCAAATACCAGTCCGACAGGACAATGGTCCGACCCCGTTACATCACTGTAGATCATTGCGCCCCTGACCCGGTCCATAAGGCGTTCAGACA
>JAFOIY010000095.1 GCA_017420505.1 Solobacterium sp. | reverse complement strand
GCCGCATCGAGGATACCGGGCGCCCGGTACACACCGCGAACAGAATGTCTCTTTCCTTCAGGCGCTTCAGTGTCCTTCCCACGGAAGGATCACACACATTGCCTTCCTGGATGATCGTACCGTCCAGGTCTGCCGCAACCAAACGGATCATTGCCTGTTGAGGAAAGCCAGAATCTCTCCTCTCCTTCTTTCAGCGTCCTGGTAGCCTAGTTCATACAGTTCCCTGCACTTGACCGGGTCACCCTTGAACCGGCTGACCTCAATCGTACGCGTCGGCCGCATCAGTACAGCCTTTCCTTCATCCACCAGTGAATCGATCAGATCCATCTGCTTGTAGTAGTTTTCATGCCGTACGCAGTAATCTTCATAGATCTGCGGACACTGGGCATAGAGGTTCTTCATCATCATCTTCAGAATGCCCGGTGCCGGCTTTCTCACATAGCCTTCCGGCTTGGTCGTAATGATCATGCAGCGGGTGCATCCCTGCTCCAGCGCACGTTCGATGGGGATCATCTTCGTCACACCGCCGTCCAGGCATGGATGGCCTTTGAAATCAACGATCGCGGACGCAATCGGCAGTGCACAGGCTGCCCGCAGCAGCGTCAGTTTGTCATCGATCTCCCTTGCCGGGTAGAAAACCGTCTTTCCCTGATCCAGGTCATAGACACCGACCTCCATATCCGGGTCCAGTTCATGCAGTCTGGCCGCATCAAAGTGCTCCTTGCCCAGCAGATCGTCCTCCACCAGATGGCGGTAGGCAACATAGTGCCCTTCCTTCAGCAGAGCCTTGATTCCGATGACCTCATCGCTGACCGCATAGTCCACTGCCAGACGGTAGCCGATATCCGGCCTCTTCAGCTCATAGCAGGCCAGATACATCGCACCCGAGGATATACCTGCACTGTAGTCAAACTCTATGTTCTGATCGTTCAGCCAGGCAAGCACACCGACTGAATATGCACCCCGGAGACCGCCGCCTTCCAGTACCAGTCCGTATTTTTCCATGCAATCCTCCTATTGTTCCACCAGAGCCAGATCATCCCTGACCATCTGTAGGAACTCTTCCACTCTTCCATCGCTGATCAGACGCCGCGGACAGAGCTTGTCCATGAAATCCGCATGGAAGCGGATGTCATCCACGGTCAGTCCGTAGTTATGCAGCAGCTGCGCGCAAAGCACTGCCGTATTCCGCAGCGTCTGCTCATAGTCGCTGCCCTCGTTCACACACATCTCAATGCCGATGCCGTTCATATTCCCGCCGCCCGGCGTTCTGCCGTCACCGGCATTCCAGGCCACTTCATTGTCCGGCAGGTGATGGTATACACAGTGATCATCCACGGTATAATGCCAGCTGTTCGGACTGTCCGTACTGCTGTGCAGCCAGGCATCGTGGGCAGACGCGTCCGCCGTGCCCGACCAATTGTCCGTTTCATGGATGGTCAGATACATAATATCACGTATTTCACCGGGTCTTCTGACATGGTCCCAGGGCAGATAATCATTGACGATGGGTATATCCCCTGCCTGTTCCATCTCAATATTGACGCTCATATAGACCCGTTCCTTCTTCTTCCACGGTGACCATACCAGCAGTGCAGCCAGCACCAGAAGCTGAACCAGTACAAACAGTATTTTTCCTTTAACTCTGCGGTCCACAGTTCCCTCCGGCACTACAGTTGATAGAGATAGATGTTCTTCACCGGTTCACCCCGCTGGTAAAGCCAGTGGTCTTCCGGGACATCCTTGGTGCCCAGCAGAATACCGCCCAGCTTCTCCAGTGTCCGCCTGGAAGGCAGATTATCCGGTGAACAGGTAATGATGAGTTCCTTCATTCCGAAAATATCCCGGGCAGCCGGAAAGAGCACTCTGCACGCTTCATAGGCATAGCCGTGTCCCCGGTATCCCAGGTCCACCCGGTAGCCGATATTCCCCGCGTAGTACAGTTCCCGGTTCATACCGATGCGCAGATCGATCTTCCCGACCCGTTCCGTTGTACCGTGCCGGTAGATGGTGAAATAGACAGAGCTGACATAGTCGTTGGACCTTGACGGTACCGTACGGTAATCCTCGATCAGATCCACGACATTCCCCAGCAGTTTTTCCTTTTTCCGGAACAGTCTGAACATAATCCCATTATATTGCAAAAGGCGGCTTATTCCGCCGCCTTCCTGAACAAATCAAGGTAAATGTTCTGCAGTTCCTTCTTCTGCGATGCATTCATCTGGGAATCTTCGCTCTCAATGGTGTAGCCGTCCACCAGTGCCAGCTGGCTGCCGACGATTTCACCGTCGTTGACCGCAATAACCAGGGGAACCTTGAATGCCTTCCCCTTTTCGGTTTCCACCATCACCGGATCAATGTACTGGAAGAGGACCTGGTAGTCATCATAGGTGTTCACCGGACTGTAGACGTCAATGTAGTACACCGTCACTTCTGCCGCAAGCGCCGCTTTGGAGAGCTCCGGGACCGCACGCTCACAGAACGGACAGCCGACATAGCCGTAGTACAGCATACCGCTGCCGCCTTCTTCAAAGAGCCGTATGGATTCCGCAACACTGATCTCTATGAAGGGATGATCCCCTTCCTCCAGCCAGTAGTAGCCGCCCATATCCGCTTTTTCGCCATGGAGCTCAACAGTGCTGTCAATGACAATCGGTTCGATTTTCGAAGAACAGCCCAGGAGTGCACAGAACACCGCCAGCGCTGCCAGTCTTTTCTTCATGGGTTCAGCCTTCCGCCAGTACTTTGGCGATGACTTTGCGGATCAGTTCGGATGCCTGGCGCATTTCCTCCACAACGACGAATTCATAGCGGCCGTGAGCGTTGCGGTCTCCTGTGCCGAGATTCGGGCACGGCAGACCACGGAAGCACAACTGGGCACCGTCTGTACCGCCCCGCGCTGCTTCGATTCCCGGCTCATAGCCCAGTTCACGGATGCTCTCCATCGCGAAGCGGGAGACCTCCGGGTACTGGTCCACGATTTCCTTCATGTTGCGGTACTGCTGCGTCAGCGTCAGTGTGCAGGTGCCTTCCCCGTACAGTTCATTGATGAACTTCTCCGCCCTCTGCATCAGCTCCGTCTTCTCATCCAGCTTCTTTGCGTCATGATCACGGATGATGTATTCCATCACCGCATGGTCGGTGCTGCCCTCGAACTTTGTCAGATGAATGTATCCTTCCCGTCCTTCGGTGTGCTCCGGACGCATGTGCGCCGGGAACATACCATGGTATTCCATACCGACGTTGGACGCGTTGATCATCTTGTCCTTTGCTGCACCGGGGTGGATCGAGAAGCCCTGGATCTCTACGACCGCGGAGACTGCGTTGAATGTCTCGTCGCAGTACATCCAGACCTGGCCGCCGTCCAGTGTGTAGGCAAACTTCGCGTCAAAGCGGTCGATGTCGAATCCATGGATTCCGGTACCGATCTCTTCATCGGGTGT
>JAFOIY010000094.1 GCA_017420505.1 Solobacterium sp. | reverse complement strand
TGCATTCCTCCGGTATGTGCAGGGGAAACTTGTGTGCTGCACCGCAGAACAGCAGGCGGAACAGGTATAATGAGACCGGAACTAGGAGAGCCGTATGCGGGAATTGGTCAATGATCCTTTCTATGAACTGAGAGAACAATATGATCGGTGCATCATCGATTACTGCCTCATTGAGGATGACATCCCGTACCAGGGATACCGTTCCCATAAGGACGCAGTGCTGTTTGCGATGCTCAAAGCGGTGGAACGTTATATCGCTGAACAGTTGAAATCGGAGGTCAACTACTCCAGGACAGTCCAGGATGAACCGTTCCCCTGGAATCTTGATATAGGGAAAGCAAAGGCTCATCGGATTGAACCGGAAACCTTATTCCATGTGCCCGGGATTCTGCGCACAGACCGGATCGGGCAAAGATTCTATGACTGCGGATGGCCGGATCCCTTGAAAGGTGAACAGATTCCGTACTGGTATGCTTTCTGGGAAACTCCGCATACCTCAGGATACGGGCCGGATGAATTCCGCAAGGTCAACTCTGTTCTGTTCCCGGAGGGTACAGATGAGCTGGAAATATATGAGTGGTCAACGGACTGGTCCAACTATTTTGAGGCTGGCCATGAATGGTGGGGTACGGCATGCTGGAGTGTTTACGATCCTCACAGGAACAGATTCGTTGTCATCATGGCATCCACGACTGACTGAGGGATCACGGATCCTGGAACAGCCATACTCAGCAGAAGAAAGGAACGGGTATCATTTATGTCCGGACTGCAGTATATCTTCGTCCATGGTCTTTCCGGCTGGGGAAGCTATGATGACCGCTACCGTAGAATGCCCTACTGGGGCATGCGGGGCGGAGACCTGATGGAATGGCTTCGTACAGAAGGATTTGACTGCTATGCAGCGTCCGTGTCTCCCACGGGAAGCGCGTGGGACCGTGCCTGTGAGCTGTATGCCCAGCTGGCAGGGACAAGAACAGACTATGGAGAAGCCCACAGCCGGCGCTGCGGGCACGAACGGTACGGGAAGGATTTCTCGCTTTGTCCGCTGATTCCCTCCTGGGATGACCGGACACGCCTTGTTCTCCTCGGCCATTCCTTCGGAGGGGCAACCGTCAGACTGCTGTCTGAACTGCTGGCGCATGGATCGGCAGAGGAACGGGAGTGTCCGGATCCTTCTCCGCTCTTTCTCGGGGGAATGGAGAACCGGATCCACAGCATCGCTGCACTGGCATCGCCTATGAACGGAACGACTGCCTATGATCTTTTCATGGATCCCGGTTTTGACCCTGATTCTGTCAGGGTTCCCTGGTGGAGCAAGCGTCTGGCGGCCTTGATGGCAAAGGGAACCCGACCGCATCCGGACGGACGGGATCCATCCGACTATGCAGGCTATGACATGCAGATCGATCATGCACTGGCAATGAACAAACGGATCAGTACCCTGCCGTCTGTCTACTATTTCTCGGTACCGTGCAATGCCACAATGTGTACCAAGGACGGAACCTGGGTGCCTGAAAAAGGAATGGAACCGCTGTTCGTAATGCGTTCCTATCAGATCGGTGCCTACAAAGGACGGACTGCCGGAGGCACCTGCATTGATGAGAGCTGGCGCAGGAATGACGGGCTGGTGAATACGGTATCCGCAGTATGCCCGTCCGGTGCGCCTTCCCGGCCTCTTGACCGCAGTGACATCCGTCCCGGCATCTGGAATGTGTATCCTGAGCTCAACGCAGACCACATGTGGCTTCAGGGCGGGCTGACACACAAACATGATATCAGAGCGTTCTACCGGGATCTGCTGCAGATGATAGAAACGACGGCAAAGTCATAAACACCGTCCGAGGTGATATACCGATATAGAAAAAAGATGGCGGCAGCACCATCTTTTTTCTCTGCTTATCCTTTATTCTACTGATTCAGTGCATTGGCAGCTTCTATCAGTTTCTGATCGATTCTGAGCAGTGTCTGTGTATAATAAGCATCTTCTTCCGGCGTCAGATTTGATTCGTCTATGGAGTCCAAAGCCTTCATTGCGTCATTGTACTTGTTCATCATATCCAGGTACTGCAGCATCATCCCTGTATCGGATACATCATACGCTTTGCAGAATTCAACGTAGGAATCAAAGAACGCTTCCAGATCGTCCATCTTCCGCTTGAACGCTTCAAAATCCTGTGAAGATGTGTCCGCGGTCACCGGTGCAGGCTCTTCCGCTGCCGGAGCCTGTTCCGGAACCGGACTCTCCTGTACTTCCGGCTGTGTTTCCTCTTCTGCAGCACCGGCTGTTTCCTGCCTCTGAGCTGTTTCCGTTTGGCTGTGAGTGCGTGCTGCTGTCCTGCGCGATGATGTACGTGCGTTTCCGAAGCAGCTGATCATTGCCAGCACTACAATAATCAAAAACAGTTTTTTCATAATTCATGATCTCCTTGTCTGTGCTTGTATCCACCCTATCTCCGTTCCCTGCGGAACGGTCAATACTCATTCCTTCATCAGGACCCTGATCCGGGCAATCTGTTCCTTCTTCTGCTCTGCTTCCCGCATCAGCCGCTCCAGCACCCTGCAGAGCACGGCATTCCTGTCCTGGGCACCGTCCAGAATGCTGCGGATCTCCTCGATCTGCAGTCCTGCATCACGGTACAGCAGGATCCTGTACAGCCTCTGCAGTGCTGTATTGTCATAGACCTTATGGTTCTGTACGCCAACTCTGTCTTACGGCTTCAGCAGAGCGATCCGGTCATAGTAAAACAGTGTCTTTCTTGTCACGCCTGTTAAAGAACAGATTTCACCGACACTGTATGTTTTTTCCTTCGCTGCATTGTTCTTCATGACCGGATACACGATGCTATGATCAACGTACTGCCGTTCCGCAGGGAACGGTCAAGCCGTTTCATCATCCTGATCCCATCGTAGTGTTACGGTATCCGGATTGATATACCCATCTTTTTTCCAGGACTTTACTCCTTTCTGCGTTTATCCACCGCTGCATAGTACTGCCGGGCATTGACCGGTCCGGCTCCGCTGCGGTAGTCCTGTTCGTTCTCGTATATGTGCGTGATATCGATGGTGTTCACTGTGCCGCACGCGGTGCACTTCCACTCCGGCAGGCGGTCATCAAATCCCTTCTGTTCATCCAGATGCGCACC
>JAFOIY010000093.1 GCA_017420505.1 Solobacterium sp. | reverse complement strand
CCAACTGGTATACCTCCCACGGAGTACCGTATACACCCGCATCGCTGCATACTGCGTATCTGCAGCAGGTGCAGACAGAGACGGATGCTGCGGGAAGACGCCTGGCAAAGCAGGGCATCACCGTACAGTATCCCGAACCGGATCTAGGCAATGTCTTCCGTGCACTGTTCAAAGAAAGAGGCGCGGATGATGCGCTGCTCAGGCAGACAGCACAGCTTTTCCGGAGAACCTCCCGCACCCGTCTGCGCCTGTATGCCGGTGCCCAGGATCTGCTGAAAAGCCTCAAGCATTCCGGTACCCGGGTCTACCTGCTCACCAACGCCCAGCGCCTGTTCACCGAGCAGGAGCTCCGGGAAACCGGCATCCATGACCTGTTTGACGGCATATACATATCCTCGGACTACAGCGTGAAGAAACCGGATCCGGTCTTCTTTGAGATGGTACTGCAGAGAACCGGCCATCATCCCTCCGAGTGCCTGATGATCGGCAATGACCTATCCTGTGATATCCTCGGTGCCCAGTATGCCGGCATGCCGGGATACTATATCTACTCCAACCTTTCTCCGTCCGAGGACCGGGGAAAGGCCGTACCTGCTGACTGTATGTACCAGAAGGGGATGAATCTGAAACTGGTGCAGAAAAGAATCGCAGGGTGAATGAAACAGTAAAAAGGCACGGGTCTTTGCGGACCGGTGCCTTTTCTATTGCTTGCCTGTCATCAGACAGTACTACTGTCCGATATGCATGAACTCCTGGATCCTTTGATGAACAATATCATCGGAGCTGGAAATGTAATGCCAGTCTCCCCGGTTCTCAAAGGAACGTCCGAAGGAGAGACGGTCACGGAACTCCGAAGGGGACATCCCGAACGCATCCTGGAACTGCTTCCGGAAACCTTTGATGTCCGAGAAACCATTGGCTACAGCGATATCGATCAGACTGCGGTCGGATGATGTCATATCCAGCAGAGCGTGCTGGAAGCGCAGCCTGGTCAGGTAGCGGTGGAAATTAACACCGACGGATTCCTTGAACAGCGTGGATATATATGTGCGGTTGTACTTGAAGTGCGTAGCCAGATCCTCAAGGGTGATCTTCTCTGTATAGTGCTCTTCAATGTAGTCGACAATGGCCTGCATATGGCGCATATCTTCCGCAAGTCCGGCGGGACGCTCCACTTCCTTCGGTGAGAAATGCGTGCATAGAGTTACCATGATCATCTCGACAGCAGCTTTAGCGGTCATCATCCGGAACGGACTGTCCCCGGACAATGCATCATACAATTGGGCAAGATACATTCTCAGAAGGCGGAAACGCTCCTCATTGCGGGTCAGAGAATTGGAATGAGTATCCGAGAAAGTATAGTAATGTCCTTTTTTTAAATACGCATTGAATGCTGAAGCAGAGAAGTGCAGCACGAGTCCCCGTGTGTCAGGGGAACGTGCAAAAGACGCATGCCCTTCACCGGGAATGAGTATAGAAATGTCTCCTGTTTCCATAATCCCGTTTTCAAGACCGTTATGATGTTCCAGTCTGCCGTTTACAATAACGGACACTTCATAATCATTCTGATGCCAATGAAAACGGTAGTTGTTCACTTGATGGGCAAAGCATTCGACGTACAGCTGGTCTTCCGGCCACTGGGCGGTGTAAATGGTCTGATCCATAAAACATCACTCCCTTAAAAACATTCTATCGGAGAATCCAAACAAATGCACCGCTCCAAATATTTGGATTTCTACGGCAGCTGTTCCTGGATGAAAAGCGTACGTTTCAGTGCATTCCGGGGCGGATTGTTCGATGAATTCACTGCCGGCAGGGATCATTCTGCTTTCTGCAGAGGGGAAATATTTGGATTTCCGGGCAGAAAGAACAGCCACAATCCTGGTTTTCAGCCGTCCGGAACAGAAAGCGCTTTCAGATTTGACCAACAAAAGGAGCGCAGGAATGCCCTTTGTTTTTCTATATTGTGCTTAACAAATGGTGCAGGCAGGACCGGTTTTATCATCGGTGATCTGCCGCATCCTGATCTCATTCAGCACAATACTAACCTTTATGGAGAGGAGGGCAACAATGAAGGTTACAAAAGTTGAGGTATTACAGATCAAGACCGTATCGCCCGGATGGCGCCCGGTAGTCTGCCGTGTCTATACCGATGAAGGAATCTACGGTGACGGCGAAGCCTGCCTGGCGTTCGGAAAGGGTTCTTCGGCCGCTTTCGGCATGGTGCGTGATCTCGCTTCCATGATCATCGGCGAAGATCCGATGGATACGGAAAGGATCTGGCAGAAACTCTATGAAGGATCGACCTGGGGATACAACGGCGGTCCGGTCGTATTTGCGGGCATCAGCGCCCTGGATATCGCTCTGTGGGATATCAAAGCCAAGGCATTCGGTGTTCCCGTCTACAAGCTGCTCGGCGGCAAGACACGCGACAATGTACGCGCGTATGCCAGCCAGCTGCAGCACGGATGGCGTCCCGATCTGTTCACCTTCGATGAGTTCGACGTCGCAGTCGGTCTGGAGGACTACGCTGCTACGGCCCAGTGTGCCATCGATGAAGGATTCGACGCGGTCAAGGTTGACCTTCTGGAACGGGAGAACAGCGGTGACCGTCTGGCGTCCTGGAAGCAGAACAGCATCCTGACGGGTGATGTTCTGGAACTGGCTGTGGAGCGGATGGACATCATCCGTAAAACCGTCGGTCCGGATGTCAGCATCATCGTGGAAGCGCACTCCCACAACAGCGCTACCGGTGCCGTCCAGATTGCCAACGCACTGGAGAAGTACGATGTGTTCTTCTATGAAGAGCCGAACACACCGAATCCGGAAACGGCGCGGTACATTGCAGCTCATACGAATGTACCGATGGCAAGCGGCGAACGGATCTATTCCCGCTGGCAGTTCGCTCCGTATCTGACGGACGGTACACTGCGGGTCATCCAGCCTGACATCGGAACATCAGGCGGATTCACGGAAGTGAAGAAGATCTGCGACATGGCTATGGCTTATGACGTATTTGTCCAGCCGCATGTCTGCGGAACGCCGCTGGCAACGAGCATTGCGCTCCAGCTGGAAGCCGTCATTCCGAACTTCATCATCCATGAGCACAATTCCAACCTCCGCTCCAAGAGTGCTACCGGCCTCACGAAGTACAACCCTCAACCGGTCAACGGCCGCCTTGCAGTACCTGAGGAGCCTGGTCTCGGCAACGAGCTGACCGAAGGCGCCTATGAACAGGCAACCTGCATCGCGACGGTTACCAAGGACGAAAACACATTGATTACCAAGTAGAAGGGAAATGGAAAGGAAAAAACATGAAAAAACTGACAAAAATGATGCTGGCTGCTCTGATGGCAGCGAGTGTCGCAGCTTGCTCCTCCGGTGGAGAACCTGCACCGGCCGATGACGGCGGAGAAACCAAACCGATCGTTCTGAAGATGGCGAACACCAACAGTACAGCGATGTGGGAAGACACAGAGCTGAACCTGATGGTCGCCGAGAAGTACTTCATTGAAGAGCTCCCGAAGCGTACAGAAGGCAGATACGAAGTGCAGATCTTCCTGGACGGCCAGCTGGCCAGCGGTACCAACGCACAGGTCCAGGGTCTGAAGAGCGGCGCGTTCGATATCTGTGAAATGGGTACCGGAAGTATGGGTGCCTTCACGGATGCCTACACCGAGCTGATTGTTCCTTATATGTTCCAGAACCAGGATGTCGTCGATCTGGTTCTTGCCGGAGATGTAGGAAGAGCCATGATGGAGAAGTCTGCTGAGGATATCGGCGGTGTCGTTCCGCTGTTCTATGCAGACAACGGTTTCCGTGTCCTGACACACCGTGAAAAGCTGATCAAGACTCCGGATGATCTGAAGGGTGTCAAGATCCGTGTCCAGGAAGACCCGATCATGATCCTGACATTCGAGACACTCGGATGCAGCGTTACCAGCGTACCGTTCTCCGAGCTGTTCACAGCACTGCAGCAGAGACTGGTCGATGCTGAGGAAAACCCTTACACGAACATCTACAACCAGAAGTACTACGAAGTGCAGAAGACAGCGACAGAGACCAACCATATGTTCACAGCGTTCGTCTACTACATCAACGCAGACGTATTCAACAACATGTCCGAGGCAGACCAGCAGGCTGTTATGGAACTGGCTGCTGAATGCCAGGCGATGCGTGCTGAGAAGATGAAGGAAGTCACCGCCAGCTACATGGAGAGGCTCAAGGCCGAAGGTATGGAAATCTACACACCGACACCGGATGAGCTGAGAATGTTCCAGGAGAAGATGGTTGATAATGTCTGGCCGGAAATCGAAGCCAAGATCGGTGAAGACCGCTGGAACGCTCTGCTGGATGCTGTAAAGGCAGCCGAGGCTGAACTGGGTCTGTAATTCATACGAGGGGTAATAATGAATCCTGAGAAGAAAGACTGGAAGTACTGGCTGAACGAATGGGAATCCTACGTTTCCGCCGTACTGTTTATCATCAACACAGTCCTTCTGATCACACAGGTCATATCCCGGTTTGTATTCAAACATTCCATTACGTGGTTGGAAGAGCTCGCTACGTTCCTGTATCTGTGCATGGTATACACCGCAATCGCGGCTGCCGTAACGCACCGTAAGCAGATCGGTATCGATGCTCTTCCGAACGCAATGCCGTACAGGATCAGGAAAATACTCCTGATCCTGGCGGATGTGATCTTTATCATATTTGACCTGTGGATTCAGAAGGGACTCTGGGGAATCGTCAAACTGATGGGCAAGGGCGGAACACCGCTGCTGGGCATCTCCTATGCCCTGTGCTACGGAATCGTTGCCGTATCGCTGCTGCTGACTGCTTTCCGCTGCGTACAGGATATTCTCCGCCTTATGAAGGAGAATGAGCAGGAACTCGGCAAGAAGAAGCCGACGCTGGACCTGGATGCATACGAAAGAGAATATCTGGAGAGTGTAGGTAAAGATGGGAACTAGTGTATTATTGATCGGCATGTTCGTCCTGCTTGCGCTCGGTGTTCCGATCGGTGTCGCTCTGGCAATGCCGATCCTGATGATGCTTGTAGTCGATCCGTTTGTGCCGGAAACATTCATCGCCGAAGTATTCTATTCGGGTGTAGCGAACTTCACCATGATGGCCATGCCGTTCTTCATGCTGGCGGGTGCCATTATGGACGTCGGCGGACTGTCCCGCCGTCTGGTCCGCATTGCCAACAGCCTGATCGGCAGAGTCACGGGCAGCCTGGGTATGGTTGCGATCGTTGCCTGCATGTTCTTCGGTGCCGTATCCGGTTCGGCTAACGCAACCGTAGCGGCGATCGGTGCCATCATGATCCCGCAGATGGTGCGCAGCGGATACAACAAGTACTACGCAACAGCGCTGGTAGCGGCAGCCGGAAGCCTTGGCATCATTGTTCCGCCGAGCTTCCCGATGGTTCTGTATGCCATTACCATGAACGCTTCCGTTGGTACGCTGTTCATCGCCGGAATCGGTCCGGCACTGACCGTCGGTCTGATCCTGATGGGCATCAACTATATCTACTGCCGCAAGAACAACATCCGCGGCAAGGACAAAGCATCATTCAAGGAATTCCTGGCTGCGCTGAAGGACGGCTGGCCGGCAATCCTGATGCCTGTCATTGTCCTTGGCGGTATTTACGGCGGTATTTTCTCGGCAACCGAAGCATCCGTTGTTTCTGTTGTCTACGGCATTGTCATCGGTCTGTTTTACTACAAGGAACTGGAGTTCAAGAAACTGTTCCAGATGTACAGGGACAACGCGATCTTCATCGGCGGAACCATGCTCGTACTGGCACCGTCCTCCGCTCTTGGCAAAGTCTTTGCGATCAAGGGCATGACGCACGCCATCAATGCCTTCTTCCTCGGCATCTCCACGAACCGGTATGTCATTCTGACACTGATCTTCGGCATCCTGTTCCTTGCCGGTATGTTTGTGCAGACGAGCCCGTGCATTGTCATTCTCGGACCTATCCTCTACAACGTAGCAGCGAGTGTCGGCATCGATATCATCCATTTCGGTATCATCATGATCCTGGCTCTGTCGATTGCCTTTGTCACACCGCCTGTCGCTTCGAACCTGTTCGTAGCTTCATCAATGACTGGATTGCCGATAGACAGAATCACCAGACCGTTGATTCCGTTTATCATCGGTCTGGTCCTGTGCCTGTTCATCGTCGGTTTCGTTCCGCAGATTACATGGGCATTCGTCAATCTGTTCTCATAGACAGGAGTTGAAAAGATATGAGTGTACAGGCAGTAGTCAGCCGCTGCCCCGTCGCAACGGCTACCGAATATTCAATGAAGAAAAACCGGCTCAGTGAGGCATTCAGCGTTGAAGGTGCGGAATTCTGCCTGCTGCAGTCATTGGATCCGAAGATGCACAGCGCTCACTATACACAGCTGTATCCGCTGGTCTTCCGCGAAGGAGGCAATATACCTCCTCTGTGGGCAAGATCACAGGGAGAGCGTTGTGTACTCCTCGGAGTCTCTTTCCAGAAGGAACGCCGCGGGATTTTTGTCCGTCCGGACAGCCCGATTCAGAGCGTGGCTGACCTGCGGGGGAAGCGCCTCGCCATTCCGGTGCGCCCGGATGCGGTGGTTGACTTCCGCCGCATCACCATGCTGCATGGATTCTATGACGTCCTGAAGTACTACGGTATATCCATGGATGAAGTGGAGCTGGTGCCGGTATCGGCGGAAAACATCGTCTCTTCCCTGAAGCAGGGAACGATGGACACCCTGCGCAGCAACGATGATTTCATGACAGAGGATTTCCTGGCGGTTGTGGAAGGAAAGGCCGATGCGGCCTTTGCCAACTCCATCAAAGCAGTACGCCACAACCATGCAGGGATCCTGCGGGAAATCATGACCGAGCAGGACCAGCACGATATACCGAATATAAACAATAATGCTGTACTGCCGCTGACGTGCACAAAGCCTTTCTGTGATGAACATCCGGAGATTGTTGTTGCCTATCTCCGGGAAGTCATACGATCGGCGCGTCTGGCGCAGCAGAACCAGGAAGACTTCATCAACACGGTCTGCAGCGGCGTCTACGGTGCAACACCGGACGAGATGCGGGAAGCGTTCGATCTGCCGTATCTGTTTGCCAACCGGATTCCGGTGCTGAACGACAAAGCATTTGAAATGCTGCAGATCGAAAAGGACTTCCTGATCGCCAACGGCGTTATCCGCCCGGAAGATGACTATGATCTTCACGAATGGGCAGCTCCTGAATTCCTCGAAGCAGCCATGAAGGATGAGCAGTAAGGCTCTCATTCCGTACGATATACCATCATTTACAGTGTGCAATGAAAGGAGTATAAGCCAATGAGTTATGCCCTGAATATTCAGCAGGCGAATGCTGTACTGGACGAGATCCGCAAGGACTATACGGTTTTCGCACCGAAGCGCTTTCCCAAACAGGGCCGCTATTCGGATACAGACATCATCCGCTACGCTGAAATATCCAGATTCGAAGATATTGTCTGGGATACCAAATCAGACTATCCCGCAAAGGAAGTACTGACACCGATCCAGCAGGCGATATTCTATTTCACCGAAGATGAATACAGAGAAAGCAAAGGACCGAAGAAGCCGTATCTGGTCCTGGCCCGTCCCTGCGATATCGCTGCCCAGCATGTTCAGCAGAAGATCTATGCCGGCAACGGCGGCTACACAGATGTGTACTATGAACGGGTAAGAAAACTGGTCCGTTTTGCGATGATGGAGTGCAACGGTGGAGATGACACCTGCTTCTGCGTTTCCATGGGAACGAACCGGACAGATGACTACTCCCTGGCTCTGAAGTTCTCTTCCGAGGGGGTAAAGGTACAGGTAACCGATGATGATTTCACCGGCTATTTCAAAGAATGCCCGAAGGCGAAGTACACACCGTCCTTTGTCGAAGAGAACGAGCTGAAGGTAACCGTACCGGATCTGGACAATGCGGAAGTGCGCAAAGCGCTGAAGACGCATCCGATGTGGAACGAGTACAACAGCCGCTGCATCTCCTGCGGTGCCTGTACGGTAGCCTGCTCGACCTGCACGTGCTTCACAACGCGTGATGTCATCTACGGCGACAATCCGGAAGTCGGTGAGCGCCGCAGAGTAACGTCGTCCTGCCAGATCGAAGGGTTCGACCAGATGGCAGGGCAGAAGGAAATGCGTTCTACGGCTGCGGCCAGAATGCGCTTCAAGGTCCTGCACAAATTCCATGATTACAAAGCCCGTTTCGGGGACAGCCATATGTGCGTCGGCTGCGGCCGCTGCATGCACCGCTGCCCGGAATTCATTTCCATCGCCGCAACCGTAAACAAAATGAGCCGTGCCGTGGAAGAGATCAAAGCCGGCATGGCCGAAGGGTAAGGAGGTAATGACTGTGATGAATCCTGTACAGCCCAGACCGTGCACCATACTCGATGTGAAGAAAGAAAGCCTGCATGAGTGGACTTTCCGTGTTGCCAGTGATGCAGAAGTCAGCCATGGACAGTTCATGCAGCTGTCCATTCCCAAGATCGGCGAGTGCCCGATTTCCGTATCGGCGCAGGGAGACGGCTGGCTGGAGTTTACCATCCGCAATGTAGGAAAGGTAACCAATGTCATCTTCGACAAAACAGCCGGCGATACCCTGTTCCTCCGGGGACCCTATGGCAAGGGATGGCCGGTGGAGAAGTTTCTGAACAAGCATGTGGTTGTCATTACCGGCGGAACCGGACTGGCTCCTGTAAGATCGATGCTGAATGAATTCATGGCGCACCCGGACAAAGTGAAGAGCGTGCACCTGATCAGCGGCTTCAAGAACGAGGAGGGCATTGTCTTCCAGCAGGAACTGCAGGAATGGGAGAAGTGCTTCCATACGATCTACGCACTCGACAACGATGAAAAGGACGGCTGGCGGACCGGCATGGTAACCGCGTTTGTCAAGGAAATCCCGTGGGATGAATTCGACGGTGATTATGCCGTGGTCGTTGTCGGACCGCCGCCGATGATGAAGTTCACCGGCCTGGAACTGATGAAGCATGACGTGGATCCGGAGAAGATCTGGATGAGTTTTGAAAGAAAAATGTCGTGCGCAGTCGGAAAATGCGGACACTGCCGGATTGATGAAGTCTATGTCTGCCTTGATGGTCCGGTATTCCCTTATGTGATTGCCAGAGATCTGGTCGACTGAGGAGGGCAGAAGAATGAATCGTGATATCAATGTCAAGCAAATGAGAATCAACTGCTTCCGGCAGTCCAAAGTACCGGGAGAGTTCATGCTGCAGATGCGGGTGCCCGGCGGTGTGGTTGATGCAAAGTACCTGGACAATGTGCGCTATATCGCACAGACCTGGGGAGACGGCAATTTCCATATCGGTACCCGGCAGACCTTTGACATTACCGGCATCAAGTATGATGACATCCCGGCTGTCAATGCGTATCTGGAAGAATACATCCGGGAGATCGATCAGGAACTGTGCGAAGTCGACATGGATCAGGTCGCTCACCAGCCGCAGCCCTGGGATCCCAAGTCCGGCTATCCTACGATCGGTGCGCGCAACATCTCGGCCTGCATCGGCAACTACCATTGCATCTGCGCGAACATCAATACGTTTGCTTTGGCCAGTGAACTGGAGAAGATCATCTTCCCGAGCCATTACCACATCAAGATCAATATTGCCGGCTGTCCGAATGACTGCAACAAAGCGCATCTGTGCGATTTCGGCATCATCGGTGTCGGCAAGATGGTCTACCATCCGGAGCGCTGCATCGGCTGCGGTGCCTGTGTCCGTGCCTGCATCAAGGGATCGACCCGTGTACTGGAACTGAACGAAGAGAACGGGAAGATCATCAAGGACGAATGCTGCTGCGTAGGCTGCGGTGAATGCGTCCGCGCCTGTCCTGCAAGTGCCTGGACCCGGAGCGAGGAGCCTCTCTACAGAGTCATTCTCGGCGGCCGTACCGGCAGACAGACACCCAGAACCGGCAAGATGTTCCTGAACTGGGCCAGCAAGGATGTCATCATCGGTGTTCTGAAAAACTGGCAGGAGTTCTCTGCCTGGGTTATGGACTACAAGCCGGAGTACCTTCATGGCGGTCATCTGATTGACCGTGCGGGATACAAGAAGTTCAAGGAAATCGTCCTGAAGGGTGTAGAGCTGAATCCGGAGTGCCTGGTTGCGGAAGATATCTTCTGGCATGAAACAGAATACCGCTCCAACTTCAACGTCAAGCCGATGGAAATGCACCACACAGCCGGACCGCGGAATGGAACGGATTAAAAAATCAGCAGCGGTATTATGCACAGCCGGATTGTTACTGTCCGGCTGTGCATCCCCCGCACAGCCTTCCGGGGAAGAAATACCTGCAGAAGAACACGGAGAAACAGAACCGTTTGTCTTTACCGATGATCTGGGACGGACAGTAGAGGTGCATTCCTGGCAGCGGACAGCGGTCATGATCGGCAGCTTTGCGGATATCTGGTGCCTGGCAGGAGGAAAGGAATACCTCGTGGCAGCCGCCAGTGATACCTGGACATCGTTTGATCTCGGGCTCAGCGACGAGGTCGTCAACATCGGCTCCTCCAAGGATCCGAATGTTGAACTCCTCCTGTCAGCCCAGCCGGATCTGATCCTTGCCAGCAGTTCTACATCTGCAGATATGGAACTGTTGGACATGTTTGAAGAGTCCGGCATTGCGACCGCCTACTTTGATGTCGACAACTTCGATGATTACCTGCGGATGCTGGAAGTCTGTACGCAGATTACCGGCTGCGAGGACAATTACCGGAAGTACGGTCTGGAAATACAGGAGCAGGTTGACCGGGCGGTTGCCCGTCAGGACGGCTCTTCCCCGACTGTGCTGTATATCCGCGCCAGTGGATCATCCTGCTCGGTCAAGGGCAGCGAGGGGAGCGTTCTCGGAGATATGCTGGCGGACTTCGGCTGTGTCAACATCGCGGACAGCGACTCGTCCCTGCTGGAAGAGCTGAGCCTGGAGAAGATTCTGGCGGATGATCCGGACTATATCTTCGTGGTTCTTCAGGGAGCGGATACGAGCAAAGCAGAAGAAGCGCTCAATGAAACCGTGCTGTCGAACCCGATCTGGCAGGAACTGACGGCTGTGAAGGAAGGACGGCTGTACTTCATGGAACACTCACTGTACAATCTGAAGCCGAATGTACAGTGGGGAGCAGCGTATGAAAAACTCGCAGACATTCTCTATCCGGAACAGTAAGAAAAAAGCAATCCTTGCCGGACTGCTTTTTCTGCTTCTCGTATTGATTGTCTGCAGTCTCTGCTCCGGTGCGGTCCGGTTGAGCCCGGCGGATATCCTTCATGTACTCATCAATCCGCAGGATCATTCCCTGCAGGGCAGCATTTTCCTGCTGAGCAGGGTGCCGCGCACCTGCGGCAGTGTGCTGGCCGGTATGGCCTTTGCGGCTTCCGGTGCTGTGATCCAGACGGTGCTGAACAATCCTCTGGCAGCTCCGAACATCATCGGTGTCAATTCCGGTGCCGGCCTGGCCGTTGCCTTGGTTTCACTGGCAGGAACCGCGTATCTCCGCATTCTGCCGGCAGCAGCGATGGCCGGGGCACTGTGCGGCGCTGCGGTTGTTCTGGTGATTGCCGGAAAGACCGGGGCTTCGCGGATGACAACCATCCTGGCCGGCATTGCGGTATCCAGCATTTTCTCCGCCTGCATTGACGCAATCATCACCCTGGCTCCGGATACGCTGGTTTCCTATTCCTGGTTCCGGATCGGCAGCCTGGCAGGTCTGACCATGTCCAGGATCCGGCCGGCATTCTTCATGATCCTTCCGGCGTTTCTGCTGCTTCTGTCTCTGGCAAAGCAGATGGATGTCCTGATGCTCGGTGAATCCACTGCGCACAGCCTGGGCATGAATGTGAAACGGATCCGGACAATCCTGCTGGTTCTGGCTGCGTTCCTCACCGGAGCGGCAGTCAGCTTCGCCGGCATGATCGGTTTTGTCGGCTTGATTGTACCGCACATCATCCGCCGGGCAGGGGATGAGGACAGCCTGTATGTTCTCCTGAGTTCGGCTTTGGGCGGTGCGGTGCTGCTTACGCTCTGTGACATTGCGGCGAGGATACTCTTCCGGCCCTATGAAATGCCTGTCGGCATTCTGCTGTCACTGCTCGGCGGTCCGTTCTTCATCGGTCTGCTCATCAAACAGCGGGGAGGGCGCATCCATGATTGAACTGCGGAATCTGTCCGTTGGCTATGGAAGCCGTACGATTCTGGAAAATATCGACATGGAGATCCATGACAGCCGGGTTCTTGTGCTTCTGGGACCGAACGGATGCGGCAAGAGTACGCTGCTGAAGACGATCCTGGCTCTGCAGCCGAAGCTGTCCGGCGAGATCATCGTCAACGGGACCGCTCTGGAACATCTGACAAACAGGGAACGGGCCAGGCAGATGGCTTATCTGCCCCAGTCCAGAACGACTCCGAATATCTCTGTCCGCAGGATGGTCCTCCACGGCCGCTTCCCGTATATGTCCTATCCCCGCCAGTACGGAGAAGATGATTTCCGGGCGGTGGAGCAGGCGATGGAACTGACCGGTACAGCAGAATACGCCGATGCCATGATGCCGCAGCTGAGCGGCGGACAGCAGCAGAAAGTGTATATCGCCATGGCTCTGGCCCAGGGTACCGGCACGATCCTGCTGGATGAACCGACGACGTTTCTGGATGCCGGAAGCCAGCTGGATACCTACCGCCTGGCAAAATCCTTTGCCGGTGAGGGCAAGGCGGTTGTTCTGGTGACGCACGATCTGCCTCTGGCCCTGCAGTACGCCGATGAGATTGCGGTACTGGCTGAGGGGAAGCTGTGCGCGTTCGGTACACCGGAGACGGTGTACGGTTCCGGTGTGCTTGACCGGGTGTTCGGCATTGCTTTGAAACAGACAGAGACAGAGGATGGCCGGCGGTACTATCTGATATGAAAGGATGAATGATATGGCCTATTTTCCGTTCTTTATGGATCTGAAAGGCAGAACCGGTCTGATTGTCGGCGGTGGAAGGATCGCCCTGCATAAAATCGAAAAACTGGTTCCGTTCGAGCCTGTCCTGGAGGTATGTGCACCCTCTGTACTGCCGGAAATCGAGGCCATCGACGGACTTGTCCTGCATCGTACGGCGTTCCGTGAAGAGTATCTGCACGGAAAAGCATTCGTGATCGCAGCGACGGATGATCGTATGCTGAACCGAGAGGTATCCGCCCTGTGCCGGGAGAAGAACATCCCGGTCAATGTGGTCGATGACCGGGACTACTGTACCTTCCTGTTTCCTTCACTGGTTCAGAAAGGATCACTGACCGTGGGAATCTGCACGGCCGGAGCCAGTCCTACGGCTGCCCGCTGGACGAAGGAACGGATTGCGGATATGATCCCGGAACGGTTTGATGCCGTTCTGGATTATCTGGAACAGCAGAGAAGCACGGTCAAAGTATGCGTCCGGGAAGAAGCCCGGCGGTCCGCGGTATTCAAGGAACTGTTTGCCGCATGCATGGAAAAGGGCGGTCCGCTGGAACCGGAAGAAACACTGGAAATCCTGCACAGATACAGCACCCTGCAGTAGACCCGGCAGAGCCCGTGCCGGGCACTGCGCTGAATACTCATTCTGTTTCTCCTTGGTTTTTGCCGCTGCACAGCAGTAGATGATTTCCTTTCCTGAGTCTATAAAGAAGCATCGCAGCGGCGGGAAAACACCTGTCTCATCCGACAGGTGTTTTTCTCTGCGGATACTATCAGGTGCTGCAATACTCTATAATGGAATTGAATATAGATAAGCATCTGGATCGTCTGATCCAGGAAAGGAGAATGACAATGGCAACCATGAAGCAGCAGGTCATGCTGAAACCGGCAAAGGGCACGGAAGTGCCCGCAGAAATCATATTCCGGGACATTGAGATTCCGGAGCCGCAGGAGGGTGAAGTACTGATCCGGATGAAGCGGATCGGTGTCTGCGGCAGTGATATCCACGTATACTACGGCGAACACTCCGGCACCGGCTACCCGGTCACCCAGGGACACGAAGTATCCGGACAGATCTGTAAGCTCGGTCCCGGATGCGAGGAATTCCATATCGGCCAGAAGGTAACCGTAGAGCCGCAGGTCGTCTGCGGAGAGTGCTATCCCTGCCGCCACGGCAAGTACAATCTGTGTGAGAATCTGAAGGTCATGGGCTTCCAGACCACCGGCATGGCCAGTGAATACTTCTGTGTGCATAAGAGTAAAGTCACACCGCTGCCGGATGAAATGACCTACGCCGACGGTGCCATGATCGAGCCGCTGGCCGTCACGGTCCACGCAGCGAAGCGTTTCCCGGAACTGGCAGGCAGTAAAGTTGCCATCCTCGGATGCGGCCCGATCGGCATCCTGCTTGCCCAGTCCTGCAAAGCGCTCGGTGCTGCGGAAGTGCTGATTACCGACATCTCCGACTACCGTCTGGAACTGGCAAAAAAGTGCGGTGCAGACTACACCGTCAACACGAAGGAGAAGGACTTCGGCGAAGCGCTGGTGGAATGCTTCGGACCGGACAAGGCAGATGTCATCTACGACTGTGCCGGAAACAATACCACCATGGGCCAGGCCATCCAGTATGCCCGCAAAGGCAGCAAGATCATCCTGGTCGCAGTATTCGCCGGTCCGGCTACGATCGATCTGTTTACCCTGAACGATCATGAACTGGATCTGGACACGACCATGATGTACAGACATGAAGACTACGTGGAAGCGATCCGCCTGGTAAACGAAGGGAAGATCCAGCTGAAGCCGCTGCAGACCAAGCACTTCGCCTTCACGGACTACCTGGCTGCCTACAAATATATCGAAGCCAACCGGGAAACGACGATGAAGGTCCTCATCGATGTGGATACAGAAGAGAAGGACGGTGAACAATGATCATGTTCAGGGATATGCTCAGAAAGAAGCAGCAACTGCCCGAAGAAGAATGCATCCGGATCCTCAAGGAAGAGCTTAGAGGTGTACTGTCCGTCCTCGGTGATGATGACTACCCGTACGGAATGCCGATCAATCACTACTACTGTGAAGAAGACGGGAAGCTCTACTTCCACGGCGGCAGAAGAGGACACAAGATCGACGCCATGAAAAAGCACCCCAAAGCGTCCTTCTGCGTCTATGACCAGGGCTTCCGCAGAGAAGGGGAATGGGCCTTGAACATCCGGTCCGTGATCGTCTTCGGCAGGATTGAGTTCATCGAAGACAGGGAGACAACCTACCGTATCTCCGAAGCGCTCAGCCATAAGTTTACGGATGATGACGACTACATCCAGCATGAACTGAAGAACTCCGGTCCCGGCACGTTGCTGTTTGCTCTGGTACCGGAGCACATGACCGGCAAGATCGTCAACGAATCGTAGGAAACAGACATGGTAGGCAGATACAAGGTCATCACCCTGTGCGGCAGCACCCGCTTCAAGGATGCCTTCCTGGAAGCCCAGAAACGCCTCACACTGGCCGGAAACATCGTAATCAGCGTCGGCCTGTTCGGCCATTCCGGCGATGATGAAGTCTGGACGGAAGGCACCAAGGAGATGCTGGACGACATGCACAAGCGCAAGATCGACATGGCTGATGAAATCTATGTCATCAACGTGGGCGGCTATATCGGCTCCAGCACCCGCTCGGAGATCGAGTACGCACAGGCGGCCGGGAAACCGGTGCATTATCTGGAAGAAAGACAATGAAGCGCATTCTGAAGAAATCCCTGATCGTATCCCTGGCTGTCTGTACAGCCGGATTCCTCATCAACCTGGTCTCCTGGCTGCTGGCCGGCAGGCTGGTTTTCTACCGCACTTTGTCCGGGGGTGAATGGATGGGGTACGAAGGATTCGGACTGCTGGTAAACAGAACCTTTCCCATGAGCTCTGCCGACCATCCCGTCTCCGGCAGTACCTGGCTCACCATTGATCCGTCCGGACTGATCATACCGCTGATTGCTGTATTCATACTGGCAGCGGCTGTACTGACCATCAGAGAAAGAATCCATACAGGAGGAAAAAGAATATGAAGGAACACATCCAGGCAATCATTGACCAGGAAAAGCAGTATCCCCAGGAAGAACGGATGCTGCATCATTACAACTGCGCAGAAACCCTGCTTATGGCAGCCGACCGGAAATACCGCCTGGACATCCCGGAGGAGTATGTCAGGCTGGTTCTGCCGTACGGCGGCGGTATGAACACAGGACACACCTGCGGCGCCCTGCTGGGTGCTCTGGCAGCCTTCGGCAGACTGTACGGCGAAGACAAACCCACGCTCAACACAAAGATGAAGGCGGCTGTCAAAGCGTATGTACACCTGTTCGAGGAGACATTCCACAGCCTGGACTGCGCCGGGATCCGGCCGGCATTCAAGGATGAAAACGGATCCTGTGCGCCTGTGATGGTAAAGGCAGGGGAGCTCTTCGACTATGTATCCGAGCATATCGATGAGATCTGCGAAGAAGAACGGAAGAAGCAGGCAGAAAAGAAGTAGATGCCGGTGCACAAGGACATGACGGAACAAGCACTCAAAGAGGCACGGAAATACGAAGAGGAGAAGGACAGGGAGATCTCCGCGGAAGAAAGACCGCTGTTCCATTTGTCTTCCCGCTGCGGCTGGATGAATGACCCGAACGGCTTTTCTCTGTATGAAGGAATGTACCACCTGTTCTACCAGTACTATCCCTATGCCCCGGAGTGGGGTCCGATGCACTGGGGGCATGCGGTCAGCCATGACCTGGTGACATGGCAGTATCTGCCGGCAGCGCTCGCCCCGGATACACCGGCTGACAGTGGAGGATGCTTCTCGGGCAGTGCAGCGGTCATGGATGACGGAAGACATATGCTCATGTATACCGGTGTAGCCGAAGATCCGGAGGAACCCGGTACATCCGTCCAGACACAGTGCCTGGCCTTCGGGGACGGCCTTGACTACGAAAAGTTCAGCGGGAATCCCGTATTGACGAGTGATAATCTGCCGGAAGGCCTGAGCAGGCACGATTTCCGGGATCCGAAAGTAAACAGGGAGAACGACGATACCTACAGCTGTGTTGTCGGCGGCTGTACCGAAGAGATGGACGGCAGAATCCTGTATTTCCGCAGCGAAGACGGTCTGGACTGGCATTTTGTGAGCGTGCTCGCTGCCAACAACCAGCGCTTCGGCACCATGTGGGAATGCCCGGATGTCTTTATGCTGGACGGCAAAGCTGTGCTTCTGTGCAGTCCGGTGGACATGCGCAGAACGGAGAAGTACAGCGGCGGGCACGGTACCCTGTGCCTGATCGGTGACTTCCAGGACAGCAGACTGGTCCATGAACAGGACCAGCCGGTTGATTACGGAACAGACTTCTACGCCACCCAGACGCTTCTGCATCCTGATGGCAGAAGGATCATGACTGCCTGGATGCAGAACTGGGACACTCTGCAGAATCATGAAGGACTGCGCTGGTACGGGCAGATGATCCTTCCCCGGGAACTGTCCGTGCGCAATGGCAGGCTGTACCAGCAGCCGGTCAGGGAGCTGATGCAGTACATAAAGCACCGAACGGAATACCGCGATGTATCAGTCCACGGTATGACAGAACTGCCCGGTATCCGGGGCAGGGCGCTGGATCTCTCGCTCACCATCCGTCCGGGTGAAAATGATTACCGTAGATTTGAAATCCAGGCGGCTGCCGATGAGGAACACCATACCTCGATCGTCTACGACCGGAGCCGGCAAGAAATCACAGTCGACCGAAGCCGTTCCGGTACACACACAGCCGTTGAACACAGCAGGACTTTCCGGACAAAGGAATACGACGGCGTTCTGAAACTGCGTCTGATCGTTGACCGGTACAGCCTGGAACTGTTCATCAACGATGGCGAACAGACCTTCACGATGGTCATCGATGCAGACCTCTCCGCGGACCGGATCCGTTTCCTGGCCGACGGAGACGCAGTTATGGACATAGAAGCGTATACCCTGGATCTGCAGGAGCAATGAATCTGAAAGAAAGGGTGGTTCTTTCATACAGAACCGCTTTTTCTTTCCCTGATCGCCTCCCTGTATACTTGAACACCCTGATTCCGCCATCTACAATGAACAGCAGAAAAGGAGAAAGACAATGGAATATATACTGAAAGACCTGGAGCCCAGGCTGGCTCTGAAGTACTTCGAAGACATCTCTGCGATACCCAGAGGATCCTACCATGAAGAGGCCGCTGCGCAGTTCGTCATGCAGAAGGCCGAAGAGCTCGGACTGTACTGCCGGAGCGATGAACGGAACAACGTGGTAGTCAAGAAGCCGGCATCGGCCGGATGCGAGGATCTTCCCGCTGTACTGTTCCAGGCCCATCTGGACATGGTCAACGAGAAGAACAGCGGCACCGTCCATGACTTTGAGAAGGACGGACTGAAGCTGGTTCTGAACGGCGATATCCTGACGGCGGACGGTACAACGCTGGGTGCGGATGACGGCAAGGGTGTTGCCTATATGCTCGCCCTGATGGACGAAGACTCCGACCGCTTCCCGCATCCCCCGCTGGAATTCCTCTTCACCACCGGTGAAGAAGTCTGCTTCTGGGGTGCCAGTGTATTTGATCCGTATGATATTACAGCCAGACAGCTGATCGGTCTGGATGCCGGACCGGAGAATACCGTCTGGGTCACCAGTGCCGGTGCCCAGGAAGTCACTGTATCAAGGAAAGTAACATTTGAACCGGTAAAGGGGAATACGTATCAGCTGAAGATCTTCGGTCTGAAGGGCGGTCATTCCGCCATGCGGATCACCGATGAGCTCGGCAATGCCAATAAGATCATGGGCAGAGTACTGCACAACCTGGCAAAACAGGTCACCTACCGGCTGTGCAGCGTCAGCGGCGGTCTGATGTTCAATGCGATTCCCAGAGAAGCGGAGGCTGTCATCGCTGCAGAAGCGGATGAAGCTGCAGTCAGGGCAGTCATCGACCGGGTTATGGGTGAAGTTGCGGCCGAGCTGAAGGCCAGTGATCCGGACGTAAAGTGGACGCTGGAGCCTGCAGCAGCAGAGAAGATGATGGACGCTGTATCCACGAAGTGCGTGGCTGACGCTCTGTACAACATTCCCAACGGTGTCCGTATGATGAGCAAGGAAATCGAAGGACTGCCGGTAACCTCAACGAACATGGGCGTAGTCCGGACAAAGGAAGACCGGGTCACGATCAATACCATGCTGAGATCCTCTTCCCGTTCCTGCTCGGATGACTATATCGACAACATCGTCTCTGTCGCGAAGCTCTGCGGTCTGGAAGACGTGGAATACGGCATGTGGCTGTCCGCCTGGCCGTACATGAAGGAATCGAAGCTGCGCGAACTGGCACAGCGGCTGTATGCCGAGCGCCACAACGGCGAACGGATGGAAGAGCTCGCCGGACACGGCGGACTGGAGCTGGGTGTGTTCAGTGAAAAGATCCCCGGACTGGATATCGTTACCCTGGGCTGCGACCATGGTGATGAGCATACCGTGACAGAGTGGATGAGCATCTCCTCCTTCGGACGGGTCTACACCCTCATCCAGGACATTCTCACCGAGATGACCAAAGCCTGAAACCCAGGATCATTACCGGAAACAAGGACTGCCTTCAGAAGGCAGTCCTTTGTTCTATGCAGGCCGGGTTGAAGGTATAATGGATATGTACGGAGAGGAGAATCATCATGCTCACTGATCAGGAAGGCAGATACCGCTGGGTCTATGAAATGGACATGAAGAAGAACAGGTCCATCCTCTGGTTCATACTGAAGATTGTACTGGGCATTCTTTTGTTTCTGTATCTGTTCCTGCTGTTCCTGTGCTGGAAGAGCGGCTTCTCCTGGGAGGAGTTCTTCTGGCTGAGCCGGATCATCCTGCTGTGCGCTGCCGGGGCCATTGCGATCACATACGGCTGTTACTGGTTCGTATCCTGGCGCTTCCAGGAAACCTATGTCCTGCTGTATGAAATGGATGAAGAAGGCATATTCTACAAACAGTCGGAGAGCCAGGAAGAGAAGACGAAAATGATTGCCTACGCAGCCGCGGTAACCGGTACGCTTACCGGCAATTATGGACTGCTGGGTGCGGGGCTTGCCGCAGCGAACTCCGGCACCCGCTTCACCTTCGATAAAGTGCGTTCTGTTTCTTCCCGTCCGCAGGACGATCTGATCAATGCAAACACCGCGCTTATGCATCATATGATCTATGTGAATCCCGCAGACTATGCCTTTGTGCAGCAGTATATCTGCGAGCGCTGTCCGGACGCCCGGATCCGCTAATCCAGAAAGGAGCCATTGCCATGCCAGAGATTGTATTCCAGTACCGGCGCACCACTGCCCGCTACCGTGATATCGGCGACCCGGAAGGGGATGCCTGGACATTCTATGATGACGGTACCGTCATCCATACCTTCTACTCTGTAGGCTACAAGGATCCGGTACGGACCATTACGGTTGCCCGGGATCCTGCGCTTTCGGACGCAATCAGAGAATATATCGATGCGCATGATGCAGAGATCCGTGCCATCCCGCACAGCCTCAACAACGGCT
>JAFOIY010000092.1 GCA_017420505.1 Solobacterium sp. | reverse complement strand
GGTTGTGAATCCGGCAGTGGATCCACAGTGTGGACACACCCGCGGCACCCGTGCTGTATAGCCGCAGGTATGGCATTTCATCACATTCTCGGTTCTGTGATAGCTCATCGCAACATCGCAGTGCGGACAGATCAGTGCTTCGCCGCATTCACGGCATTTCATCACGGAATGGTATCCCCTGCGGTTCAGCAGGATAATGATCTGTTTATTTCTTCCCAGCCTGTCCTGAATGCCGTCGATCAACGCATCGGAAAGCAGCGTGGAACGCTTGTGCTGCTTTTCATCGCGCATGTTCACGGTACGCATCAACGGCTGTGTACGGTTGATCCGTTCATGCAGAACGATCAGCCGGTAGATTCCTTTATAGGCTCTGGCATAGCTTTCCAGGGATGGTGTTGCACTGCCGAGTATGACCTTGCAGTGATGGTACTGTGCCCGCCACACTGCGATATCACGGCAAT
This sequence comes from Solobacterium sp., assembly GCA_017420505.1. Classification (GTDB taxonomy): domain Bacteria; phylum Bacillota_I; class Bacilli_A; order Erysipelotrichales; family Erysipelotrichaceae; genus Bulleidia. The sequence continues at coordinate 12,227 of JAFOIY010000092.1, read as the reverse complement.
GGTACGCCGGCTGGACATCCTGCTTGTATGACGCATCATGTTCCTCATCCATGACAATCAGGCCCAGATCCGTGAACGGGAGGAATGCTGCACTGCGGGTACCGACGACAATCGATGTCCTGCCGTTCATCACCTTCCGGTACTGTTCATACTTTTCCTGTGGATTGAGTGCACTGTGATAGATGGCAAGATCTTCTCCGAAACGCTGGGTGACGCGGCTGATCATCAACGGTGTCAGGCCGATCTCCGGCACAAGAAACAGCACCTGCTTGCCGCTGCGTATGACTTCTTCCGCCAGACGCAGATAGACTTCGGTCTTGCCGGACCCGGTTACACCGTGTACAAGATACACGGTTTCTTTGCCGGCATGGATTTCCTGTACAGCTCTCTGCTGTTCTTCGTTGAGTGTATGCGGTGACTGATTGAGCAGTAGTTTATGGGCCGCTGCTTCCCGTTCTCTTTCTTCTACAACTACTGCGCCTTTCACCACAAGAGAGCGTGCCTGATTCGGCCATTGTCTGCGCAGATCACTGTACAGCACCGTACCGTTGGTACGGACATACTCCCAGGCTTCCAGTTCCTTCGGTGTCAGTCTGACCTCCTCATCACTGAGCCGTACCGTCTTTTCCATGACAACAGTGCCCCTGTGCGTTGATGGCTTTACACGTGAAGGCAGCATCGCCTGGAAGCAGGAGATGGTAGATGACAGTGTCGCATCATGCATGTACAGGGCAAGATCATGAAGCTCAGGCGTAATCAGCGGTGACGCATCCAGTACACCATCAATGTGACGGATTGCCATACCGGTCTCCGCAGAAGCCATCGATGCATCACCGTCATAAAAGACAGACGATTCTACAAATCCGATCAGACGCCTGCCGTTGAATACTATTTCAACACGCACGCCCTGCTGGAGTTCTTCTTCGTACCAATAGGTATATGTACGGTCAAGTGCCCTGACCGGATGTTCAATCCAGACCGATATTAAAAACATAGGAAACCCTGTTATCCTATTGTACTTTATAATAAGTATGTGCGATAGACAAAAAAACAGGAGGTCATCCCATGAAAGAATACCGTCTCGGTGTGATCGGATTCGGTCACATGTCCACTGCCATCATCAAAGGCGCATTGAATGCAGGTGTCATCAAAGCCGATGAGATCCTGATCTATGACCCTTCCGCCCCGAGAATCCAGGAAGCACAGAGAATGGGCCTGCAGGCTGCCGAAACAGCTGCCGAAACAGCCGAAGCATGTCGGTATGTCCTGTTGGCTGTACGACCGCAGAACATGCAGGAAGTCATGGATACCCTGGCCGGTATTCCGATCCATGCGGTGCTTTCGATTGTCACAGGCTGGAGCATCGCGGCGATGAAGCAGTATCTGAATACGTCCTCCTTGATGCGTATCATGCCCAATACACCGATGCAGGTCAGCAAAGGCGCTGCGTTCATGGCCGCCATGCCCGGCACTTCTCCGAAAACAGAAGAATTCACTCATGCACTGCTCAGCCCGCTCGGTATCCTGCAGAATGTGGAGGAAGAACTCATCAACAAGTCTGTTACGGTTCATGGATCCACACCGGCCTACTTCTATTACCTGGTGAACGTATTGATCAAGGACGCGGTCAGGCAGGGCTTTGATGAAGAGACTGCCCGTGACTTCATTACCGAGACCATGATCGGTTCCGGTGAGCTGCTCAAAGCTGCCCGTACCAAACCGGTGCAGAAATTCATCGATGAAGTCTGCTCACCCGGCGGAACAACCATCGAAGCCGTCGGTATCCTGCGGGACCGCGGGCTGGATGCGATTGTCGAGGAAGCCAACGGCCGCTGCATCGCCCGGGCACTGGAGCTCGGCAAGCACTGAGGCATAAAGAAAACGGTATCGCAGGGATACCGTTTTTCTTATCCTATCCTACTGAGCCTGTCATATCCAGCTTCATCAGCTGGTTCAGTTCAACAGCGTATTCCATAGGCAGTTCCCGGGTGAACGGTTCCAGGAAGCCCATAACGATCATTTCCGTCGCCTGGCTCTCGCTCAGCCCACGGCTCATGAGATAGTACAGTTCTTCTTCACTGATCTTTGATACTTTCGCTTCATGCTCAATGGTGGAAGTATTGTTCGCACCGGCATTGTTCGGAATGGTATCACTGGAGGATAGTTCATCCAGAATGAGTGTATCGCACTCAATATGCGAGCGTGAGAAGTCCGCCTTCGGACCATGATAGATCCAGTCGCGGAAGTTGGCCTTGCCGCCTCTGCGCGATACGGACTTGGAGATGATGGATGACTGGGTATGCGGAGCAAGATGGATCATCTTGGCGCCGGAATCCTGGATCTGTTCTTCCGATGCGACCGCTACGGAGATTGTCATTCCTCTGGCATATTCCCCGGCAAGGATACAGGCAGGATACTTCATCGTGATGTGGGATCCGATATTGCCGTCGATCCATTCCATTGCGCCGTGGGCTTCCACCTTCGCCCGCTTGGTCGTCAGGTTCAGAACATTCTTTGACCAGTTCTGCACGGTGGAGTAACGGGCTTTGGCGCCTTCATGGACAAAGATCTCAACGATGGCCGCATGCAGGGAATCCCGCATGTATACCGGTGCAGTGCAGCCTTCTACATAATGTACGTCCGCTCCTTCATCCGCGATGATCAAAGTACGCTCAAACTGTCCCATTCCTTCGGAATTGATGCGGAAATAGGACTGCAGCGGCTTCTCCAGCTTTACTCCGGGCGGAACATAGATGAAGCTTCCGCCAGACCATACAGCCGTATTCAGCGCAGCGAACTTGTTGTCACTGGCCGGCACAATGGTTCCGAAGTACTTGCGGAACAGATCCGGAAAGGAACGCAGCGCTGTATCGGTATCCAGGAAGATAACACCCTTCTCCTGTACCTCATCCAGCATATTGTGATAGACCACTTCCGACTCATACTGGGTCGTTACACCGGCAAGGAACTTGCGTTCCGCTTCGGGAATTCCAAGGCGGTCAAACGTATTCTTGATGGTATCCGGCACTTCATCCCAGTTATCGGATACCTTCCGGTCTGTTGGACGGATATAGTAGATATAATCATCGAAGTCGATGCTGGAGAGGTCAGGCCCCCACTTCGGCATATCCATGGACATGAAGGTATGATAGGCATTGACACGGATTTCCGTCATCCATTCCGGTTCATTCTTGATCCGGGAGATTTCCCTTACCTTCTCTTCCGTCAGTCCTTTTCCGGTGTTGTACACAGAAGTATCTTCATCCTGGAAACCGTACTGGTAATTGTCCTGCGAGGATACTGCCTGAAGATCTTCAGAGTTCAGTTCTCTTTTCTCTTCTGTTTCAGCCATTGCTTTCCTCGCTTTCCTTGATGATCTGATCGATCGCCCGCCAGCCGATGGTAGCGCACTTGATCCGGTTGGCCTGTTTATAGACATTCTTCATCGCCACTGCTTCCTCCAGCAGGTCTGCGTTGTACTCCAGACCGTCAACCATGCTGAAATAGTTCGCAATGATTTCCTTCGCTTCATCCGTTGTTTTGCCGCGCAGCAGCTCCGTCATGATGCTGGTGCTGGCTGTACTGATCGTACAGGCAATCCCGTCGAAGCGGATATCCTCGATGACACCGTCATTGATCTTCGCTTCCACGGTAATGTCATCGATGCAGCTGGCACTCGCCATATGACGGGAACGGTACGCTGTGGACGATACAAGACTGTGATTATGCGGGTATTTGTAGTGATCCATGATGATTTCCCGCAGGATCATCGGATCATTCAGTAAATCCTGGTTTTCCATACAGACTCCTCAGAAGAAGATCGAAACAGCGTTTTCCAGCGTGACTTCCTTGACCGCTTCGACGAAACGGTCCACTTCTTCGAATGTGTTGTAGAAATACAGGGAAGCACGGACGGTGGAATTGGTTCCGATGATGCCGTCCAGGATCTTTGCACAGTGGTTGCCGCTGCGTACGGCAATGCCCTTGGTTGCCAGGAAGTTGGCTGTATCCTGTGCGAATACATCCTTGACATTGAACGTGACCACACCTGCGGTACTGTCCGGATTGTACAGGGTAATCGTATCGATTTCCTTCATACGGCCGCGGAAATAGTCTCCCAGTTCCTTTTCATAGGCATGGATGTTGTCCATACCGATCTTCATCAGGTATTCTGCGGCAGCGCCAAGACCGATGACACCCTCAATGTTGGGTGTACCGTATTCAAATTTCATCGGCGGTTCCTGCAGTAGCATCTTTCCGTCCGCGTAGAAGCGGGCGTTCATATCACCGCCGTAGATCATCGGGTCGATCTTCTCCAGCAGTTCATACCTGCCCCACAGAACACCGGTTCCGCCCGGGCCGCACATCTTGTGTCCGCTGAAGCCGAGGAAATCGATATCCAGATCCTTCACATCGGTCTTCATATGCGGTACCGACTGCGCACCGTCCACGATCATCAGAGCGCCGTGTTCATGGGCAATGCGGGCCATTTCCTTGATCGGCTGCACAGCGGCCAGTACATTGGTTTGCTGCGCTACACAGACTGCCTTGACGCCTTCGTGCATCGCCTTTTCAAAGTCCTCTGCAGAGACAACGCCCTGTACATCGGTCGGGATGTATTCCACCTTGATGCCGAAATCACGCTGTACCTTGAACCAGGGCATGATATTGGACGCATGTTCGTTCTGAGTCGTCAGAATGACATCTCCCGGCTTCATGAACGCCTTGGCAGCACCGTAGATGATCTCGTTCATGGATGCACTGACATTGTGCGTAAACGCGACTTCCTGCGGACTGCAGTTCAGGAAACGTGCAAAGATATCGCGCGTACCGTCATACAGCTCATCATTCAGCCTGGCGATCGGATAGTCGCCCCTGTGTACATTGGAAGTATGTCTGGCATAGAAGTCCACAACGGCATCAATGACCGGCTGCGGCTTCAGTGTAGAGGCACCATTGTCGAAATAGATCAGATCAGGATTGTTTTCAAACATCGGAAAATCTTTCCGGATTGCAGCAACGTCTAACATAGGGCAGCGATTTTTTCCTCCAGTTCCTTCTTCAGCGTTTCCTTCAAACGCTCTTCATTAATCGTGTCTGTAATCGGCATCAGATAGCCGGTACTGATCAGTCTCATGCATTCGTTGATATCGAGGCCTCTGCTCTGCAGATAGTACAGCTGATCTTCATCCACCCGTCCTACACTGGCAGCGTGCGATGCCTTGACATCATTGTCGTCGATCAGAAGCGCCGGTACGATCGAAGCGTACACCGTATCATCGAAGCACAGTGCGCGTGAGGTCTGATGTGACTCGGATACGTGCGCTCCTCTTTCGATGATGCCGGCCGCATCCATCACGAACCGTCCCCCTTCCAGAATGACGGCATAGTTCTTCATATCACCGTTGGTATGCGGTGCCCTGGAAGCTACGGACGCATGGAATTCCTTCCTGGCTGCCGCAAGCGTTGCGCTGCTCATGAGCGCTTCCGCTCCTGGCTCGAGCAGATCGATCTTCGTATGCCGCAGCGTATCTCCTTTGACAATTTCTCCGTAGGCAATATGCAGACGCGTATCCCTCCGTACATTATGCAGTTCATGGAATTCTGTTGTCGTTTCCGATTCATTCCATACCAGGCAGGCAATACTGCTGCCACCGCAGGATTCGGTAGTCAGGTTCAGTTTCGGTGCACGGAGGATCTTCAGGAATATTTCACTGTCCCTGGAGCATTCAAGCTGCAGATCGATCTCCCCGTCCGCATCCACTGTATATTCACTGTATCCGGCAGGCACAACGATCTTTCTGCTGCTGTTAATCAGATCCATCATCGACTACCCCAGCCGGATATTCAGATCCGGACGCTTCTTCTCGTCTTCCGCCGCTGCCGGCAGGACATTGTACTCCCGGTAGATCCAGTCATAGCCTTCGGTATCGATCCTTGCAGCCAGCTCCGGTCCGCCTTCCGCTACAATACGGCCGTCCACAAGGATGTGGGTATACTGCGGATTCACAAACTCCAGGAAACGCTCATAGTGGGAAACAACAATCAGGCTCATGCCGGTTTCCTTCTGGGTCCGGTTGACGGTATCCGCTACAATCCGCAGGGCATCGACATCCAGACCGGAGTCAATCTCATCCAGCATGGCCAGGCTCGGCTTCAGCATCATCATCTGCAGGATTTCATTGCGCTTCTTTTCCCCGCCGGAGAAGCCCTCGTTCAGAAAACGGTGCGCAATGTCATCCCGCAGTTCCAGCTGCTTGATGTTCTTCTGCATACCCCTTACGAATTCAAACAGCGAGATCGGCTTTTCCCGGCGGGCATTGATCGCCGCTTTCAGAAAGTCACTGTTGGTTACACCCGGAATCTCCTGCGGATACTGCATGCCTAGAAACAGTCCCAGTCGGCTGCGGGCGTCTACAGGCAGCGCAAGCACGTCCTGGCCGTCATACTCGATCGTACCTTCCGTTACGGTATACTTCGGGTGGCCCATAACAGCCGCCAGCAGTGTAGACTTGCCGTTTCCGTTCGGCCCCATCAGTGCATGGACTTCATTCTCACGTACAATCAGATCCACACCTTTCAGTATTTCCTTCCCTTCAATGGACACATGAAGGTTTTTGATCATCAGTTCTTTCATCTTTTCACACCTTTCATCCTCTGAATCATATCACTTTTCTTGATTTCAATCAAAGAAAACACCGATCTGCTTCATTCTTCAGACAAGATTCAGACTATGAAATTGCAAACCGGTTCACTTTTTCCTATAATAGGAAAGCATTTCAGGGAGGAACTATGGGAAACTTTATCAAAAAGAATATCTTCCTCTGCATCATTATCGCATTGCTGGCAGGTATCAGTATCTTCTATATCTACGATACAAATACCGGTAAGCTGCCGGGCAAGCGGAGCGGTACAGAGGATGTCGTCTATGAAATCAACGGGGAAGACATCACCGCGGAACAGTTCTATGAGCAGATGTATAAAAACGGCGGCGAGCAGATTGTAGCGGAGCTCTTCGGCAGAACGGTTGTCGATCAGGCCATTGAAACAACGCCTGATCTGGAAGCCTGGGCACAGAACCAAGCTGCCGCTGTAGAACAGAACTACAAATACAGCTACGGTGCATCCTACAAAGATGTCATCGGCCAGGCACTCATTGAAGCCGGCTACAGTGGATACGAAGATCTGCAGCAGTATATGCTTGATTACCGCAAGCGCATCATGCTGAGCGAGCAGTATGCGGAACAGCACTTCGATGAACTGAAGATCCGCAGCATCTCCTACCTTCTGATCATGGAGGGTGAGAATACCGAAGACCGCAAGGCAGCCGTCGATGTCGCGTTTGCGGAAGGAAAATCCTTTGCGGATGTCGCAAAGGAATTCTCCGAAGACACTTCCACGGCCTACAGCGGTGGTGTACTGGGTGTCATTGATGCCAATACGAACAATCTGGATGAGGCGTTCCTCACAGCCGCGCTGGCCCTGGAGGAAGGCATGACCAGTCCGTGGGTTCATTCCGAACAGTTCGGCTGGTTCCGCATCCGCAACGATGCGTCCACGCCTGAGACACTGGAAGAAACCGTAATCCAGCAGGCTCTCGCAGAAGCTGGACTGACTGAAGAAGACCGTGATCTGATTAGCGTCAATCCCTATGAAACACTGGTATCCCAGTATGATGCATCTCTGACCGGGAAGGCAATTCTGGCAACAGCCGAAGCACTGGGCACGGATTTCGGCGGGGATGATGAGCTGAAAGCGATGATCCTGGACTACTACGGTGCAGAGGAGGAGTAAAGTGAGCAGTATGAAGATGAACAGAACCATGAGCGTCCTGCTGTGTGCAGTCCTTCTCTCTGCCTGCAGCGACGCGTCCGCATCCATCAAGGACAAGGACACACCGATCATCACAGTCGGTGATACAGCCATCACAAAGGGCCAGGTCTACGAAAAGCTCCTCCCCTCCTTCGGCGCTCCGGCTGTTATGCAGCACATTACGGAAGTCATTTGTGACAATGAAGTGGAAGTCACAGATGAGATGAAGAAAACAGCGGAGGACAACCTGGAATACTACAAGAGCATCCTTGGCCCGTACTTTGAGGAATACATGGCTGAACAGGGAATGGATGAAGAAACATTCCTTGATCAGCAGATCCTCATGCAGCAGAACGACAGACTGCCCTCTCTGTACATTGAAGAGAACTACGCGGAACTGGCGGAAAAGTACAAGCCGATTCTCGGTACCATCCTGTCATTCGAGACCATGGAGAATGCCAACGCGGCGGCGTCCGCTCTGAAGGACGGATCCATGAACATAGAAGAAGCCATCAATGCCTACGGATCCACCTCAACCGGTGAAAGCGAACTGATTACGATTGATTCCCGCAATTATGACGCCGAAGCGATTGCTGTTCTCCGGGCCGCAGAGCCGGATGACGGCTGGGTCCCTGTACAATCCACGTCCGGCACTGCATATGTACTCCGGGTCGAGGAAAAGGACTACGAGGCACTGAAGGAGCAGGCCATGACCGCCTTTGCGAACATCAGTGATGTACAGTCAGCTGCTATGAAATTCTTCTGCAGCAAGTACGGGTTCACAGTCTACGACATTGACCTGATCTCCAGTATCTACAGCAACTATCCGTATATTCTCAATCAGAACATTCCGTCATCCCTGACGGACTAAGGAGGAAACCAATATGTGCATCTTCTGTGACATCATCAAAGGAGACATTCCTTCCCGGACGGTATATGAGAGCGACAACGTCAAGGCAATCTTCGATATCGCACCTCTCACCAAGGGACATACCATCGTACTTGCAAAGCAGCATGTAACCAGTATGCTGGAAGCGGATGAGGACTACGCGGCTGCCATCATGAAGGAAACGGCAGCACTGGCAAAGCTCATTGTTGCGAAGACAGGCGCCGATGGCTGCAACATTCTGGTTAACAGCCATGAAGCAGCCGGACAGACCGTGGATCATATGCATTTCCATATCATCCCCCGCTACAAGGGTGACGATGTAGTCGAACTGCACAGAATGCCGTCTGATGATCCGGATGAAGTATTCCGTTTGATCACAGAATAAAAACAAGGGAGACCATAGTCTCCCTTTTCTTTATCCTTCCGGCTGTACACCCAGGCGTTTGAGCATTACGTTCCTGGCTTTGTTTTCCAGTGTATCGTCCAGCGGAGCCAGTTCGTCGGTACCGTATTTCCGGCGCAGCGCGCGCTTGATCAGTATATCCGCGATCCGTGGATTCTTCGGCAGCAGCGGTCCGTGCATATACGTACCGATCACATTGTCCGTCACAAAGCCCTCATAGCCCGAATCAGCCGTATTGCCGTGGCCTGACAGTGTTCTGCCCAGCGGTGTATCGACATTCCTTGTCTGCCCGCCATGGTTCTCAAATCCGACAGCTTTGAATGTCTCCCCATCAATGGTTACTTCCACAGCAATGTTGCCGATGCAGCGGTTGTTCCGGTCTGTTGTCGCTTCTGTATAGTAGTCATACAGGCCCAGACCATCCAGCCTGATGCCGTCCTGGTCCAGATAATATTGCCCGAACAGCTGGTAGCCACCGCAGATCAACAGATACTGTGTACCTTTTTCAAAGCTGTACGCAATATCATCCTTCAGACCGAGCAGATCTTCATACAGCAGATTCTGCTCATGATCCGCACCGCCTCCCATGAAGACAATATCGTAATCCGAACATTTTTTATCATCGCCCAGCCGGTAGGTATCCACTGTGCACTCAATGCCCCTTCTGGCGCACCTCTCCTTCAGCACCTGGATGTTTCCCCTGTCTCCGTACAGATCCATCAGATTGTCGAAGAGCCACAATACCTTCAGTTCCATTACCGTTTCTCCACCTTCTTCAGAATCGCTCTGGTGCTGTGCAGCGCAGAGTACGTGGACATCAGCCAGCTTTCCATGCCTGCTTCATTCAGATAATCAACCGCGTCCTTCGGGTTTTCCTTGATGACCAGCTTGTCCTCAAAACCATCGTACTTCAGGCGCAGCGCAATATCATATGCCCGGGTACCGGAACAGATGATTTCGTGTACAGCAGAATCCCGGAGATGCTCAAAGTGGCAGTCCCAGATCCAGGATACGTCCGTACCGTCCACATCATTGTCGTTCAGGATAATGCAGATGTTCTTCTCTTCCTCGTGTGCCATAATCTCCTTCAGCACTTCGTTGGCACCGGTCGGATTCTTGATCAGATTCACTGTACACGGCGCAGTCAGCCGGAACACTTCATTGCGTCCTTCGTTGAGCCGGTAGGTGCAAAATACACGGTCCGCACATTCCGGATCTATGCCCAGCGCTTTCATCACAGTCAGTACAGCAGCACAGTTGTATACCGCATAGATGGCATTGATGAACGAACGGTATTCTTTCCCGTCGCTCGTAAATGTTCCTTTGTCATAGTCAATGCTGTCAACGAAGACTTCCGGTTCAATGGTACCGTAGCCGTCTGTATCGCACACAAAGCGTCCGATGTGCGAATACTGCTGGTACAGATACCGCAGCGGTCTGCCGCAGCGCGGACAGAATGTTCCTTCCTTTGCTTCATCGAACTGATTGCTGGTGCTGTTCTCACCGACTGAGAAAATATGAACTCTGGCCTTTTTGGCATAATCCGCAATGCGCAGGACGTTCGGATCATCCCCGTTCAGGATCAGATCCCCTTCAAAGTCTTCCGTCACCTCAATCAGACGACGGATGATCGTTTCGATCTCACCTGCTCTGTCCAGTTGATCACGGAAGAAATTATTGACAACGAGTACTGTTGGCTGCAGGTTTCTGAACTGTCTGTAGACCGTCAGTTCATCCACTTCCAGTACCACGGCATCTGCCTGGATCCGGTAGCTGAGATCGCTGCCGGCGGCCAATGTAGACGCAATGCCGATGTTCAGGTTATCACCGCGGTGATTGTTGATGACGGTCTTTCCGGAAGCCCGCAGGGATTCCGCAATCAGATTCGCTGTTGTGGTCTTGCCGTTTGTACCGGTCACAACAATGACCTGCTCAGGCATGATGAAACGTTCCAGGAAATGCTTGTCCAGCTTCAGACCGACATATCCCGGAAAGGATCCACCGCGTCCGCGGGCAGACAATACAGCATGCAGCGCTTTTACTATTCCCAATCGTAAACCCATACCATCACCTACATCTTCGGTTTATAGAACTGCCTGTTCTCCAGTGCGAACAGCTTTGCTGTCCACTGCCCTGCTTCCAGTCCATCAAACGCCTGCTTCAGCGTATTGAGACGAGCATCGAGATTATCTATCAGGTTGAGCACTTCCGCTTCCATGAGAACCGGCACAACAGGAGAACCGAATTCCATCTTACCGTGATGACTGAGCACCATATGCCTCAGACACAGTGTCTCTTCCCTGTCAGCCAGTCCCAGCCGGTCAGCTTCTTCAACAAGCCAGCCGTGACAGATGGAAATGTGCCCGGTCAACCGTCCTTCCAGGGAGTATTCCGCGCTTACCAGTCCACCCAGTTCAGCTGTTTTGCCCATGTCATGGATCAATGTTCCAGCCATAAGCAGATCCCGGTTCAGCTGAGGATACTGCCTGCAAATGACCTCTGCTGTCTGCGCCATGCCAAGCGTATGCTCCGCCAGTCCGCCCATATAGCCATGATGGATGCGGGAAGCGGCCGGATAGGCAAAGAAGCGTTCCTGGGTTCTTGCCAGCATGGCAAGCACAAGCCTGCGCATCGTTACATTCTGGATACTGTCCGCAAGACGGTAGATCTCTTCCCGCATTTTCTGTGCACCGATGGAGGAAGCCGGGATATACTCCGCCATCTCTTCATCCGTAACGTCTGCTCGATCGATCCGGTTCACCCGCATCTGAAGCGCTCGATTGTACAGAATGACATCCACTGCAGCATCGACAACCTTGCCGGCTTCTGCCTTGGCTTCATCTTCCGGCTTTACATCCCAGAACTTGGCATCCATGGATCCACTGCTGTCCTGGAACACCAGATTCAGGTACGGTGCTCCTTTGGATGTTGTGCCCTTGGTGCAGCTCTTGATCAGATATCTGCCGACCAGACGGTCTTTTTCCTTCAAATCCTTAATCTTCGTCATATTCCGGCCACTCCGTTTCTTCAAGTATACGATGAATGTCTTCGCTTCTGAAACCCTGCGTCATACAGTAACGGAACACAGCTCGCTTCAGTGCTTCTCCTGACTGCTTTTTCTGC
>JAFOIY010000091.1 GCA_017420505.1 Solobacterium sp. | reverse complement strand
TATTTTTCATTGTTCTCCGTAACATGTTCGATCGTCTGGTTCAGACGGGTCAGGATCCACTTGTCGACCTCACTGATATCCGTCAGATCGATGTCGGAGTACTTCATACCGTCATCCAGATTCATCAGTACGAAGCGGGAAGCGTTCCAGAGCTTGTTGATGAAGTTCCAGGCTGCCTCCACCTTCTCCGGGATGTAGCGCATATCCTGTCCCGGTGTACTGTTGGTGGACAGGAAGAAGCGCAGCGCGTCGACACCGTACTCATCGATGACCTGCATCGGATCAATGCCGTTGCCCAGCGACTTCGACATCTTGCGTCCCTGTGCGTCACGGATCAGACCGTGGATCAGAACATGATGGAACGGACGGTTGTGGGTGAAGTACCGTGCGTCAAAGGCCATGCGCGCCACCCAGAAGAAGATGATGTCATAGCCGGTGACCATCGTATCGTTGGGATAGTAGCGCTTGTAGTCTTCCGTATCTTCCGGCCAGCCCAGGGTCGCGAACGGCCAGAGTGCACTGGAGAACCAGGTATCCAGAACATCTTCATCCTGGATCCAGTTTTCGGGATCTGCCGGATCCTGTTCACTGACATAGATCTCCCCTGTCTCTTTATGATACCAGGCAGGAATGCGGTGGCCCCACCACAGCTGGCGGGAGATGCACCAGTCCTCGATGTTCTCCAGCCACTGTACGAATGTCTTGTTGAAGCGCTCCGGCCAGAAGACAATCCTCTGCTCAGGATCTTCCTGGTGCGCAAGTACATCTTCCGCCAACGGCTTCATCCTGACGAACCACTGCTCCGACAGATACGGTTCTACAACGCAGTGGGTACGCTCGGAATGTCCTACGGAGTGGACGATGTTCTCGATCCGGACAAGGTTGCCTTCCGCTCTGATGGTCTCTACGAGCTTGTCACGGCAGGCAAACCGGTCCATACCGGCATAGACACCGGCATTCTCGTTCATCGTACCGTTGTCGTTCATGCAGGAGCGCATCGGCAGTCCGTGGCGTTCGCCGATGATGAAGTCATTGGGATCATGGGCCGGTGTGCACTTCATGGCTCCGGTACCGAATTCCCTGTCTACATATTCATCCGCAAGGATCGGAATCTCTTCATGGTTTGCCGGGTTGACAGCGGTCTTTCCGACCAGGTGCCTGTACCGGTCATCTTCCGGATGAACGATGATGCATTCATCCGTGAACATGGTCTCCGGTCTGGTGGTCGCAATGATCAGATCCTCCCCTGTTTCCTTCACGCGGTAGTTGAAATAGAACATCTGGCCGGGGTCATCCTGGTAGTATACTTCCAGGTTGCTCAGTGCAGTACGGGCTTCCGGGTCCCAGTTGATGATGCGCTTGCCGCGGTAGATCAGTCCATCATTGTACAGGGATACAAAGACATGGCGGACTGCTTTGACAAAGCCTTCGTCCATGGTAAAGCGTTCCCGGCTGTAATCCAGGATGTTGCCCAGCTTCTCCCACTGCTTGTGGATGATGCCGGCATACTCTTCCTTCCATTCGTAGGCCTTCTCCAGGAACTGTTCCCGGGTAAGATCCCGGCGGGAAATGCCCTGTTCCGCTCTCAGGCGGGCGTCGACCTTCGCCTCTGTGGATATACCTGCATGGTCCGTACCCGGCAGGTACAGCATGTCGTAGCCCTGCATACGCTTGTAGCGGGAAATGATGTCCTGGAGCGTATTGTCCCAGGCATGGCCGATGTGCAGCATTCCTGTGACGTTGGGCGGGGGAATGACGATCGTATACGGCTTTTTGGTCAGATCCCCTGCCGTAAAATACCCCTTTTCGACCCATTCAGCATACTTGCCTTCCTCCACTGAATGATGATCATACTTCTGTGCCAGATTTTCCTTCATATCCTTGTCTCCTTATGTAAAAAAGCCCTTCTGACGAAGGACGCATTGCACGTGGTACCACCTTACTTGCTTCTCGGATGCTTAACGCGCATTGACGGACTGCCCTACTGATCGGTTCAGGCAATCAGCTCACGGACGACTTCAACGCACGGATCTGCCTTCTTTCACCTGACGAAGACTCTCTTCAAGCATCCGGCTGCGCTTACTGCTCCCGCTCTCTGCAATACAGAAATTATAGACGAGTATACCTGTTTTTTCAATTGTCTTTGACCTGGGCGTACACCGGTGCCAGGTATTCCCTGGTGATGTATTCCGTCAGCGGTATCGCCGATACCAGCATCACCGCGTACAGTACGAGGATGAAGTACGGTGGCAGCTCCGCCAGCATCATCAGTGCGTTCAGCACCACACCGAGGACCAGTACACAGAAAAGATAGGTCAGTATGACCGTCAGCAGATAGATTGCTCTGCGCCGGAACAGTTTTTCCTCTCTCGGTGAACCTGTCATGAATGTATTCTATCCCGCTGGGGCTGAATCTGCAATATAATGCAGGTATGTGCGGAAGATACAGATTCTGGGACAAGCAGAACCCGGATATTGCAAAGCTGATCGAAGCCGCAAAGGACAGTCTGCCGGAGATGACCTTCAAGGAACTGTCCCTTGCGGAAGTGTTTCCCGGCTCTTTGGTTCTGGTCAGGTCATGGACGTGAAAGGACGGGTTTACGGTATTCCGCTGGGGCTTTCCCATGAAAGGAAAAACCCTCATCAATGCGCGCAGCGAGACATGGGAGACGACAGCTTTCTACCATGGCTCGTGGCCGTGCATCGTTCCGGCATCCGCCTACTATGAGTGGAACGTTCAGCATGAGAAGTACAGCTTTGCGGGTGCGGGAACCATCTTTATGGCCGGTCTGCTGAAGAAGTTCGGTGAGGAATGGCATATGGTGATCCTTACGGAAGCCGCCCAGGGAAAAAACGCGGACATTCATCACCGCCAGCCTGTCCTGCTCCGTCAGGAGGACTTTCCTGCGTGGCTGCAGGGAAAGCAGCTGGTGCCCGACCGCCGGGAGATGTATATTGCGAAAGAATAAACGTGCAGGTATCCTGCACGTTTTCTGTCAGAACAACCGGTTCTGCCGGGGAATGTTCAGATGTTCGTACGCTTTTTCCGTAACCGTACGTCCGCGGGATGTCCGGTTCACAAAGCCGATCTGGATCAGATACGGTTCGTAGACATCCTCCAGTGTGGTCGGTTCTTCGCTGATGGAGTTCGCCAGCGCTTCCAGGCCGACCGGTCCGCCGTGGAACCGTTCAATGATGCCCCGGAGGTAGCGGATGTCCACTTCATCCAGACCGAGGGAATCCACATGCAGCCGGGTCAGGGCCTCCTGGGCGATCTCCACGGTCACCCGGCCGTCATTGAGCACCTGGGCAAAGTCGCGGATCCGTTTCAGAAGACGGTTCGCAATCCGGGGTGTACCGCGGCTTCTTCTGGCGATTTCCGCCACCGCAGCCTCGTCCGTTTCCGTATTCAGGACTCTGGCTGTCCGGCGGACAATGCTGGCAAGCTGTTCATTGTTGTAGTACTCCAGCTTCGATACGATGCCGAAACGGTCGCGCAGCGGTGCAGACAGATCGCCTGCTCTGGTTGTTGCGCCTACCAGGGTAAACGGCGGCAGTTCCAGCCGAACATTGCGTGATCCGGTGTCCTTGCCTACCATGACATCCAGTACAAAGTCTTCCATAGCCGGATATAGGACTTCTTCGATTGCCTTGGGCAGGCGGTGGATTTCATCGATGAACAGGACATCTCCGGGCTCCAGGATGGACAGGATTGCGGCAAGATCGCCGCTCTTTTCAATGCTGGGGCCGGTGATGGTCCGTACATGGGAACCCAGTTCATTTGCGATGATATAGGCCAGCGTGGTCTTGCCCAGTCCCGGAGGACCGTACAGCAGGACATGGTCCAGAGCTTCATTGCGCTGCAGTGCAGCCTTGATGAAGATCCGCAGGTTTTCCTTCAGGGAATCCTGTCCGACATATTCATCCAGTGTTTTCGGACGGATCCGTTCTTCATCATCCGACGGTGTATACTCTGCCGACAGCAGCCGTTCTTCAAAAGACATACATTACCCTCCGAGCTTCGCTTTTACCAGTGCCTGAAGTCCGATCTTGAGATACTCTTCCGTACTCAGTCCGGGCTTCTCACTCATATATTTACCGGCAATCTGCAGTTCTCCCTGCTTATACCCGAGGTTTTTCAGCGCTTCCAGCGCTTCCTGCACCGGCTGTGCGTAGGTTTCTGCTTTGCTGTCGGTCTGGACCAGCCTGCCCTTCAGGTCGAGAATGATCTGCCCCGCAGTCTTTGCACCGATGCCGGGCAGGCGCTTCAGCATGGCTACGTCGCCCTGCTCAACCGCGTTGATCAGTCTGTCTGTGCTGGCAACCGCCAGCATGTTCATGGCTGTCTTGGGACCGAGTCCCTTGACCGTAATCAGCTTAAGGAAGAGATTCTTTTCTTCACTGCTTTCGAATCCGTAGAGTCCGATGTCATTCTCGCTGATATGCATGTAGGTGTAGATACGCACTTCTTCGTTCAGATGAATGCGGTCGGCGTGCGGCCAGGCGATATCCCAGCCGATTCCCTGGTTCTCTACAACGATATGGTCGGCATCGTACGATACGACCTTTCCCTGTACAAATGCGATCATAGGGCCTCCTACTCTGTATAGTTCATGATGAAGGTGCCGACGATGACTTCATCGCCTACACGGCAGCCGGCATCATAAAGCGCTTTATCAATGCCCATCTTCTTGAGCGTCATTCCGAACACGTATACATCTTCATCGTTGTCGAAATCCACCTGTTCCGCAAGACGGTCCACACGGGGGCTCTCGATCTTCCATTTATGGTTGCCCAGGTTCAGTACCTTGAACTCCGGACGCTTCGGTTCATAGCGGTAGACGACGATTTCTTCGCTCTGCTGTTCCTGGCTGGCTTCTTCCTGCTTTGCCTGCTTGATCTGCATCGCTGCAGCGTACAGCACTTCCCGCAGACCTTCATGGTGCAGTGTGCTGGTACGGTAGACCTGCAGGCTGGGATAGGCCTTGGTGAACAGTTCCAGATAATCCTCGGCCAGCGGTTCATCCATCTTATTGGCGACTACGATCTGCGGCTTGTCTGCCAGCGATGCGTCGTACTTGGCCAGTTCTTCGTTGATGATCCGGTAGGCTTCGACAGGATCCTGGTTCTCGCCGCTCATGTCCACAACATGAATCAGTACCCGGCAGCGGCGGATGTGCCGCAGGAATTCATGGCCGAGTCCGCGTCCGTCCCCCGCGCCTTCAATCAGGCCGGGCATGTCCGCCAGTACAAAGCTGTTCTCTTCATCCAGTTCGACAACCCCGATGTTCGGCTCCAGTGTTGTGAACGGGTAGTCAGCGATTGCCGGTCTGGCATTGGTGACTACGGACAGGAATGTGGACTTGCCGACAGACGGGAAGCCGATCAGGCCGGCATCCGCCAGCAGGCGCAGCTCCAGCTGCAGTTCATAGCTCTCGCCGATCTCTCCCGGCTGGGCATATTCCGGTGTGTTGTTGCGGGCAGTGGCGAAGTGCATGTTGCCCAGTCCGCCCTTGCCGCCTTTGGCGATCAGAGCGATCTGGTGAGGCTTGGTCAGATCTGCCATCAGATCCCCGTTCGCTGCGTTGCGCACCATGGTGCCCAGCGGAACGCGGATCACGGCATCCTCGCCGTCCTTGCCGTGCATCTTCTTCGTCATGCCGTTGCCGCCGTTGCCTGCGTTTACCTTCCGGGTATAGCGCAGTTTCATCAGTGTGGTTTCGTTGGTATCCACCTGGATCCAGACATTGCCGCCCCGGCCGCCGTCGCCGCCGAAAGGACCGCCGTTGGGATAGTATTTTTCATGGCGCCAGGCAACCGCGCCTTTGCCGCCGTCCCCGGCCTTTACCATGATCTTTACAACATCGATCATACGCTTCCCCCTTTCCGAAAAAAGCTCCTGATCAACAGGAGCGGTTCTTCCTCAATGATTAAGCCTGCGGATAGACAGAGACCTGTTTCTTGTCCCTGCCGAGACGCTCGTACTTCACGATGCCGTCGCATGTCGCAAACAGTGTGTCATCGCCGCCGCGCATTACGTTCTTGCCCGGGAAGATCCTTGTGCCTCTCTGGCGGTAGATAATGGAACCTGCAGAAGCGAACTGTCCGTCCGCCTTCTTGGCACCGAGTCTCCGTCCTGCGGAATCACGGCCGTTCTTTGTCGAGGATACACCCTTCTTGGATGCGAAGAACTGAATGTTCAATGTGTATTTCATAGTGTTACACCTCCGTTATCTCAATAAACTCTGAATATACTTCTTCTACTGTCTTCAGCTGGATTTCACAGGTCTTCAGAACAACCTGTGCTGCCTCGTTCTGTTCTTTGTCACTGATGGTGATTTCATTGTCACCGATGTGGATCTCACATCCGGCGTCCATCCGGTCCAGAGCGTTGCAGATGCCGAACATGATGGCACTGACGCCTGCACATACGAGATCGGTGCCTTCATCGCCCATCTCCGCATGTCCGCTGACCTTCACCTCAGTGATCCTTCCATCCTTTTTCCGGATGGCCGTACGGATCATTCAGCCCTCGATCTCATCAACGATCAGCTTTGTGTACGGCTGACGATGACCCTGGTGCCTGCGGGTGGAACCCTTCTTCGCCTTGTACTTGAAGATATGGATCTTCTTTTCCTTGCCCTGCTTTTCCAGCGTGCAGGTAACCTTTGCACCGTCAATGTACGGAGTACCGACTCTCGTTCCGTTGTCCGAGATCATAACCACTTTGTCAATGACAACCTTGTCACCGGGTTCTCCCTCGAGCTTCTCAACGAAGATCGCTTCTCCCTTTTCCACTTTCAGCTGTTTTCCGCCTGTTTCGATAATTGCGTACATCATTACACCTCCTGACATTTATCTTAAGACGCGCCGTTCAGGTGACATTTCTGTACTTGAAACCTTTTCCGAGCGGTTACAGACCTCATCAAGAGGACTGATAACGCGTCTATTCTATCAACAACCTTCGGTTCAGTCAAACAAATTCCGCATAAATATGCGCTTTCCGCCGCTATTCTTTATCATCCACTACAATGGTGACCTTGTAGGCCGGCGATACTGCGCTGACAACCGGCTGGTACAGCTCATACGCTGCCAGTCTGGCGAACCGGACAGCTGTGTCATAGCACTCCTGTTCATTGAGCCTTGAGGTGAGCTTGGTGATGGCCGCGGTTTCGAATTCCTTCTGCTCTTCCGGTGTAAGCTTGATCTCACCGAAGGCCAGCCATCCCTTCTTCGTATCACCGATCTGGGTCTTCTCCGGGTTGAATGTTACAGCATGCAGCTCCGGATACGGTACATGGATGATGACCGTGAAGAGATCCTGATCGAAGATGATGGAATCCCGGGTGACCCGTGAGAGATCCACGGTATATGTTCCTGTACCGTAGATGGTCTCATTCACCGTCTTGGATGTGATGTCCCAGTTGAACAGGCCTGCCTGGGTAATGATGGAAGTAACGGAGACTTCCTGTTCATCCACGATCAGCAGCTGCTGCATCTGTGATTTTCCCAGTACAGCTTCTTCGAAATCCGCTGCGGTGAATCCGAGGATGCCGTTGTTGTCCAGCGTTACATCATGGTCCTCCACCGGGGCGATCTCCGGTGTCTTCGGACGGATGCGGTCATAGATGAACCACAGGCTGCACAGGATCAATGCATAGCCGATCAGCGGGATCAGGGTGCTCAGGAACCGGTTCTTCCGGTTTTCCTTCTTGATGGATTCCTTGACGGCGTTCTCGATCATTTCCTGCAGGTTTTTCTCTTCGCTCATTCCCTTGTCCTCCTTACAGATATTGCGGTGGTTCGAATGTACATTCCGTGGCTGCACCGCGCACGAATTCCATGAGAATGCACCGTACACTGCCGTTCTGTTTCCGGCAGACGGTCCTGATCCTTTTCAGGGCCAGTCCGTTGTCCTGGGCACGGTGCATGATGTCGTTGAAGCGCTGTGCCCGGTGCACCAGGAAGAAATGCCCCTTCTCCTCCAGAAGCGCATTCACGGAAAGGAACAGGTCCGTCAGACTGAGTTCCGTTTCGTGCCTGGCGGCTCTAAGCGCAGGATCTGTTTTCATCAGATTCTCTTCTGTTGCGGGGAAGAACGGTGGGTTGCAGACAATCACGTCGAACCGGCGTTCCCGGTAGTCCTGTATGCGTCCGGTGATCAGCTCTGCGGACAGGCCGTTCAGCGCCAGATTGTGCTCTGCCTGCCGGATAATCTCTTCATACAGGTCGATGCCGTACATCGCCTTCGGCTGATGGAGCGATGCGTACAGCAGCAGTACACCGCTGCCGCAGCCGATGTCCAGCACGGTGTCCTTATGCCTGATCTTCAGGAATTCTCCCAGCAGCTGGGCATCACTGGAGAAATGGTAGTCATTCTCCCTTTGATCGATGATCAGATCCGTGCCGGGCAGATAGTCACTCATGGAAGCCGCCCTCTTCCTGGGGATTCGTCATTTCGAACCAGAACATGGCACCCTGGCCTTCCTTGCTTTCAACTCCGTACTTTGCACCGTGTGTATCCAGCACGGCCTTGACGATTGCCAGACCGAGTCCGGTATTCGTCAGGGTCCTGGAGAAGGAACGGCTGGTCTTCTGGTAGCGGTCCCAGATATAGGGAATCTCGCTTTCCGCAATGCCTTCACCCTCATCGATGACTTCCACCCGGACGGTTTCTTCATCATCCATCAGGAATGCACGGACAGTGATCGTACCGCCCTGGGGTGTATGCTTGATGGCATTGGTCAGGTAGTTGTTCACCACCTGGGCGATCTTTGTTTCATCCGCGTACATCATCAGGCTCTCCGGCATCTCAGTACGGACGGTCAGCCCCTGATCTTCGATAAGCACACCGTTGATCTTCACTACGCCCGTGATGACTTCACAGATATCGAAGTTCGCGTATTTGAGTATATAGTTGCCCGACTGCATCATGGACAGTTCGCTCATATCATTGACCAGACGGTTGAGGTAATCCGTCTCGGAAATAATGACATCCAGATGATCGTTCCGCTTTTCCGGTATATCACCGGAGATGTCCTTGATCATCTCTGCATAGGCCTTGATACCGGTCAGGGGCGTCTTGATATCATGCGATACATTCGCGATCAGATCCTTGCGCAGGTCTTCAATGCGGCTAAGCTTGTGCGTTGCGTCATTCAATGCGGATGCCAGGTCGGCGGTCTCCGTGAAGTAGCCGCCCTCAAACTCCGCAGAGTAATCCGCCCGGGCAAGCTTCTGCGCTTCCTCCTTCATATGGCTGATCGGGTTGGTCAGCCTGCCGCTGATCCACAAAGAGATGATCGATGCCAGCGCAATGACGATCAGCGTAAAGTAAACATACTGGTTGGAGAAGAATGAAACCAGGGAATCCACCGGTTCCAGCGGGGAGTTGATGAATACGTAGAAGTCCGTCAGGTTCCGGGAGATCCTTCTGCCGAGTACAACCATATCCTGTCCCGTGCGCTCGTTCATGACATTGAGCCGGATGATTCCCCCGCTCTGCCTGACATAGTCCTGCAGTCCGCCGGTATCCCTGAGGGAAACGGGCGCACCGGACACATAGCGGTCCGGCAGGCTGAACACACAGCCGCTGCCGATATTGTCCGACCAGTATACGACTGCACCGTTGTCATTGATGATCTCCACACAGACATTGTTCTGGAATACGGTTCGGTTGGCCTGTTCGATTCCTTCTGCGCTGCTGGTATCCACCAGCAGGCAGTCCTCCAGTTCATCCGCTACCCTTTCTACAACCCGGATCTGGTTGGAACGGTAGTACGGACGGACGAGGGAGAACTGCAGTACGCCCAACAGTAAAACAATCCCTACGGCAAAAAGCAGGAAGAACAGCCAGATATTGAAACGGATTCCATGCCTGTCAAGCTTCAAACCGGTACCCCATTCCTCTTACTGTTACGATACGGTCACGATAGGCACCGAGATTGTGCCTGAGCATCTTGATATGTGCGTCCACGGTACGGTCATCGCCGAAGTAGTCGTAGTTCCAGACCTGTTCCAGCAGTGTCTGCCGGGACAGGGCAATGTTGGCATTGCGCACCATGTAGATCAGCAGATCGATTTCCTTGGGCGTCAGGTTGACCCGCTCGCCGTCAACGGTTACCGTTCTGCCGGCAACGTCGATGACAAGCCCGTCAAAGCGCATGACAGAAGCGGGTGTACGGTAGGTGCGTTCCAGCACCACCTTGACCCTGGCCATCAGCTCACGCGGTGAAAACGGCTTTACTACGTAGTCATCCACACCGACGTCAAAGCCCATCAGCTTGTCGTACTCCTCGCCCCTTGCACTGAGCATGATCACGGGAACGGGACGGATCTCCTTGATCATCCGGCAGGCTGTATAACCGTCCAGCTTCGGCATCATGATGTCCAGAATGACACAGTCGTAGTCCTTCTGCTTCACCATCTCCACCGCATCGGTGCCGTCCGGCGCCTCATCCGCTTCATAGCCGTTCATCACAGCATATTCCCGCACGACTTCCCGGATATTCTTTTCATCATCAACGATCAGCAGTCTTGCCATACCGAATCCCTCTCAATCTTTATAGAACTGTATCCGCTCCGGAATACAGGAACCATCGTCGGTCATTTTACCATGGAAATAGAGATATACGCCTTTTTTCAGGGAAGCACTGTGGATGCTGTAGAGCTTCGGCATCACCAGCAGGCTCATTTCACCGCTTTCATCCACCAGCGTACAGAACGCCATCAGATCCCCCTTCTTCGTCCGGTGCTGACGGACGGACTGCACCAGCGCAAAGCCGTGCACATTCCCTCTCAGCCGTGTGAGCTCGTTCAGCGGGCGCACGTCGATACTGTGCTTCTGCTTGCGCAGGGATACCGGATGCGGTCCCAGGCAGAAGCCGAGGGCTTCCTTTTCATCCTCCGCCTTCTGTTCCGGATCATCCTGGATGCGCACCGGCACCGGTCTGGAGACCAGGTCGGGATCGATCGTGATCTGCCCGTTGTACTCTACCCGGACAAGCTCACCGTAGCGCATGACATCGTCCAGGCTGCCGAGCATCGTTGCCCGGTTCATTCCGAAGCTGTCCAGTGCGCCGGCTTTGATGAGCGTTTCCACGGTTCTGCGGGACAGGCCGTTCATCCCGGCACGTACGACAAAGTCATAGTAGTCTTTGTACGGTCCATCCTTCCGGCCTTCCATAATGCGGCTGCCCGCATGAACGCCTACACCCTTGACAGCCGAAAGCGGCATCACAATGACTCGGTCCTTCCGCAGATAGCGGTTGTCCGACGCATTCACGTCCGGATACTCCACCTTGATGCCCATCCGCCGGCATTCCATCACGTACTGCGAAGTATGGATCTCATCCCCGATCACACTGTTGAGCAGCGCACTGTAGAAATACAGGGACCGGTTCGCCTTCAGCCACGCCAGCTGGTAGGCAATCAGCGAGTACGCGACAGCATGGGACTTGTTGAAGCCGTACCCGGCGAATTCGCTGATCAGTCCGAACAGATGCTCCGCCGTCTCTTCGGCATACCCCCGCTCCTTCGCGCCTTTGAGGAAGTCCGTCCGTAGAGACGCCATATCCTTTTCCTTCTTTTTGCTGACGGCCCTGCGCAGCAGATCGGCCTTTGCCAGGGAGAAGCCGGCAATGATCTGGGCGGTCTTCATGATCTGCTCCTGGTAGATCATGACTCCGTAGGTTTCCTTGAGCAGATCCTTCAGGTCTTCGTGCGGCCAGACGATGTTCTCAGGATGTTCCTTGTTGGCCAGATACTCAGGAATGTGCTCCATCGGTCCGGGGCGGAACAGAGCTATGGCCGCAACGATGTCTTCGTAGCGGGATGGCTGCAGACGCCGGAGCAGGTTCTTCATGCCTTCGGAGTCGAACTGGAAGATGCCCAGCGTATCGACGTTCTGGAAGACACTGTAGGTGCGGGGATCGTCCAGGGGAATGGACATGATATCGAAGTCCGGGGTATCCTGCTTTACACTGCGGACGATTTCGTCGATCACGGACAGGTTGCGCAGGCCGAGAATGTCCATCTTGATCAGGCCGCGCTCTTCCAGGTACTCCATCGAATACTGGCTGGTCATCATTCCCTGCTCGTCCTCAAGCGCCGGGACGATATCCGTCAGCGGCAGACGGCTGAAGAGTACACCGCCCGCATGGACGCTGGTATGCCTTGGGAGTCCTTCCAGACGCTGCGCGGTATCGAACAGCGCTGCGTACTGTTCATCTACGGAGATGCGTTCCTTGAGGCGGGGATTCTGCTTCACGGCCTCCTGCAGTGTGATGTTTGCGGAAGCCGGGATCAGGCTGACGAGCTGATCGATCCGGTGCTGCGGGAGGTCCATGACCTTTCCGACATCCCGGATGACCTGTCTGGCCTTCAGGGTTCCGAACGTAATGATGTTCGCTGTATGGTCATACCCGTATTTCCGGAACACATAGGAAATGACATCCTGCCGGCGGTCATCGGGTATATCGGTATCAATATCCGGCATCGTTACCCGTTCGGGATTGAGGAAACGCTCGAACAGCAGACCGTACTGTATGGGATCGATCTGCGTGATGCCGAGGGTGTAGGCAGTCAGTGAACCGGCGGCGCTTCCTCTGCCGGGGCCGACGTAGATGCCTTCCTTCCTGGCGTAGCGGATGAAATCATACACAATGAGGAAATAGTCCTCGAAGTGCATCTTGATGATGGTATCGAGTTCGTACTTCAGGCGCTTGAGATAGACAGGATCTTCCTTTCCCTTCAGCCGCTTGCGCAGGCCAGCGAGGCAGAGCTGCGTCAGATACTGGGCGCTGCTGTGCCCCTGCGGTGTTTCAAAGGAAGGCAGGCTGGTAGGCGGCAGCTTCAGATCCGCACGGCACATTGCGGCGATCTCGTCCGTACGCTTCAGATCATCCGCGTCGTACAGTGCGGCCATCTCCTCAGGATTCAGGAAGTACCTCCCCTTCATCATCGGCAGGGACTGGTCGCTGAGCACCTTGCCGGTACGGATTCCGTTCAGCACGCGGTGGATGTAGGCATCCTCCGCGCTGAGGTAGTAGATCCGGTTGAGGGCAACGGTACGGATGTTCAGGGTTGACGCGATGCGCTTGAGCATAGCGTTCTTCATCCGCCAGAGCGAGGATTCCTGGTAGGACAGCGCGACATCGAACGGAGGCAGTTCCTGCTGCATCGCTGCCAGCCGGCTGCGCACTCCTTCACGGTCATCCTCCAGCAGTTCGGAGTCAAACCAGCCTCCTTCGCCGTAGGCAATGATCTGGCAGTGGCCGCCATGACTGCGGAATTCCTCTGCGGACAGTGCACTTTTTCTGCTCAGTGCTGTACTGAGCTTCATCAGGCTGCGGTATCCGGCATTGTCCTTGGCAATCATGATGAAAGGCACTTCTTCATCGTGGTAGTTTACAGTGACTTCCATGCCGTAGAGCGGATGGATGCCGGCTTCTGCGCAGGCACGGGCAAAAGCGGGTATACCGTACATGACATGATGATCCGTCAGTGCCAGTGCTGTATATCCGTCTTCCTTGGCCTGCTGCACGAGGTCCTTGATCTTCGCGGTTCCCCGCAGCAGTGAATAGCCGCTGTAGAGTGCCAGATGAACCGTCATACTGTTATTCTACCACGAACCTTCTGTACCGTAGATACGGATGATTTCTTAATCCTTGACGGTAGGCTCACCATTGTTCCATTAATGTGATAGAATAATTGAGTTATATGGATAAACACGAGGTGTTTTTATGAGCAATGATGCCGGTGAGACAAAAATCTATCAGGTCGTGCATGACTCTGAAGAAGAAATAAAAAACAAAGAGAAGGACCGTCAGGACCGTTTGAAGTCCTACAAGCGCTGGCGGCTGGCGGCTGTACTGATGGCGCTGATTCTGGCGCTGTGCATCTGCGTGGCCGGTACAGGCTTCTACATTGCCGCAAAGATGGTCAGCGACGCGCCGGAGATCGATCCCCGGGATTTCGTCTACGAAGAATCGTCCAAGATCTACGATATGAACGGTGAAGTGATCACCGAAGTCGGTTCCTACATGCGTGAGAACATCCGCTATGAGGACTGCCCGGAAGCGCTGATCGATTCCTTCCTGGCGATCGAGGACTCCCGCTTCTTCACCCATTTCGGATTCGATATTCCCCGCTTTACCAAGGCGATCATCGAGAACCTGCGGACAATGAGCTTCGGCCAGGGCGGTTCCACCTTTACGATGCAGCTGATCAAGAACACCTATTTCGTGGATGAAGACGGTGACAGTGTCCAGGAAGGACGCGGTATTCCCTATAAGGTGCAGCAGATCTTCCTGGCCATCCAGCTGGAGAAGATGATCGACAAGAAGGAGATCTTCGAACTGTACATGAACCGTCTGAACTTCGGCGGAAAGATCCGCGGCGTGCAGAAGGCTGCGGAATACTACTTCGGGAAGAGCTGCCAGGAACTGAACCTTTCGGAAGCCGCCCTGCTCGCCGGCATCATCAACCAGCCGAACGGGTTCAACCCCTACTATTTCCTGGACAGTGCGACAGCGAGAAGAAACGATGTTATCTACTATCTGTACGAGCATGGCTACATTACGATGCATGAGGCCGAACTGGCCGCGTCCATCAATGTAGAAGACCAGCTGGCCGGCACCTTCTTCCACGCCAGTGAAAGCCGCTGCCAGGCCTATGTAGACGCTGTATTCGAAGAAGCGCAGGCTATGACCGGCTATGATCCCACCGTACGCGGTATGCGCATCTATACCTATATGAGCCCGACCGTCCAGCAGAAGATCGAAGACATCCAGAACGGAGAGACAGAGGTCCAGTTCCCGGATGATCTGATGCAGGTGGCCATCATCGCTATGAACAACCGCAACGGTGCCATTGTCGGCATCGGCGGCGGACGGAACTACACCGGTTCCCGTCTGCTGAACCGGGCTACCCGGAACTTCAAGCAGCCGGGCTCCTCGGTCAAGCCGGTGCTCTCCTACGCCCTTGCGTTTGAATACCTCGGCTATTCCCTGGATGAAGTCCTGCTGGACAAACCGATCACCTATCCGTACGAAAAGATGGTCCTGCACAATGCCAGCGGCAACTATTCAGGTGATGTGACCATCATGGACGCAGTTGCGCTGTCCCTGAACATCCCTGCCATCCTGACCCTGCAGCGTGTAGAGGAGACCGTAGGCAAGGAAACCATCGTTGCGTATATGCAGTCTGTCGGCTTCAGCCGGGTGACCAATGAGAACTTCCACTTGTCGTTCGCCATCGGCGGTACCTGGTTCGAGACCACCGTCAAGGAGCTGGCCGGTGCCCATGCGGCCATGATCAACCACGGTGTATACAATGAACCGCATACCATCCAGAAGATCGTAATGATGGATGGTACGGAGTACTATCCGCAGAACCAGAACCGTCAGGTCCTCAGTCCGGGCAGTGCCTGGCTCACCTGCCAGCTCATGCGCAACAACGTAGAAGGCAGATTCATGAACCTGATGCAGCTGCTCAAGAGAAGCTATCCGATCTATGCCAAGACCGGCACCTCCGACTGGGGCCGGGACGGTCTCCCCTACGGCATTCCGCAGGGAGCCATGAAGGATAAATGGATGGTCGCTTCCTCAAGCAATTATACAAACGCGGTATGGTGCGGCTATGATATGGCGGTCAAGGGCGAAGGAACCTACTTCACGGTATACAAGCAGAATCTGAATATTCCCGGCGTCATCAACAAGCTTCTGCTGGATGCCGAGGAAGAGATCATGACGGAACTGCCGGAGGCCGTTCCCATGCCGGACGACGTGGTCAGTTCCACCTATGTCTACGGAAGCTGGCCGCATGTCCAGCCCGAAGGATGGATGAACAGCGGTGCCTACATCACCTCACAGGTCTCCAAGGCGGGACTTACGAATATGCCGCTGTACTCTTCGGAAGAATACAGAGAATACTTGAAAGCCCACCAGGATACCAACGGCGGCATCTCTGCCTCCTATGACCAGTACAGTACTCTGACGGTATCCTGGGGTACAACGAACGGAACCTGTTCCGGCGGAACCCGAAACATCTCCCTGCACGATGGTACGAACGACATCGATGAATGGGGCACCTGCCTGGTGGATCTCGGCTGGCTTGCCGGCACCGGTGGAAGCTACTGGGCAACGGTTTATCAGGACGGCTGGGAAACCGCAAGCGTCTACAGCGACAATGGCTACTTCAAGGGCTGGGTAACAGATCTCTGGGGTGAAGTCAAGGTATGCGGCGCATCCAGCGGCGGACAGACAGCCTGTGCGGTCGCCAAGTACGCACCGATCGATGAAGGCGGTTGGTGGGATGAGAACGGCAACTGGGTGCCGAATCCGTAAATACAATCCTCCTGCAGAAACAGGAGGATTTTTTCATGCGCAATCCCTCCTTCATGAAGTACAATGAAAACGATGACAAAAATACTCCGCAGAACCATTGCTGTACTGACCCTGCTCTGTACTTTTCTTTGTTCCTATACCCCTGTTCAGGCAGAGGAGAACGAGGAAGAGGAAACTGTACTGATCGAAGCCAGATTCTTTGCGGCAACCGTACAGCAGAGCAGAACCTTTGAGGTGCCTTTCAACCGGAACTGGTTCAAGCAGAGCGCTACGGAATACAACAACAATCTGATGAAGGTCTCACTGGCCATGGCGACTACGGCCTTCCGCCCCAAAACGACGCTCAGCGGCAACAAGGACGAGAACCTGCTGGACTTCCTGATGGATGCCGGATTCTCCAATCTCCGCAGCGATGACTATGACAAGGACCCGAGCCGCTACACGGTGTCCACGGTAATGGGACACCAGAAGATCGGGGAAGGCGATGATGCGTTCGAGCTGATTGCGGTCGGTGTCTGCGGCCAGGGATACATGGATGAGTGGGAATCCAATTTTTCCATCGGTACATCCTACACTCATGACGGCTTCCGGCGCTCTTCCCTGCTTGTCTACGACCGGATCTTCGGCTATATTGCCAGAAACAATCTGCAGGGTCCGCTGAAGATCTGGATCTCCGGGTTCAGCCGTGCCGCTGCAATCTCCAACATTACGGCAGCCTGGCTGTCCGATTCCGGTGTGTTCTCCCAGGATACCGTATTTGCGTATACTTTCGGCACACCGAATACAACCATGAACCCGGATCTGCCGGTCTACAGCAATATCTACAACATCTGCGGCAAGACCGACCCGGTGACCATGATCCCCTTCGCGGACTGGGGCTACAGGCGCTACGGCACAACGCTGTATACACCGGCGCCGGAGTCGGATTCCGATTTCTCCATCAGGCGAGTAAAGGCCGATAAAATATACAAGGATCTCACCGGGATTGATTTCTGGATCAATACCGATATGAACGATGACCTTCGGGTTATGATGGATTATCTGCTGCGGGTCTGTCCGAACATTGACATCTATGCAGGCAGCCTGCAGGACCATCTCATCTCTCTGTGGGAAAAGCACGATCCGATCAGTGTGCTGAAGCACCTGCTGGTGCTGGCCGAAGATCCGGTGCTTTTCAACGATGAGAACCGGCATGATGCGAATATGTTCCTGAACAGCGTAGCCGGTCTGTCCCTGGACTATTTCCGTTCCGACAACTCCTTCCGCCGCTGGAACAATCAGGCCTCTGCAGCCGCAAACCTGCTGCAGTCCCACACGCCGGAACTGTACATGTCCTGGGCTTTCTCCGGTGATACCGCGGACGAGGTTTTCTCCACATCCTCGGATTATTCGGAGGTCTATATCAACGGAGACGTGACTGTAGCAGTCTACAGAGACAACAGTTATATAGAAGAGCTGGAAACCGGCGATCTGGAAGGAGCCGAGGAGTGCCATCATCTGCGCCTCCGCAACAACGGCCAGATGTCCTGCCTGATCCCCAGGGACCGCAATTATGTACTCGAAATCTACTCGAACAGAGACCAGACCCTGGACATGCTGGAAGTAAACCTGAGCCATGGCCGCCATTCTCCGGATGAAACAAGCACCGACCATTTTGAACTGCTCAATGGCGATACCATGTATGTAGGTTACGCCCCGACCGGCAATACCATCTATTCCCGGGAAGAAAACTACAGTACAACCGGACAGTACAATTCGAATGAATATCTGAACGATGAAGGCCTGTACCGGTACGCCAGCAGCCGGTTCAGCACGGACTACAACTGGCGCGATGTCGTACTCGCTGTCATTGCGGTCATTATCATGCTCGTTATGCTAGCGGTGTTCCTGGTTGCGGTACTGGTGATCTGGCTGCGTTTCCGGCGCAGAAGAAAACGCGGACTTATCCCGCAGGATGTCCGGTTCCGTCCCCTGCCCATTTTCTGCACTTTCCTGATCCTGGAGGTCTTCTTCATTGAAGAATTCCAGAACGCTCTGTATGATGATGCCTCCAGCAATGTGCTGATCTATAAGACCATCATCGGTCTGCTTACCCTGGTCATTGCCTACTACGGCTACCGCAGGAAACGGGATCAGATGCATCTGCTGGTCATTGGTGCAGTAGCGCTGCTGATGATGGCGGATATCACCATGGTCGGTTCCATCATCTCCGGCGCTGCGCTGCACATTGCGGCCTATACCCTGCTGACCTATATCTTCATCCATAAAGACTATCCCGACCGGGGACAGGCTCTGGTCTGGATCATCTTCAGCCTCGTCGGCATCTATGCCGTTACCCAGGTGCCCGGACAGTTCGGCATTGCCCGTGTACTGGCTGTACTGTATATACCGGCGGTGCTCGGCATGACGGTCACTTCCTTCCACCTTTCACCGCGGCTGTTCAGAGGTTCTTTCCTGCTGATGATTGCCGGCATCCTGCTGATCAACAATCAGGTCAGAGGAACAACCTTCTTCTCGCATATCATCTCACTGGGCATCTACTACATTGCGGTCGTTACCCTGGCCAGCAGCGGCAGCCTGTTCATGAAGCCGAAGATGATTCCGGTTCCGATAGTGGAAGAACCCGTAAAATAAACAAAAACCGCACCGTTCAATGGTGCGGTTCTGTTTCTTCCAGGTACAGGATGTACTCGTACCCTTCCACAGCTTTCAGCCGGTACATACCGTTGTCCGGAACCAGGACATCCGCTGAGAACGGCCTGGTCTGCCGCATACCGGCTTTTGCCAGCATCCGCCTTGCGTGGATGTTTTCTTTATGCACATACGCTGTGATATACGTGCAGAAGCCTGTATGCTGCACTTCCTGCAGCAGCTGCCGGAATGCCTGCAGACCGTATCCTCTGCCGGTGAATTCCTTCCGGAGTATAATATCCAGTTCGGACTCTTCCCCTTCCGCAGACAGTTCGATCTTGCC